>CAWUKV010000069.1:0-23353 GCA_963923025.1 uncultured bacterium
CGCAGACTACGAGCAAGGCCTGCAAAATCTAGCAGCGGTGGTGGCGCAGCCCGCCTAGTGTTGGGCGGAAGGCTGGTATTGCGGAATATCAATGATAAAGGTGGTGCCTTGGGGAGACGACTGGCACCGCAGCGTCCCATTGTGGTTATCGGTCACAATCTGATAGCTGATAGACATGCCCATGCCGGTTCCTTTCCCGACGGGCTTGGTGGTAAAGAACGGGTCGAAAATGCGGTCTTGCACATGGGCCGGAATTCCAGGTCCGTTGTCACTGACAGAAATAATCAGACGCTCATTGTTAGTGATCTGCGTGTTGATAGTGATGGTGCTTGGCCTCTGAGCCGAGTCGGCGGGGGTCCGGTTACGGTCTCGCTCTTCCATCGCATCTAATGCATTAGAGAGAATGTTGATAATCACCTGATTGAGCTGTCCTGCATAGCACTCGACCAAGGGAAGATCGCCATAGTCTTTGACAACCTGCACCGCTGGACGCGCAGCAGTCGCCTTGAGGCGATGTTCTAAAATGACCAACGAACTGTCGATACCGGCATGAATATCAACCGCTTTACAGGCCGCTTCGTCTAGGCGAGAGAAGGTTCTCAGCGAACTGACAATCTCTCGAATACGCTCAGCCCCCATCCGGATTGACCCTAAGATTTTCGGCAGATCTTCTTTGAGAAAGTCGAGATCAATGGCCTCGATTTCTTCTAAAATCTCCGCCTTTGGCTCAGGGTAGTACCGCTGATATTGCTCTATCAATCCCAAGAGATCGTGGGTGTAATCTGCAGCTGGGGTCATGTTGCCGTAGATGAAGCTGACCGGGTTGTTGATTTCGTGGGCCACCCCCGCGACCAACTGCCCGAGGGAAGACATCTTTTCGCTCTGGATCATCTGAAGCTGCGTCTGCTGTAGCTCCTCTAGCGTTGTCTCTAGCTCTTGGGCCTTTTGCTGTAGCGCTATCTCTGCCTGCTTCTGTTCGGTAACATCGCGAGCAATGCCCTGAAGCCCCACCGTCTGCCCATCAAGGTTTTTGATGGGTGAGTTATTACAGACCACCCATATCCAGCTGCCGCTCTGAGTCTTTACCCGGCACTCGAGCCCAGTTTGCTTTTGCCCAGTGGCATACAGTTGCTCTATCGACGCGCTGACTGAGAGTATGTCGTCCGGATGAATGAGCAAGGCAAAGGGCTGCTGGAGAAAATCGGAGACCGCGTAACCGAAAGTCTTGGTGAACTGAGGGGAGAGATAGGTGAAGTGGCCCTGGGGATCTAGGGAAAAGACAACGTCATTGGCATCTTCAACCAGACGACGAAACTTGGCCTCACTTTCTGAAAGGGCGGCCGCTGCGGCTTTGCGATCGCTAATATCGCGCACCACGCCGAGGGCATGGGGCTTACCGTTGTAGGAAAAGGGCACCCCTTTGAGGTCGACCGGGAGCAGTGTGTTGTCTTGGCAACGGCTGACTGCCTCACAGCTAAACGTTTCACCCACTTTGGCGGCGGATAGATAATTTGCCACCTGATGCTGTGAGTCTAAATGCACAATTTGATGCAGCGACAGCTGTAAAAATTCCTCGCGAGTGTAGCCATGCATCTGGCAGAGGGCTGGGTTAACCTCGACGACCGCGCCGGTTTCCAGATCGCTGACAATAATGCCATCGTTGACTGCCTCGAAAATGCTGCGGTACTGCACCTCCCTGACTTGCAGGGTCATTTCAGCCGTCTTTCTGTCTGTAATGTCAAACGTGGTCAGCACTATCCGGTGAATGTGCTGGTCGGCGTTAAGAATGGGATTAATTGTCGTCAAACACCAGCGATCGTTGCCCCGGAAGGGCACCTGTTCTTCGTAGGTGATCGATCGTTGCTGGTTTAGACAATCCAGGCAGCGCTGCCGAATGCTGGCCCCATAGTCCGCCCCAAAAATGTCTTCTGGGGACTTACCCAACGCGGTCAGTCCGGTTATACCCGTCATTTTCTCGGTTGCTGGATTCCAGCTGAGAAAGTGAAAGTCTGGGACCGCGTCGGGCGTGACATAACTCACATCGATGATGATGACGCAGTGGCTGACCCCTTGATAGGTATGCCGCAGGAGCTGCATCTGCTCCTCAACTCGGGACGCTAACCGCTGCTGGTCTTGTTGCAGCTGATGCAAGGTTTGAGTGACCCTGGCTAGCTCTGATGTGCGGGCCTCTAACGCAGTTTTATAGGCCTGAGCTTGGGCTTGGGCCTGCTGAAGTTCAGGGGAGGATGGGGTTTGGAGCATGAGCTAATGACGGCCGCTTTATCCAGCTCTAGGGTGCCCGAGAAGCGCGTTAGGCGCTCGAACCGGCCCGATATCAGTCGCTACGGCCTTCTGCACCATCAATGTCAATACACTGCATCCACTTCCCTTTGAGCGGCGTACTTGTATTAAATCTGGGCCATGCCCAGAACGGTCGGTTTTGCCTACGGGAAGCTGTAGGTGTCAGGCCGGGTTTAGCTCTGCCACTGTAGGGTCCATACCACGGTGGCTTTACGACAACGCTATGCTGGCTAGTTTTCGACCACGTCCTAGTTTAATGCCCACCGATGCGCAGCTTGTGCAGCGGGTACGGGAGCAAGATGTCGCGGCTTTGGGGGTCCTCTACGACCGCTATGCTGGGCTGGTTTATACCACCGCGCTCCGTAGCCTGGGGGATGTTGGTAGCGCAGAGGATCTGACTCAAGATGTGTTTCTGACGCTTCAACGCACGGGCTATAACCCTAAGCGAGGCTCCTTAGGGAGCTACTTGAGTCTGCTGACCCGCTCGCGCGCCATTGACCGACTGCGATCGCAGTCGACCCGACACAAATACGTTAGTCAGCTGGCCCAGCAACCCCAACGGCCCGCTGTCAATCCAATGGATCATGTCAGCCAACAAGAACGCCACGCCCTTGTCCGGGCGGCCCTAGCGCAGCTGAGCCCCGACCAGCGTCAGGTTCTAGAACTCAGCTACTACGAGGGCCAGTCTCAAGCGGAAATTTCGGCTCACTTGGGTGTGCCGCTGGGCACGGTCAAAAGCTGGGCCAGACGGGGACTGCTCAAGCTGCGATCGCACCTGCAAACCCAACTCAGCGAGGATCAGCCATGACCTCACAGTCTGACAATTTACAGACGCTGGCTGCCGGGTATGTCCTGGGGGATCTGAGTTCTGAAGAGATGGCGGCTTTTCAGGCTCGGCTGGCAACGGACGCTGCCCTGGCACAGACCGTAGCGGACCTGCAAGAGACGCTGACGCTGCTGCCCTATGGCCTGCCTCAGCAGCAGCCCGATGCCAGTCTAAAAGCCCAACTGCTTACCCGCGCCACTGCATCACCCCGACGGTTGACCCCACGGTTGCCCGCGCCCGCCCAGTGGAGAAAACGAGCCCTACCCGTCGGCCTCGCCGTAATGACCGGATTGAGCCTGCTGCTGGCTTACCGGGTCACCCGGCTCCAGACACAGTTGGCGCTGCGCCCGACGGAATATCCGACAGAACATCCGACAGAATATCCGACGGAGCAAATCAAAGTTGCCGACGAGAGTGCCGTGACGGTGTATCCAGCCGAGGCCATGCTGGCTCAACAGTGGACGGGGTTAGCCGAGCTAGTGCAGGACCACACCGGATCGCTGACGCGATCGCAGGGGCCGGTCGATATTCAGGCCGACCAGCCCCGCTTGCTCTCCCAGGCACTGGCCGTCGACCTAATGCCGAGCCTGGTTGCTGCCCAGGCTGAGCTTTTGGGCGGTAGCCCGTGCCAGTTTGAAAAGGCAAAAGGCGTGCGTTTGACCTACCAGTTGCCGCAACAGCAAACGGTGTCGGTCTACCAAATTGACCTTAACGGCGATCAGTTTCCAGAATTGTTAGAAACCCACGTCACCTTGACCTACAACAACGTTAATCTCATCCTTTGGCGCGAGAACAACTATCTCTACGCCATTGCCGCCTCAATGCCGGTTAGTCAGCTCGAAACCCTGATTGAATCTCTAGAATTTATTTAAACCCATGCGAAACAACAAACTTTTTACGCGGATTGTCCTTGCCTTTATTGCTATGAGCATTGTTGTCGGTGCCGCCTGCTCCCAAACCGCGATGGTGGGGCAGACGCCGCCGCCCATTGAAACAACCTCTAGCACCGCTGAGATTGCCCTGGCCGAGCACCTAGCCAGCATTGGCGCAGTCAAGTACGGGGCCTGGTGGTGCCCCCACTGCCACGCGCAGCAAACCCTGTTTGGTCAGGAAGCCTTTGACAAAATCTCCTACGTTGAGTGCGATCCGCAGGGGGCCAATGCCCGAACGCAGCTCTGCCAGAGTAAGGGGGTGCAAAGCTTCCCCACCTGGGAGATCGGCGGTCAAATGTTAGCGGGTGTACAGTCGCTGGAAACGCTGGCGACCATCTCCAGCTACGAAGGGCCAGCGAACTTTAAGAATCAGTCTGCTAGCCCGGCTCAGTAGGGGCGACCCGATGGGACTGGTGCGATCGCAGCAGTCTAGCCACAGCCACTCCTTAGGGGATTCTCAACAATCATTCATGTTGCGTCAGCGCTTTAGTTCTAATATTTGGAACAAAGGGGCGAATGCCTCACCCACTGGGAGACTCCCATGCAGACTCAAACTCAAACGCTCACGGATCAGATTCAGGATTATCGGGCTGGCTTTCGCGAAAAAGTAGACCAGGCTACGCAGGACGTCATGAATGCTGCTACGGACACGCTTGCAGCTACGGGCCTAGCCAACAAAGCGCTTAAGGTGGGCGACACGGCCCCTGACTTTGCACTGCCCAACGCCGTGGGCAACACCGTCCGCCTCAGCGAACTCTTACAGCAGGCTCCTGTTGTCATTAACTTTTACCGGGGCGAATGGTGCCCCTACTGCAACCTGGAACTGCGTGCCTTTCAGCAGCTTCTGCCAGACTTCACTGCCGCCAATGCTCAACTGGTCGCCATCTCGCCGGAGCTGCCCAACCACTCCCTCAGCGTGACCGAAAAACACGAGCTAGAGTTTGCGGTCCTCAGCGACGTCGGCAATACCGTTGCCAAGGACTACGGTCTGGTATTCACCCTGGACCCCTCACTAAGACCCATCTACGAGAAGTTTGGTATTGATATCAATGGCAGCAACGGTGACGAGAGCTACGAGCTGCCGATGCCTGCCACCTACGTCATTGACCGGGACGGCACCATTCGCTTTGCCTTTGCCGATGCGGACTACACCAAGCGGGCCGAGCCAGAGGCGGTGCTGAGCGCGGTTAGGGCGCTTTAGCGCCCCTTCTACGGTTTCACTACACTTCTCCCCAGCCGGGCTGTAAGCGTTTCATCACCGGGTTATAGGCCTTGAAGTAGGCAATGGACCCGACCTGCCGGAGCAGCGCCTTTTGCTTGGTGTCTGCGCCCATGCAGCGTTTGCAGACCGGGTGGGTGACCTGAAAACGGTCAAAGCCTGCCCTGAGCCCACAGGCGGGCTGCTGCTGGTCGAGAATGTCTGACAGAGAATAGTTGTTAAGGTTGCCCAAAGGAATTTGACCGTCATAGTCCTTGCAGCAGGGCACAACGGTACCGTCGTAAAGAATGCCCGCCTGATCGGTGGCGCCGTTGCAGTAGCCAAAGCTGGCGGGCACGACGGTGTCACTTTCGACATTGCCCCAGCTATCGAGCGGAAAGGTCTCTAGCGCTAGCTTGGGCGTGAGTTCAATCACCTGCCAGCGTCCCGGTTTGTGTCGGGCAATTTTATCCCGCAGTTCAGCCTCAGTCGGTCGTTCTGGCGCGCCCTCTAACAGACGATTGGCCCAGGCTGTCAGCTCTTGGCGCATCTGTTCTTTGCCCTCGACAACGTGCATTTGTTTGTGCGGCACCAGAAAGGGATGAGGTGTGGTGTCCAGAAACTTCAGGTGGACCCGCGTTGCCGAGTTAGAATCTGCCAGATTCGCTTGTACATATTGGGTGATGCCCTCAAAATAGCTGTCGGGCTTTAGCATTGGCGGCGCACCGCGAATAATGAAGGTATCCGGGTCCGGCGTCTGCAACGAAATGGTGACTTTCGGGATGCCCGATGCGACCAGCCGCTCGATCTGCTCTGGCCGCAGGGAAAAGGTACTGCCGTTTGTGGTCAGGTGCAGGTTGATGCCCCGCTCCAGCGCTAGCTCAATCGCCTCAAAAATGTGGGGGTAGATGAGCGGTTCACCCATCAGGTGAAACGCGACCACCTTGGCAAGATTTCGCTCAGCGATCTCATCGAGCGCCTTCGTCAGCAGCGGCAGTGCCATGTGCCCGCGCTTACGTTCCATAATGGCGTCGGGGCAAAACTCACACTTGAAGTTGCAGACGTTGGTGACTTCTAAGTGAATGCGCTCTAGTCGAGGACGGGCAGTGCTAACGGGAGCCGTACTGTTTGAGACCATGCGGTTTGAGACCTTGCTGCTTGAGACCATGCTGCTTGAGACCATGCTGCTTGAGACCATGCTGCTTGAAATCGTGCTGCTGGGGGGCTGAGAGTCTGACGATCTAGAGCCTAGCAAGGCCATTTAGACAATTTGTGAGCATCAGATAAGAATTTGACGACTCTTAAACCTTTTAGCACAGACGGCTATTTTACTCGCTGCATCCTTTAGCCTGTAATGCACTCATCCATTTCAGGTATACCGTTTTAATGCCTTCTCCCAACTCTGTAGACGCATCCCGTGAGGTTGCGTACGCAACTTCCAGCACTGTGGACCCTGCTAAGGGCTGGTCGGATGCCGACGCCCCAGCCTCCCACGCCACCGCTATTCCCAATCGCAGCGACTTGCTCCGCCAGTATGCTGACCAGGACGCTCGGCTGGGGAGCCCCAATCCACGCTACAAGCAGTGCAACGTATACTGCGATCGCTACCTCGACGTCCGCATCAGCCTGGTCGGGACTGACGGCTTGACCGATACCGAATGGGACCTCACAATTTTCTAACCTGAGTCTATGGGATCCCTACGGAGCCAGCTTGGCAGCGAGCTAGGCCAGACTCGACACCCGACCCATAGAAAGCGCCCCCGACCAACGGCGGAGGCGCTTAAGTAGTCTCGGCTAGAGCAGGGTTAGTCTACGACTCAGACCCTTTGCTCTTCTTGACGTGCTCCATAATGCGCATCTTGCGCTCTTGGTTGCCCTTGGGTACCGGCGTAATGTCGTCAAGTTTGACGGTTGAGCTGAGAGAAAGGTGCTGTTTGATTTGATCTTTGCTAGCCATAATGGGGTCGTGGGTGGAATAAACGTAATAGTTCTCAAACTTTATGAGAGCCTGTCGTGCGTGCTAGCCCAAAAGAAAATTGGCTGCCCCAGCCCACAGGCGAAGACAACCAAGGCAATCATCACTATGTGACATCTCACTCACGAATGAGATATCTTCATATTCCTTAATATACGACAGTCAAAGGATAGCGTGCCACCTTTTTCGGAGGTTTGTGTCAGAGTTTTATGCACACGGTCGTCATTGGTGGGGGCGCTGCGGGCTTTTTTGGGGCTGTGACCACCGCCACCGTCAATCCAGGTTGTCGGGTCACGCTGTTAGAAGCCGGTTCTGAGCCGCTCAGCAAGGTGCGAATTTCGGGTGGCGGGCGCTGCAACGTCACCCACCACTGCTTTGACCCGGCGCAGCTGGTGCAGCACTATCCCCGTGGGGGAAAGGCGCTACGCGGTGCGTTTTCACGGTTTCAGCCTCAGGACACCATTGCCTGGTTTAACCAGCGAGGCGTCCGCCTCAAAACAGAGCCCGATGGCCGCATGTTTCCGGTGACGGACGATTCTGCCACTGTTGTGGACTGTTTGACCCAAGCTGCTCAGGCATCGGGCGTGCAGATTCGCACGCGGTCACCCGTCACTGGCGTGAGTCAGGCCCATCCAGGGTTTGAGGTACGGCTAAAGTCTGGGGAAACGCTAAGGTGCGATCGCGTTCTCCTAGCAACCGGCAGCAGCCCCCAGGGTCACCGTATTGCCCAGTCATTGGGGCACACCATCGAACCGCCTGTACCTTCTCTATTTACCTTTAACGTCAAAGACGCCCGCCTACGGGATCTAAAGGGGCTATCGGTGAATCCTACGGCGCTGAAGCTAAAGCTTGAGGGGGTTAAGAAGCCTTTGGAGCAAACGGGGCCACTGCTGCTGACCCATTGGGGGCTCAGTGGTCCGGCGGTCCTAAAGCTGTCGGCCTGGGGCGCACGACATTTGCAGCAGCAGCGCTACCGGGCCACGCTGACGGTGAACTGGCTACCGGAGATGAGTCAGGAGACTATTCGAGAGAGTTTGCAGCAGGCTAAGGACGTGCGATCGCGCCAGGCCCTGGCCACCTATAGCCTGTTTGATCTACCCAAACGCCTGTGGCACTACCTGCTACAGCGCTGCGACTTAGACCCACAGCTCACCTGGGCAAACCTGTCTAAAAAAGGGATCAACCGCTTGGTGCAAGAGCTCAGCCAGGGCACGTATGCCGTGGAGGGCAAAGGCGTCTTTAAGGACGAGTTTGTGACCTGTGGCGGCGTTCGTCTGAAGGAAGTGAACTTCAAAACGATGGAAAGTCGTCTCTGCCCTGGCCTGTATTTTGCGGGTGAGGTACTAGATATTGACGGGGTTACCGGCGGCTTCAACTTTCAAAGTGCCTGGACAACAGGCTGGCTGGCCGGACAGTCAATGGCTAAAGTGACAGAAACCGTTGCGTGATTTTTCGCGCTAGCGCCATGGGAAGAAGCAAAAAATACTTTACGACCCTGCTCCCTCGCTATCGAACGTGATCTGCGTAATGTATATTCTGAGCCTTTTGGATTCGGTAGATTGGCCTACCAAATTTCGCCACGATGCATTACCAGTCCTCGTGCGGCAGAGACAGAAACTGCATCTTTGCCATTACTGGATCTGGCTTGGAAGGTTGCTTGGCGTAGACCTTGTTGAGTTTGTTAGAAATTTGGTCACGATTGTACTTCTGGAGATAGGCTTTCAGGGCTCTGAGATAAAGTTCACTCCGTGACATGCCTAATCGCAGAGCCAGCTCTTCCGCCTGTTCGAAAATGGGGTCTGGAATCGATATTTCGGTTTTCATCATGGCCCAGCCAGATATATTAGGGTTAGGCAGCCTTTGGAGCTTATCAATAACGATTTCGCACAGCAGCACATTGAACCAGGACTACGAGTTTGTTCAAATAGCTGAGCGAATTGCCCGTGGAGGACTCGCCCCATTGGCAATAGCAGACATCACCTGTTGATAGAGTTGTGGAATAGCCATATCAGGGAAAAACTGACTGGTTTCTGCCTGAGTGTACCCTTGGGGTGTGAAGGCAAAAATGGCTAAGACATCTCCTCGAACGAGCCATACTTCAGGCACCTTGAAGTGTTCGTAGTCTAAGACATTCGTGAAGTTGGTCACATCGACTTCGACTGCGATGTCAGGCGGCGGATCGGTCGCTAGGTCAATTCGGTTTTTACCGCTCACGGCTGCCCAGTTGCTAAGCCAAAAGCAGTGGTCGGGTTCAATGCCTGCCTGTTCAGGAATTTGTAGGGTCACAGGCGTTGTTCGGACATAGTCGCGCAGATGCTGGTTGAGAATTGCAACGATCAGGTCGGCAACAATGGCGTCTAACTGACCATGCTCAAAAGTCGGCATCTTAAGGCTCAGGTATCCGTTAGCGTATTTGAGACGTGGTGTGCTGTGATCGCGGCGGTGGGCGACCAGTTGCTGGTAGTCGGCCCAGCTCATTGGAATGGTGGCTACTGAGCCATCTGGTAAGGATTTTATGGGTGCGATTGCAATCATCCTTCTACACCAAAGTTGCCTTGATTCTTCGATTATAGGCTGTCTGACAGGGGCTCAAGTTTTCTGCGTTTGTGCTGTATCAGATGTAAAGAATTTGGTTTTCCATCTCATCTGCTGTAGTAGTATCGAGGATTGCAAGCAGTCTGCGAACAACTTCTGTGTAGGGTCTTCTAACGGCAACAATAATTCCAGAATGAGATTTATTCACATCGAAATACTGCTGAGCCAAATCTTCAAAGTCTGTACGGTTGTGCGTCAGAATCGCCGCGCTAATGCTTGTTGCAAATTCTAATTGCTCAGCATCTGTCTTTCCTCGCTGCCCAGACTGTTGTGTTGTTGTTGCGCTGAAGCCCCGAGAGCGTAAAAGGTCAGCAATCAGAACATCGACATCCTCATCTAGGTAGACGTGAATAAAAATATTGCTCATAGATTCCGAACTTTCGGGTCAATCAGCTCCTCTGGAATCCGGTTACGTTCGATATATTCGTTGATTTCTGCTTGATGGTCTAGATAGTAACTGAGTGCATCAAAGACTTGGGACAGGCCGAGGTGAGGCAACCTGTGAGGGATTTCTTCGGGTGAAACGCCAATGCGCCACATTTCGACGATAGCTCTGACGGGCGTACGAGTACCTTTAATGATAGGTTCACTGCTCAATATTTCGTCATTTCTGACGATGTGGCAGTGTTCGGTGGGCTGCACCATCATAAGTACCTATAGCTGTTGTCTAAATCCTCGCACGAGCGTAGTTGTTGTTGGACAGTAGCAACCCTACTGCCCTATCTCTTGGTAGGGGGCTTGACTCCAAAGTATCTCCAAAAAGCCTTTTGTATATGTACTTCCGACTCATCAAAAATCTCTGCTTTTGAAATACTGCTGCCTCTTATAAAGCTCCAAGATACAGGCATCGAATTGTTAGATTTCAGACCTATCAATCCAACTTTATAAAGCCGAGAGACTAAGTTGATTCTGTACGTATCAACAGAAAATCTTTCCTCGACAATTCCATTCATTTCTTCGTACCACTTACCCTCTCTCCTCAAATCAGAATTCGTAAGGGCTTGGAGGCAGCCGTCTTCTAAAGATTCCTTCGTAAATTTACCTACTAGGAACTTTGGGGGCATCCCTCTTAGAATTTGAGAAATCAAACCCAAATTTGGGTATATTCCAAACCATTCGTCAATCAATGCTCTAAACCGTCCTCTAGAATATATCCCCTCCGCTTCAAAAAGCGCATGATTACTAATGATGATTTCTCCATCAGCCTGCTCTATGCATGTATTAAAAAATTGAATCAAATCTCTAGGACGTAGAAGAGTTCTCTCAATCATATACTCCGAAGCAAGCTGAACTTGATATTTATTGAACTTGACGCCTCTCATAACGTCAGTAGAACTAACTAATTTATTTGTGTATTTATTTTTAACTAATTTGTTAATTCTATTGTCTAAAACTTCAATAAGCTGCCTCTTAGTCCATAGAAGTTTGATGCTACTGTCAGTATATTTTTCTTCCTGAAATCCAGTATCCCTCGTATACCGATACACTCTATCTAACAGATCATTCCTAAGAGATATCACAACCTTTACATTTGAGATTTGGTTCGTAAAGGCCATTCCGGTTTCTATTAACTCTCGAATTAATCGAAACCTTAACTTTTCCTCAACCCAATCCTCGTCCAGCTTGTCAATTACTAAATAGTATTTTTTCTGACGATCTGTAAGCAATATCTCATCTAGGACTTTTACAATAGCGTTCAATTCTTTTATTTGGACCTTGTTGACAACCTCCTGGCCAAGGTGAGATACTTCAGCTTTTTGTTCCTCTGTTAATTTCCGCGCTGCTGTCAGGTTTAGGTCTCCTATCTTTGGAAGTTTAGTTGTTACCACACCTCCAAGATCTTTTTCAAGCTTGTGAGTTACCTCCTTCACCCTGTGATCAGTTTCTTTCCAAAACGAATCACTCCAATCGCTCAAGTAATCAAGAGCCATTCGATGATTCTCATTTTTTCCCAAGCAATTCCGAATCCATCCTGAAAAGCCCTGAGTTTTTGGCGCGGATCCAAATTTTTCTCCCAAGATTTCAACAACGAAAACGTGCCGCCATAGCAATCGATAGAACAAATTTAAGTTAGTTCCAGCTTCTGCGAAAAAGTTTATGATATTTGAATTAGCAATATACTCAAGTGATAGCGAATTTGCACCGATAGGTATGACGTGTTCTTGCTGTTCGCAGATCATTGCAATAAGAGCTGACTTACCAGCACCTGTTCGCCCATCGAGAATGCATCGATGATCTTCACAATCAAGCAGTGTCTCCAAAACGCCGGTATCTACAAAGCAGTCGTATAAATAACGTTTATCTTGCTCTGCTGCGGCTGCTCCTATAGTTTGACTATTTTTAAATACAAATTTTTGAAGTGACATTTGAGTAAACTAATTATCAGGATACATGCAGGTTAGAGTCAGCAATTGCATTCTACAAAACTGGGGGCAAAGTAAAGTGAACTTTTGGAAACAGCCATTATTCAAGTCTACAAATATGTACATAGCTCGCCTTTAGAACTCACTGTCCCAACATCTGCAACTTATACAAGCTCGCATAAAGCCCATCCTGCGACAGCAGCTCATCATGACTGCCCTGCTCCACCAGGTGCCCCTGCTTCAGTACCAAAATGCGGTCCACATTGCGAATGGTCGATAGCCGGTGGGCGATGATAATCGCCGTGCGATTCTCCAGTAGCGTAGTCAACGCCTGCTGAATTGACGCTTCGGTACCCACATCTAAATTTGCCGTCGCCTCGTCCAGTACCAGAATGCCAGGGTTGCGAATGGCAGCACGGGCAAAGGCCAGCAGCTGCTTCTCACCACCGGATAAGTTTGTGCCCCGCTCCCGCAGTTGGGTGTTGTAGCCCTGGGGCAAAGACTCAATAAAGGGGGCAATGTTGGTGCGCTCAGCGGCCTGCTGCACTTCGGCCATGGGGTACGACTCACCCAGGGTAATGTTGCTTTTCACATCCCCCGAGAACAGAAAGCCGTCTTGCAGAATGATGGCCATGCGCTGGCGCAGGTCGGCCTGGGTGAGGTCACGAATGTCTACGCCATCGAGCAAAATCTGTCCCTGGCTCACCTCATATAGGCGGCATAGTAGCCGAATGATCGAGCTTTTGCCTGCCCCCGTTGGCCCCACCAGCGCCACCTTCTCACCGGGACGAATGGCAAAGTCCAAATCCCGCAGTACGTACTCGTCCGGCTTGTAGCCAAACCAGACGTTTTTGAAGCGAATCTCGCCTGGGATGGCCTCATCCTGGGCGTTGGTTCGCATGGGTAGCGCGACGGGCTGGGCCGGGTCGCGGATTTCTACCGGCTCGCTCAGCAGGTCGTTGATGCGCTCGATGGCGGTAAAGCCTGCTTGGATGGCGGTGAACTTGTCGGCAAACTGGCGCAGCGGGTCAAACAGACGCTGGGCAAAAAGGATGAACGTGGTGAGTTTGCCAATTTCTAGCTCATCGCCCATGACCAGCCAGCCGCCCAAGGCTAGAACGGCCGCGATCGCAACTAGCGCAATCCACTCCAGCGTGGCTGACACCGCTGAATCGTGGAAAATCGTCTTATCGACCGCACTAATATATTCGTTGTTTGTTTTCCGAAATAGCTCTGAGTTAAACCGCTCCCGCCGAAACAGCTGCACCACCTCAATGCCTGCGATATTTTCTTGCAGATTGGCATTGAGCTGCGATAGCTCTTCTCTGGCTTTGTAGTTGGCCTTGCGGTACTGCTGCTGGAAGTACACAATCAGCCCCGTGATCGGCACTAGCAGCGAAATCAGCAGCAGGCCCAGCCGCCACTCCAGCAACAGCATGGTCACTGCCGACACCAAAATGGTGAACATGTCGCTGAAAATGCCCACTGCCCCGGTCGAGAACACGTCCCCCAACGCATTCACATCGCTGGTCAGGCGGGTAATCAGCTTGCCCACCGGGGAGCGGTCAAAGAACCGCATCGCCAGGGAGCTGACGTGACGAAACAGGTCGTTGCGGATGGAATAGGTAATGTCTTGCCCCACCTCCTGCACCAGATAGCTCTGCCAGCCATCCAGCGCCAGCCGCGTGAAAATAGCCGTCAGCAGCAGCACAATCAGAATGTTCAGGCTGCTTTGTAGGGTCATCCCTTCAAAAAATGACCAGATGCCTGCTTCCTGATTGATCAGTGTGATGGCCTGCCCAATCAGCACAGGCTGCATCGCTTGAGCGATGGACAGTGGAAACAGCAGCAGCAGCGGTAGCACCAGCCGTCGTCGGTTCTTGGCAATGTAGGGCCACAGCTTTTGAAACAGTCGCCAGTCGCGTTGGGTGGCCGTGGTTGGGTTCGCGGTAGAAATCATGCGAGAGGCTGGGAGATGGGGAGGTGGGCAAATGGGCAGATGATCCGCTATTGACAATCCTTGGATATCCAGACAGGGCGGGTCTCCACTCAAACCCTGTACCAGCCTAGCGCCCCAAAGCCATTAACGCCTCACTACCCCACCAGCACAGCGCCTCCACCCTACTTACCGCGCTGCTTGAAAGCTGTTAAACACAAACACCCCAACGCAAAGCAGCAGCAGCAGCCAAATGATGATACCGGGGATGAACGTAAGAATACCGAAGCCCCGCAGCACCCACACCAGCGCCGTCAATCCCAGCAACATCAGGAATAGTTGAGTTCCGGGGCGTAGTCTAAATCGCTTTGCCATATCTTTGTGATCTTTTGACTGATCGCTCGAAATGATACTGGGGAATGATACGGGTGCTGGTTGGGCTGTTTCCTAAAGTTTACTCAGACTTTACTCAGCAACCTGCGGCCTTAATGCTTCGTCCACAGTGTCTAGTCGATAATGACACAGACCAGAAACAGTTGATGAGAACGCCTATGGTTGCTGTACCCGCTTTTAACTCTGCGCCTGAGGACTCCAGTACTGCGGCCCTGTTAAAAGGGGATGTGCTGATCGAAACGCATCCGCATACGGCGACGGGAGCAGCGGTGACAGCCCAGATTTACGTACCGGTAGTGCGATCGCACCTTTGGGAGCAGCTAACCGACTACAGCCGCTGGGTCCACTACTTCCCCAATATCACCGACAGCCGGGTACTGGGCCAGGTGAAAGATCAGGTCCGCGACAAGGCCCACGCCCACCGGGTCACCCGCCGCCTCTACCAGGCCGCGCGCAAAGCTTTTCTGGTCTTCACTGCCCAGGTCGAAATCTACCTGCACGTGATTGAAACCGTCCAACAGAGCATTCAGTTCCGCCTAGAGCGCGGCACCTTTTCAGACTTTGCTGCCGATCTAACCCTAGAAGACTTTCAAGAAGGCACGCTCTTGACCTACTCCGTTCGGGCCACGCCACTGGTGCCCGTTCCCGGCTTCCTACTCGAATCAGCCATGCGCAACGAACTACCGGGCAATATGCGCACCATGCGTCAGGTACTCTGTCAGTAGGCGTCTCACCTCTCAATAGCCCGACATGGCAGAAAAGCTCCTCGCGATGGATGACCGGCTCATCCACTACCTCCGCAGCGTCTCCGTACGTGAACCGGAGGTGCTAGAACAGCTCCGGGCTGAGACGGCTCAACACCCGATGGCGGTGATGCAGATTTCGCCTGAACAGGGGCAGCTGATGGCCTTACTCGTTCAGCTCCTCGGGGCGAAGAAAACGCTGGAAGTCGGCGTCTTTACCGGCTACAGCTCCCTAGTCGTGGCGCTGGCGCTGCCGGAAGACGGCAAGGTTATTGCCTGCGATAAAAGCGAAGAATATACCGAGGTCGCTCGCCGCTACTGGCAGACCGCAGGCGTCGCGGACAAGATCGACCTAAGAATTGCCCCAGCGACCGAAACGCTGGCCCAGCTGATTGATGCCGGAGAGACCGGGACCTTTGACTTTGCTTTCATCGACGCGGACAAAAGCGGTTACGACCAGTATTACGAGCAGTGCTTACAGTTGGTCAGAACGGGTGGACTGATTGTCATCGACAATGTGCTGTGGTCAGGGCGCGTGGCTGACCCAGATACGACAGACAACCGCACCAAGAAGATTCAAGCGCTAAATCAGAAAATCTACGACGACGCACGGGTCGATATCAGCCTTGTCCCGATTGCAGACGGTTTGACCCTAGCAAGAAAGCGTTAAAAGAGTTATCCAGACATGCGAGCCCCTCTCCTTTGGGCTATCCATTCGGCAGACGATTCAAGAGCCAGGTAGAGGGAGGAGTTGAGGGAGCCGCTCGCAACGATGAGGGGAATGCTGACAAAGAACCCGATTAGGGTAGACACTGTCGTGCGGACTTTGGGTTGAGCGAGCTGTATTCCTCGGAACAAGCAGCCAACATGGCTGACCAGGCCACCTGTTATAGCAACCGCCACAAAGGCCTTTCTCATGGGGTTTGTGCGCGGTTGCGAGCCACTTGGCTCCAATATCAAGCACTTGAGCACCAGAATTGTCCTAAGCAAAGTGGCAAGCGCTATACAAACGCCCAACTATGGCCTATTGCACGAATCCTCACTGCCCGTCACCTCACAACGAAGAGAACACTCAGACTTGCGCAACCTGCCAACATCCGCTGGTGCTGCAAAAGCGGTATGTTGCCTTACAGCCGCTAGTGAGGGGGGGGGTTCGGTCGAACGTTTCTAGCAGTGGATCAGAGCCAATCCATCAAACCCCGGTGCGTCATTAAACAACATGCGCCCGTTCAAGGTTCTAGTCACAAAGCAAATGAGCTATTTCAGCAGGAAGCTGCCCGGCTGGAACAGCTGGGTACCCACAATCGTATTCCAGCGCTATTGGCCAGCTTTGAGCAGGCAGGTTTTCTGTATCTGGTGCAACAGTTTATCGATGGGCCAGATCTGGCACAGCGCTTAAACCAGCAGGGACCGCTGAATGAGTCACAGATTTGGCAGCTGCTCAAGGCGCTGTTGCCGATCGTGCGTTTCATTCACGACAACGATGTGATTCATCGCGATATTAAACCCGCCAACATCATTCATCGACAGTCTGATCAACAGTTATTTCTAGTCGATTTAGGAGCCGCCAAACACGCAACGGGTACAGCTTTGGCCATGACTGGAACCGTGATTGGCAGCGCAGAATACGTGGCTCCAGAACAAGCCCGTGGCAAGGCCACCTTTGCCAGCGACATTTACAGCCTGGGGGTTACCTGCATTCATCTACTGACGGGTATCTCACCCTTTAGCCTGTACGACACTGCAAACGGGCAGTGGGCCTGGCGAGACTTTTTACCTCGGCTGGTGAGCCGCGAACTAGGGATACTGTTGGACGGCATGATACAGGTGCCAACAAACCAGCGCTACCCAGATTGTCAGGCGGTTGAGGCGGTCATGGGCTTTGCAGCGGCGGTGTCTCCACATCTCGTTACCGATTTGCGATCCAAGCCTGAGCAGCCAATGCAGGGCTATTTATATCCTGAACCGCCGCAAGATCGCACAATACCTGCACCCATCCATTCCCCACCTTCACGACCCGAGCCACAGCCTTTAGCTGCAAGTTTTGAGTCAGGGCCGCTGCTGGTGCCACCGTCTGATACTGTTGTCCCAACAAACATAGAAGAGAATATTACTCCAACAGCCGAGACGACTCAGCCCCCTACCCCTGGCGAACTCGAAGTCGAGGAGTTCTTGAACCGGCGCGTCCCCATTCGAACTCTGCTCATAGCGGGCCTGCTGTTCTTAACGTCACTTTGCTTGGTTTTAGGTCTTTATCAGCAATCCTCTCTCAACCCAGCCCAAAACAACACCATACCGCAGCCAGTTTTAGAGCCACCTTTGGATCCGATAGATGAAGACCCCCTTGAACCTTCCGAAATTCCACTCATACCCGATCCAAAACAGGCCCTGTAGTCCGTTGCTTACTTGGGTTGTTTACTTGGGTTGTTTACTATGGATGTGCCGGCTGATATGACTACGAAACTCTTGCGGGTACGTTGATTTCGAAGTGAATGTGGTCATCGTGGCCGCCTGCGCGACGACACAGACCTTTACTGATGAGTGTTGGATCGTTGAAGTAAAGGGTGTTTTTGTCCACCCAGGGTTGAGCGCGCAGGGCTCGGAGAATGGCTTCTGTGGCGTTGCGATCGTAATCTGAGCTGGTCCATTTAATGAACCCAAAACGGCCTCCCCGTCGCGGCAAGATAATATCGCCCGCGTTGCCGCTCTCGTGCCCGGCATGGTCAGGTGTGTCTCCACCGCGGGGCAAGCTGACGTCGTTGACGGCTATGGGGGCAATGTTGTTGTTGCCTTTGCGATAGGCCAACTCGTAATGGATGCCTGCTGCGCGGATGACGTTGCTAATCCAGTCGATGCCGTAGTCGTGGCTGTCATTGGGCTGGTCTAAAACTTCGTAGTTATAAAACCCCACACCGCGTCCCGGCATCTGCATCCACCGGGGGGCGTTAGCAGCTTCTAAAAAGCGCTGAGTAGTTCCGTTGACGTCGATGCGACCATCGCCCCTGACGCTGGTAGAGCCTGAGATGACCGACTGAAAGAGGCGAATGGCGTAAATCAGGTCATTGATGGAGTTAGACCGGATGAACGTGTAGCCCAGCGCAACGAAGCGATCGCGCACCAGTTTGACATCGCTAGCCCGATTACTGCCACCTGCCCCTACACTGGCACTAAGCGAAAGTCGGGCTGCACCAGGATGATTCTCAATGTAAGGCGTGAGTCTAATGGTGGCAGTATCGCTCTTACCGCCAGCCGCAACCCTTAGCCGCCGCACTTGAGGGCTAGAAACTGCCACAAAGATAGACTTTAGCGACCATTCTCCATCAGCGTTAATGGTGGTACGGGCGGCGGGGCTTTGGCTGTTGTCAATGAACAGCTCCACCTGTTTGTTGGCTAAATCTGGTGTGGCCGTGCCAGACACCTGATAAGGGTGGTAAATCTTGACCTGGCTGGGAACCGTTTCGATACTGATACCGCTGGAGGTCTGTGGCAGGGGCTGAGGTTCGGCGGTGCCTGTACCCACCGACACCAGCATGAAGCCAGGGGCATCGCTGCTGTTGAGCCAGTCTTTTAGGTTTTGCGTCGCGAAGAAAGTCTCCCCCTCGACGGTACCGTTGCGAGGAACCTTATCAATTTTCTGACGATAGTAGCCCCCTTCCATCAGGTAGACGGCCTTATCGGTTTCTTTGATCCAAGTCCCCATATCGCCCTCGTCATAAATCGCACTGCCCCCACCGTAACTTCACTGGTCTTCAATCAGCGTGAGATTAAAGATTTTTTCTGGGTGGGCTACAGTAAATTGCCAAAAGTTAGACCCAGTATAGGAAGCAAACATACAAGAACCCTACGAGAGCGCTGTCAGGCTTAACCGACCAGAACTCCGATTCTGACTTCGTACGTCTACCTTCCTGTCCTAGCAGCCCTTGTAAGGTTCAGCCAACTGATTCCCGCCCCGCTCTGGGTCCAGCCAGCGGATCCAGCCGTCCTGGGTTTCTCCCTGCCAGTCTGTATCGCAGAAGTTGCTGGGTGTGTAGGCTCGGACCCGCATCCAGCTGCCCTGTATTGCTAGCGGAAGGAACGAGGTATCAGCAGAGAAGGTCGCGATCGCATCAGCCTGGGTCGCTGCTGAGGGATACAGGGCTAGGGTCGTGTCGGCATCTTTGGGCGAAAGGTAGCCCCAGTCGGCCGCAGGGTCGTCGGCATTGTAGTTGACCTGTTCAGCCATAAACCCCTGATAGCGCTGGGACCAGCTCATGTAGGCGAGCGGTACGGTGCTCGCTTGGAGGTGCGATCGCAGTACCCACAACCCGTTGTCTAGCTGTAGCCACTCCCCAGCTTCGTCAAGCACCAACATGCCAAACCCGCTATAGCCAGGGTAAAACAGCGGCAGTGAGAGTTCCTCTTTCTCAGCCGATGCAGCTTCCAGTAGCCAGCCACAAGCCATCCAGCGTTGAACGTCGCCGTCGGGCTGGTCGTAAAGGGGCAAAATTACCCGCTTGACCCAGTCGGCATTAGCAAACCCCACTAGTAGGTAATCCGGCGTATCCGGCGTCACCGCGGTCTCAACAGGACCGATATACCCGGTGCCTAAGCGATCGCTGCTGGCCTCGGTCCAGCTCACCTCAGCGGGAGGTATGGGCAGGTCGACAGGAAACGACGGAAAGTCACTGACCGGCTGCGAGTTCAGCTCGCACTGAGTCGTGGTGTCGAGGGCAACGTCAACGTCGGATCCTAGGCTGTTGTCAGCATCCAACGTAGTAGTGTCTGGAGAGTTGGGAACAGGCTTTGTCTCTTGTATCGTTGGGGAATAACACGCCTCAAGCCCAGCTAGCGCAAGGACCAGTCCTAGCAGTTTACTTATCCTTCTATGCGCACGCGTCTGATGATTGTCCATGACAAAAATTTAAACCGGAGGGGTGTTTTTCAATTGAACAACCTTTTGCCCTATTGGCGGTCTCGAACCAGCTTAAGAAATACGTCAGTCAACGCGGCCTGATCTTGTTTAACCGACTGTATGGGCAACGGCTCAAGAATGTGAAAAATGCGGTACAGCTCGGCTGGATCGCCAGAAAATAAAAGTCCCTTGTCATCCACGGTAACGCCAAATTGAGTGAGCTTTTCTACCCGTACGGTGTCGAGTGGGGCTGATAGCTCGATGCGGTAGGCTGAGCCGGAAAACTCTCGAATGAGTGCCTGGGTCGATTGTTCTGCGATGATCTGCCCCTGGCGAATCACAGCGACTCGGTCTGAGAGTTCTTCGGCCACGTCCAGCTGGTGAGTTGTGAGCAGGATGGCGCAGCCCGACGCGGCAATGTCTCGAACGAGCTGCTTCACCGTCTCGCTGGCTTCCACATCCAGCCCCAGCGTGGGCTCATCCAGCAGTAGCAGCTTGGGTTGGTGAATCAGGGCAACGGCGATGGCTAGCTTTTGCTGCATGCCGCGCGATAGCTTCTGCACAGGGGTTTTGCGCTTTTCGATCAGGTCGAACTGTTCCAGCAGTGCTTCGCTTTGCTGCTTGAGCAGTCGTCGCGGCACCTGCCGCAGCCCACCGAAGTATGCCAGGTTCTCCAGCGGGTTCAGTCGCCAATATAGGTTGCGATTGCCTTCTAGCACCGCCCCCACCTGCCGCAGCGCTGCCGGGTTTTGATGTGGGTTCAGCCCAACGATGCTGACCTTGCCGCTATCAGGCCGCACCAGACCGCAAATCATCTTAATAGTCGTCGTTTTACCCGCACCGTTAGGACCCAGGAAAGCCAAAACCTCACCGGCATCTAACGATAGGGATACGTCCCGCACCGCTTCAAAGCGCTTCTTCCCACGTCCGTAGGTTTTGGCAAGCTGGTGAGCAACAAGCGTGGCATTTGCCGAATTCATAGGTCGAGACAAGATGGGCTTGAGAAGGGTGTCAGCCTCTCTACTGTAAAACGCTTCATTCCAGCGTGCTTGCACCGATGACGCACCCATAAGTTTGGCCTATAGACATCGACCTACGGTGAACCGAACTAATTGAGGATCGGGTGCCATATTTCTGCTCAGCGACGGAGGAAAAGTGAGCATACACTATCGTTTGGCGTATATTTTTCGTTACACTGGGATACATAAGATTTAGATATCAAGCATTCCGCTATCAACCTCCATCATTTAGTCAGCATGTTCTTGTTTAACAACAACGAGCCCATCCTGCGCTGGAAACAGGCTGCCCTAGACGTTCAAGACCTTTGTGGTTTACTGACTTTAGACTGCAAAGTTGGCCGCAAGACCCTCTTCAAACATCACTTCACCCGCATCGACCAAGTATTTCTGGTGTGGGGCATTATCTCGGCCTGCATCTTTTTAACCGCACAGTTTTTGCCCATTAGTTGGACGGTACAGGCTGCTGTCTGGTCTGCGCTGACCTTGACCGGTATGGTGGCAATGACCCGACTGGCCTGGTTCTGGGTGCAAGTCGAGCGATTGCGCTGGCTGATTTACCTGTGGAGTGGGCTCATGTTGTTGGGTGTTGGGGCGACGGCTTGGGGTGTTTTTCACGGCGTTGGGTTCATTCTGATGAATCTATGCGCTTTGTGGCTGCTGCTCTGCACCATCGGCTACCTCGTGATGGGTGTGGGCATGGAGTCCCGTAGCTTTCTGGCAGCTGCGCTGGTGCATGCCTCGGCAGCGATGACGCTGTCTCCGGGGTGGCAGTTTCTGACAACGGCTGTGGTTATGGCTGGCAGCTTATTTCTGTTTGCCTGTGTCCAGTGGGACATGCGCCTGCCGGTTGCACCGGATATGCTATCAGAAGAGGAAATGGCCTTTAACCAGGCCCAGCAAGCGTTACGTCAGCTGTAGAGGCAGCTGTAGTACTGGCGATTTGATGGGACATGCCGTGTTCTATACCTGAGGTAACTCTGTGACTGAATTAAAAGCACTGATCTTTGATGTGGACGGGACACTGGCAGAGACAGAGCGAGACGGTCACCGGGTAGCGTTTAACCGGGCGTTTCAGGCGGCGGGGTTGCCCTGGCAGTGGTCGGTGGCAGAGTACGGACGGCTGCTGGCGATCTCGGGAGGTAAAGAGCGCGTCCGGCACTATATCGAAACGGTTCGCCCTAGTGGATTCGAAACGTCTGACCTCGATGGCTTTGTCAAAGAGCTACACCGCGCCAAGGGGCAGTTTTACTTGGATCTGATTGGTACAATTCCGCTACGGCCTGGCGTACGGCGACTGATTCAAGAGGCCCGGTCGGCTGGCGTGCGGCTTGCGATCGCAACCACCAGCTCCCTGCAAAGCACCCTGGCCCTGCTGACCACCGTACTTGATGCTGACAGCCCCAACTGGTTCGATATCATCGCTGCGGGTGACGTCGTGCCCTATAAAAAGCCCTCTCCCGACATTTACCATCACGCCCTTCAGCACCTGGAGTTACCGGCCAGCGAGTGTATCGCCATTGAAGACACCCACCACGGTCTAGTAGCAGCGACCCGAGCCGGACTGCGAACCCTGGTAACCACCAATGACTACACGATGGGCCAGGATTTTCGTCTCGCAAAAGCGGTTGTGAACCATCTAGGCGAACCCCACCAACCCTTTGAGCTGCTGGCAGGCGAGTTAAACAGCCAGTGGTTCAAGCTAGATGATGCTGCAGCACTGCTGTAGCAATCCGGCTCACCCTTTTCGCGGATTGCGCGGCACGAAGCGCTCTATATGAAGCGCTCTATATAAAGGGGGACAGCGATGCCCGGAGGCTGAAGCAAGGTGCCCAAAGCTGTAAACCACCAGCGTCACCCGTAGGTTGCGGTTGAGGCACGAAACCCAACTATCCAACGTGCTGAAGCGCCCCCTTGAGCGCTGCGATCAGTTTCTCCTGTTGAGCCCCTGTCCCCACCGTAATCCGAAGCTTATCGTCCAACCCGGGCTGCTTGAAGTACCGTACTAGAATATGTTGTTCTTTAAGCTGCTGACAAAGTTGTTCAGCCGACTCGTTGGGTGGTGTAGCCAGAACAAAGTTGCCCTGGGACGGGCGTACCTCAAACCCCAAAGATTCTAAGTCGGCACGCAGCTGTTGACGGGAGCGTTTGACTTTGTCGGCGCAGGTGTTTTTGTAAGGCTGG
>CAWUKV010000070.1:0-23303 GCA_963923025.1 uncultured bacterium
GCGATCGCAATCACAGGAGGCTCTACAGGAAAAACCGAAAAACAGCTGAAAATTAGGCAAAAAATCCTGTCAGTGCCGGAAATCAATTTCGCTCTGTAGAAAAACTCTTGTTTTCGTCAATCTGTAGGGGTATACGCCAATAAAATTCAATCGGATCTCTCTGGCTCAATTTTTTGTCTAACTTTTTTGAAACCTGGCGGACGATCACCTCCGTCTTCCGGTTCAAAGGACCGCCTATCAATCCCTATGGCCCTATCCACCCCATCTGAAGAAATGTTTCTGATTCGGCGCGTTGCCGAACTGGACCAGGCGGCCTTGGGGCTACTCTATGACCGATACTCACGCATCATGTATTCGTTGGCCTACAAGATATTGGGCTCGGTAGAGGAGGCCGAAGAAGTCGTTATCGATGTCTTTGCCCAAGTGTGGAAAGACGCCTCACGCTACGATGCCACCCGCAGTCGTCTCGATAGCTGGCTCTTTATGATTACCCGCAGCCGTTCCCTCGACCGGCTGCGTCGTCGTCAGCGACAGAGCAAAGTGATTGAAGGCGTCACCGCAGTAGCCCAGACGGACGCCAGTGCAAATCTTCCTGAAGAAGACCTACTGATCAGCGAACGGCGCGAGCAAATCATCCTTGCCTTGCAGGAGTTACCTCGGGAACAGCAGCAGATTTTAGAACTGGCCTATTTCCAAGGGCTGAGTCAATCTGAAATTGCCCGGCAGACGGGCGTCAAGCTGGGCACCGTCAAAACCCGCATTCGTTTAGGACTGGGCAAGCTGCGCACGCTGTTAGATAGTGCCTAATTTTGAGCGCACTCAAATGAACCTTCGCCACGTCCAGAATTGGAATTTTTCCTGGGACAAGCGACAGGTGTCACCTTGGACCTGGTTTACGGCTTATAAATCCCGGCTAATTTCCAAATGACCCAACTTGAGAGAACCCAACTTGAGAGAACCCAACTTGAGAGATCCAAGATGGCCATAGGCCGCGTATTCCTAGACATATGGCAACATCAGTGGCAACACCAGGGACAAAACATTTACATGGCCCAGTTCTCTTCTCCATCCGACAGATGTCAGTCTCTGTCAATTTTAGTAAACTAAGCACATGACCAGACCTGATACGCCACCGCCAAACTCAACAGACCTAGACGAGCTAGCTGCTCTCTATGCTCTAGATGTCCTGACCGATGATGAGCGGCGTCAGGCCGAGCTGACTATGGGGCAGGCGGCGGGGGAACTGTCTCCAGAGAAGCTGGACCTAGGCACACAGGTTGCAGCCTATCAATCTGCCGCAGGGGCGCTAGCCTACACCTCCCCCGATATTGCCCCTGCACCCAATTTGAAGGCGCGGCTGTTCCAGCGCATTCAGGCCCCTGACTCTGCCGTTGGTGAATCGCTATTAAATCTGCTGAATCTTTCCATTGCCCAGCTTAAGCAAGCTGCTGAAGGGGTGGACTGGTCTCCCATTGCAGAGGGCTGCATGGCCGAAACCGCCCTTTGGAAAACCGACGATCAGCGTCGGGAATTTGCCTGCTTTGTCCGCACTCAGGAAACCTGCGATATTCCTCTGCACGCCCATGCCACGGGTGAAATGCTGCTGGTGCTAGAAGGCGCTTTTACCTCTGAAGGTCGGCGCTATGAGACGGGAGAGCGTGTCTTTTTTCCGCCGAATTCGGCCCACCGACCCACTACCCATAAGGGTTGTTTGGTTCTCTGCATCACTTCCATGGACGATCAGTGGTAGATGGCCCAGTGGTAGATTGCCCAATTGAAGCGCAGCTGTCATCGGGAACAATCAGGGCCTTCCAGTATTTCGTGATGTGCTGAGCAAGATGGCTGACTCGGTGTTTCAACGTCAATGGCGCTACAGCAGTCGAAGGGTTGGTTAAAGCATTCGACTGCGTTAGGGGGCTCCAGCGTTAAGACCTTCAATGCCAGGAACTGTCCTGAGCAACTCTATGACTGCAATAGCTGCATAAATCACGCTTGTCTTGTCCATCAGAAAAAAGTGCTAGTGGATATCTGCATAGTGCTCAAAGTTGAGGCACAATGTAAACAGACTTAAACAACGCGAACGTTGCTAAAGTCGAAAGCCAAGGCACTATTGGTAAGCAGACGGGCTAGACGAGCCAGAAAAGGGAGGATTTGATATGGTTGTTGCCGCGCCAGATCTTAAGGCTGCTGAGCAGAAGCGCCTGACAATGCAAACTCAGGTGATCGCTAACGACACCACCACGATTCGTTCCCTCGACTGGGACCGAGATCGCTTTGACATTGAGTTTGGTTTGCAAAACGGCACCACTTACAACTCCTACCTGATTCGCGGTGAGAAGGTGGCGCTGGTCGATACCTCCCACGCCAAGTTTCGTCAGCTATACCTGGATGTGCTCAAGGGCTTGATTGACCCCACCGAGATTGACTACATCGTCATCAGCCACACGGAGCCAGACCACAGCGGTCTAGTCAAAGACGTGCTGGCGCTGGCCCCCAACGCGGTGGTTGTCGGGGCTAAGGTCGCCGTCAAGTTTCTAGAAGATCTGGTTCACCAGCCGTTTGAAAGCCTGCTGGTTAAGAGCGGCGAAACGTTGGATCTAGGCAACGGTCATGTGCTGGAGTTTGTTAACGCGCCCAACCTGCACTGGCCCGACACTATCTTCACCTACGACCAAAAGACCGGCATTCTCTACACCTGTGATGCGTTTGGTGCCCACTACTGCAACGAAGACGCCTTCGACGAAAATCTAGAGGCGCTATCCCCTGACTTTCGCTTTTACTACGAGTGTTTGATGGCTCCCAACGCCCGCTCGGTACTGTCAGCGATGAAGCGTATGGACAAGCTGGGCGAGATTGGTACCATTGCCACGGGCCATGGTCCCCTACTGCGCCATAACCTGGAGGAGTTGACCGGTCGCTATCGTCGTTGGAGTCAGGAAAAGAGCAAGTCTGAAACGATTGTGGCAGTGTTCTACGTGTCGGACTATGGGTTTAGCGATCGCATCTCCCAGTCCATTGCGAAGGGCGTTTCCAAAACCGGCGTTACCGTCGAAATGATGAATCTACGCCAGGCCGACCCCCAAGAGGTCAACGAATTGGTAGGTCGTGCTAAAGGCATCCTGATTGGTATGCCGCCCTCTTCTGGTAAGGGCTCAGAAGAAACTCAGGCGGCGCTGAGTACGATTCTGGCTGCCGTCAAAGACAAGCAGACCTTTGGCCTGTTCGAATCCTATGGCGGTGATGACGAGCCGATTGATACGCTGCAAACCAAGCTGAGCGACCTGGGTCTAAAGGTCGGCTTTGACCCCATTCGCATCAAAGACACGCCCAGCGAGGTGGACTATCAGCGGTGCGAGGAGACGGGCACTGACCTAGGCCAAGACCTAGCCCAAGCGAAGAAAATCAAGAAAATCAAGTCTCTAGATGCTGACCTGCAAAAGGCGCTAGGCCGTATTAGCAGCGGCCTGTATATCATCACTGCTGCCCAGGGTGACGTCAGCAGTGCGATGCTGGCCTCCTGGATTTCTCAGGCGAGCTTTCAGCCGCTGGGCTTCACAGTTGCCATTGCCAAGGATCGTGCCATCGAGTCCCTCATGCAGGTGGGTGACGCCTTCGTGCTCAACATCCTGGAAGAGGGCAACCACCTTGACCTAATGAAACACTTTCTCAAGCGGTTCCCACCCGGTGCCGACCGCTTTGCAGGGGTTCGTACTCGCCCTGCCAAAAACGGTTCCCCAATTTTGGCGGATTCATTGGCCTATTTAGAGTGCGAGGTGGCTAGCCGGATGGAGCTGAGCGATCACTGGCTGGTGTACTGCACCGTGGACGATGGCAAAGTCTCTAAGGAAGAGTCTGTTACTGCTGTTCACCACCGCAAGATTGGTAACTACTACTAGCGATCCAGCACGTAGCCTTTGTCGCTCTGCTTGGTAACCGAGTGTGTCTGGTCTTTCAATGCAGTGCGCTCGTGACAACCTGGCATCTCTTAGACCGCTATAGGTGGTTCTGGGCCCCGGTGGCTGAAGGGTAGCAGTTTCTTGCCTGTAACGGTTACTTGGCCAGGTGAGCGATGGTTAGGCGCGCGATAGAACTGCTTCGATAAGTTTGTCTAGAGACCCAACCATTGGGATGTTGTAGCGATCACATACTACTTCAACATTGCCCTTACGCCAGAACCCATCTGGACAGCAAACAACAACTTTGCCGGTTCGAGCAAACAGTCCTAACTCCAGCAAGGTAATCGGTGACTTTGTGGAAGGTTCAAAATACATGGCAATGACTGTCGCCAGTTCCTGGGCTGTTAGCTCCCAGTCCACCTGCTCTCGAAATTTTGTATGGGCGATGGTTTGTTCCCAGGTAGCATCCCAATCATCCCGTCGGGGATTGAGAATCGTGACATCAGTATCTTGAAGACACTGCGCAACATACGCTTGCCAATCTTCTGCCTGACCCATTTCAATTGAGCCTGCCAGAAAGACGCTGGCAGAGTTACCGACAGCAGTAAGGGGTGTAGGCGGCTTGAAAATACGACTCATGGATTCAATCGATTAGAAGCGGATTTAGAACGTCCTGCCAGTCCTTGAGCGTTGAAGCCGATGACAGCCGTGTGGCCTCACTGCCATTGACCCAAAATGTGGGTGTTGACCAGACGCCCCGGCTAATAGCGTAGCGAATAGGGACTTTAGTGGCTTGCTGGTTTTCTTTGGCATTGAGCTGCGCTAAGAACGTCGATTCTGTATCGGTCTGGTGACCGTAGCCCTGCATGAGCTGATACGCCAGGGAAAGGACTTCTTGGTGCGTCTTGTCCTGACAGGCTTTGGTTGAAAACTGCTGTTGGCGATCAAACAAATAGCTAAAGACGTCCCAAAACCTTGACCCGTCGCCTTTGGCCTCTAGCGTTGCGGCTTTAGTCAAGTCCCAGCTCTGACGATGGTCGGCCAGGACGATGGGATGGGCAACAAATGCTACAGGTTGGTCCTGATAGGCTTCGATGACCGACCGCAACCGTGACCAGCCCCGCTTTGAGAACGGACATTCAATATCAACGAAGGCATCCACCCAGATGGCTGCGTGTTCTGCGCCAATGCGGTAGCCGCTGGGTCGTTGGGGAATAGGAATTGCCATACTACTGCTCCTTTGCATTTGTGAGCAGATTATCAAAGGGACCGCTTTATCGGACTCTACCTGACGGGGCGATTTATCGTGTCCTAGGCTTCTGAGTATAGATAGCCTCACAGTGATAGAGGACCGTTCCATGGCTCGCAATACAGCTCAGTTTGTCGTGGGTGCTGTAGGCAGAGTGGCAGGTTCTGGGCTGTGCGGTAGCCCGAACCAATGTTCTAGGGCAAGTAAGCACAGACTATACTGCTATTCTGAATAGAGCTAGCGCATCAGCCTATATGCGTTCCTACACCTATCAGATCGACTCTGCCTTCCCTTTATCGGCTGCTCAGCCATTGTTTAGCTGCCGTCCGCTAAATTTGTCTCACCTCACGGTGAGTATCCTGAAGCCTGAGCAGCATCAGCCCTTGATGGCCCCGCAAGAACAGCTGTTAGTTGTACTGGCAGGACAGGTTGAGGTGTCGTTTACTGCTGCCGACTCACTCAGCGAACAACACATCCTTCAGCCTCATGCGCTGCTATATCAGCCTCAGCAGGCTAGCAGCTATCTAAAGACTGTCGGCTCTAAACCCGCCTTGCTTATGGCCGTTCAGTGGACAGGCCTAGACCAACAACAGAAAGGGTTACGGTCAGGCTGCTCGTCTCAATTGCTGGAGAGGAGCGTAGTCAATCCGTCTGACGAACGTATTCAAGGGGCATCCGCAGAAGAATATCGTACGCCCGTTTTTGAGACGTCCACAGCTTCGGTTAAGCGCCTCAGCAGCTTTTTTCTACATTTTCTACCAGGTGCAACTGTGCCGTTGCACCAGCACCGCGATCATGATGTTTTGCTGATCGGTTTGGAAGGCAGTATTCGAGGTCATGATGCACAACTGACGGCACCTAGCATTGCCTACTACCGTGGCGGAGAGCCCCACGGTATTCTAGGCGTGGGCGAAGCAGGCGCGACTGCTTTGGCTATAGAGTTTTACAGAGAACCGCCGCTGTTAGAGCAGCTGAGGATAGTAGCAAGAAATACGCCAATTTGGCAGAGTATCAAAAAACTATCAAACCGTTGATGCGATTCGGTTTTTGCTGATTGTGGCCTGATAATGCTCAAACCAAGGAAAACTGCCGCCTCACGCTATCCGTAATCCTTGGACATCTTGCATTGGAGGTGCGCCGAACATACGGGAATATTCGCGGCTGAATTGTGAGGGACTTTCGTAGCCAACTTGATAGGCCGCGCGAGTCGCATCGGCATCTTCGGATAGTATCAAACGGCCTGCCTGACTATATTGGTGGCGCGATCGCAGCGCTGCTATCCGAAGACAACCGCTGGATCAACGGTCAAAGAATTGAAGTTTCTGGCGGTATGTTTCTCTAACGATGTCGGTCTTCTATAGGCAATGCACTGAAGGCTGCCTCTACCCAAGATGATCCTGGATCGCCTTTACTTGCAAAGGATGTTCTTGCAAGCTGCGAATCGCTTCGGCGGTGGCGCGGGCACCGGCCAAGGTGGTGGTGGTTGGGATTTTGTAATCCAATGCGGTGCGGCGGATGATGCGGTCGTCCTCCTGGGCTGCTTCGCCGATGGGGGTATTGATGATCAGCTGAATTTGCTGATTTTTGATGGCGTCGAGGACGTGGGGACGACCCTCGTGGACTTTGTAGACCAGGTCGACCTTCATGCCGTTGGCCTGGAGAGTTTTACGGGTACCGGCAGTGGCAATGAGGTTGAAGCCCAGATCGGCTAAGGCTTGGGCCACGGGAATGACGGCGTCTTTATCGCGATCGCGAATCGAAACAAACACCGTACCCCCTGTGGGCAGCGTCTGACTCGCAGCCAGTTCCGCTTTGGCAAAGGCCTGGGCAAAGCCGCTGTCAATGCCCATGACCTCCCCAGTGGAGCGCATTTCAGGACCTAGCAGCGTGTCAGTGCCGGTGAACTTGTTGAAGGGGAAGACGGCTTCTTTAACAGAAATGTGGTTAGGAATGACCTCTTCGGTGATGCCCAGCTCTTCTAGCGTCTGACCTGCCATTACCCGTACAGCCACCTTCGCCAGGGGAATGCCCGTGGCCTTAGAGACAAAGGGCACGGTGCGGGAGGCACGAGGATTGGCTTCGAGGATGTACACCTCGTCGTCTTTAACAGCGAATTGAATGTTCATCAGGCCCACAACTTTTAGGGCCTTGGCCAACTTTACCGTCCAGCTGCGGATGGTGCTGAGGGCGCTGTTGCTGAGGGTGATGGTGGGAATAGAGCAGGCGGAGTCGCCGGAGTGGATGCCGGCCTGTTCAATGTGTTCCATGATGCCGCCAATGACGACGTGGGTGGTGCGATCGCACACCGCGTCCACATCTACCTCAATGGCATTTTCCAAAAACTTGTCGATCAAAATCGGGTGATCTGGCTCCACCTGCACGGCGGTGGTCATGTAGCGATCCAGGTCTTCGTCGGAGTAGACAATCTCCATCGCCCGACCGCCCAGGACGTAGCTGGGGCGCACGACTACCGGATAGTCAATTTTCTTGGCGATGCCCAGGGCTTCGTCGTAGCTGCGGGCAATGCCGTTGGGGGGCTGCTTAATTTCCAGATCCCACAGAATCTTCTCGAACCGTTCCCGGTCTTCTGCGGCGTCGATGGAGTCCGGCGCGGTGCCCCAGATTTGGGTTGAGATGCCAGGGTCAGAATCGTTGGCTAGGGCATTTTGTAAGGGTAGCGCCAGCTTCAGCGGGGTTTGCCCGCCGAACTGGACAATCACGCCTTCGGGCTGCTCCGCTTCGATGATGTTCAGCACATCTTCCAGCGTCAACGGCTCAAAGTAGAGGCGATCGCTGGTGTCGTAGTCGGTGGACACGGTCTCGGGGTTGGAGTTGACCATGATGGTCTCATAGTCGTCGTCCTGCAAGGCAAAGGACGCGTGGCAGCAGCAGTAGTCAAACTCAATGCCTTGGCCAATGCGGTTGGGGCCGCCGCCCAAAATCATTACCTTGCGGCGGTCGGAGGGCTTGACTTCGGTTTCTTCCTCGTAGGTTGAATAGTAATAGGGGGTGTAGGCTTCGAACTCGGCGGCGCAGGTATCGACAGTCTTATAAACGGGGGTGACGCAAAGGGACTTGCGGTGGCGGCGCACGGCTAGCTCGTCGGTTTTGGTGGCAAAGGCAATCTGGCGATCGCTATACCCCTGCTGCTTGACGTACAGCATTTGCTCCGCGGTAATGTCCGCTAGCTTGAGCCGCTTCAGCTGCTTCTCGGTTTGGAGTAGGCCCTGCAAGTGGTTGAGAAACCAGGGGTCAATGCCTGTGAGTTCGTAGATATCCTCTAGCTCAATGCCGAGCTGCATAGCGTGGCGCAGGGCAAAGATGCGCTCGGGGTTGGGGGTCCGCAAGCTGGCGCGGACCTGGCTGATGTTGGGCAGCTTTTCGTTGCGATCGCACCCCCATCCGGCCCGACCCGTTTCCAAAGATCGCAGCGCTTTCTGTAAGGACTCCTTAAACGTCCGTCCAATCGCCATGGCCTCACCCACGGACTTCATTTGTGTGGTCAGAACGGGAGAGCTGCCAGGGAATTTCTCAAAGGCAAACCGGGGAATCTTCGTCACCACGTAGTCAATGGTGGGCTCGAAGCTGGCGGGGGTCTTTTGGGTGATGTCGTTGGAAATTTCCGGTAGGGCGTAGCCCACAGCCAGCTTGGCGGCAAACTTGGCGATGGGAAAGCCGGTGGCCTTGGAGGCTAGGGCGGAGCTGCGAGAGACGCGCGGATTCATCTCAATGACGATCACATCGCCTGTGTCGGGGTTGACGGAAAACTGAATGTTTGACCCGCCCGTATCAACGCCGATCTCGCGGATGATTTTAATTGACGCATCCCGCAGCCGCTGGTACTCCTTATCTGTCAGGGTTTGGGCCGGGGCCACGGTAATCGAGTCCCCGGTGTGTACGCCCATGGGGTCCAGGTTTTCAATGGAGCAGATGATCACCACGTTGTCGGCCATGTCACGCATGACCTCCAGTTCGTACTCCTTCCAGCCCAGCAGCGACTGCTCGATCAAAATCTGCGAAACGGGGCTGGCCTCAATGCCAGATTTGGCGATGGTTTCGAATTCTTCCCGGTTGTAGGCGATGCCGCCGCCGGTGCCCCCCAAGGTAAAAGCAGGGCGAATAATTAGGGGAAAAGAGCCGATCTCAGCTGCGATCGCGTCTGCTTCTTCCATTGTTTCCGCCAGTCCCGAAGGACACACGCCGACGCCGATCCGCTCCATGGCTTCTTTGAAAAGCTTGCGGTCTTCGGCCATTTCAATGGCGTCTAGCTTCGCACCAATCAGCTCCACGCCGTACTGCTCTAGTACGCCACTCTTGGCCAGGTCTACCGCAATATTGAGCGCTGTTTGCCCCCCCATCGTCGGCAGCATCGCGTCTGGTTTCTCTACCTTGATTACTTGCTCCACAATGGCTGGCGTCAGCGGCTCGATGTAGGTGCGGTTGGCCGTCTCCGGATCCGTCATAATCGTGGCCGGATTAGAGTTGATCAGCACCACCTCGTAGCCCTCTTCCCGCAGTGCCTTGCACGCTTGGGTGCCCGAGTAGTCAAACTCACAGGCCTGACCGATCACAATTGGGCCAGAGCCAATCAGCAGAATCTTGTTCAGGTCGTCGCGGCGGGGCATAGGGGTTTCATATCAATCAAATCCAAATAATTGTAGGGCTTTCTCTACAGGCCGTTAGCTTACTTTTGTTATGACGGGCCAACTTACCTGCAGGTAAGGGTTTGCTCGGGGCAATAGCAATACGAGGCGCAGACGGTATACCTCGCCTGCGCCTCGTATCCTTGGCTGATGTCGCTGACTGAATTGTCAGCGCTCACAGTGGACGTGTGATTAGAACATTAACCTTCACCACCTTCGCCGCCTTCACCACCTTCGCCGCCTTCCTCTTCGGTTGTTTCTTCAGGTTCAACGTCCTCGATAGGGGCTTCGTCTACTGCATCTTCCTCTACGGGAGCTTCACCGCCACAGGCCGCCAGGGTCGCCATCATGCCAGTTGCCAGAAAAAGCTGAATCGGTTTAAGTGCCATTTTCGTTGTCCTTGATACTATCGGATGGTTTCTTTGAATGGTTTCTATTTAGAGATCGATGCACGAGACTACCGCGCGTCATTATCAAGTGATAGCTCAATGCACTGTCGTTGTGGCAAGTGATAAAAAAAACTGAGCTGGGGTAAATCAGGATTCACGCTAAACCTGACCGGGTGTTCTAACCAGGTTTAGCTAAAATGTTCAGTGAGCTACCGCTGTGGCATGACCTGATAGTCAAGCGTTTCAAAACTAGGCTGCGTTTTTGACACAGACTTGGACACATCCAATAAATAAGTATTTTCTATTGCTGTGGCTGCCAGCTTTTGTGCAGATCAAGGCCTAGGGCTTGTCCTTAATCAGGTTACGGATGGTAGCGTAATACTGCTGCTATTGCAGATAACTTGCAATAGTGTGCGGGTCCTGCGATGGATTTCCCAGCGGCCTGTATTTCTCTATTTTTTAACTGATGTCCGTTGCGCCCCTCCTTCAGCTTCGCCGCGTTACCAAGCAGTACGCCAACCAAACGATACCTGCCGTTAGTGACGTCAGCTTGACACTAGCCTCGGGTGAGCTGCTGGGGCTGCTGGGGCCATCGGGCTGCGGCAAGACAACACTGTTACGACTGGTCGCCGGGTTCGAACGGCCCCAATCGGGCGATATTGAGCTGTCGGGGCGGCCTGTATGTGGCAACTGCTGGGTACCCCCCGAGCGGCGAGACGTTGGCATTGTCTTTCAGGACTATGCGCTGTTTCCCCACCTAGACGTGGCTCGAAATGTAGGATTTGGGCTGACCCAAGGCAAGCGGTTACCCAAGGCTAAGGTGCGGGAGCAGGTTGATGCTGCGATCGCGCTGGTCGGACTCAAGGGCTTTGAACGACGTTTCCCCCACGAGCTCTCAGGGGGACAGCAGCAGCGGGTGGCCCTGGCCCGAGCGTTAGCCCCTCGTCCTGCGCTGATTTTGCTGGATGAGCCGTTTAGCAATTTGGATGTGCAGGTGCGGCTCTACCTGAGGCAAGAAGTGCGTGACATTCTTAAGCGTGTGGGAACGGCCGGAATTTTTGTGACCCACGACCAGGAGGAAGCACTGGCTATTGCTGACCGAGTGGCTATTTTGCGGCAGGGACGGATCGAACAAATCGACCGACCGGAGACGGTGTATTGCAGGCCAGCGACGCGGTTTGTGGCGGCGTTTGCTACCCAAGCAAACTTCGTTCAGGCTCGGTGGCAGCGGGGGGGCTGGGCGACGGCCTTAGCATGGGTGCCGGTTGAGGCGGTGGCCGATGAAGAGGCGGCTGGCTACGACGGAGAGCTGATGATTCGTCAGGATGCGCTCACACTGGTACCGGATGAGCAGGGCCAGGGTGTGATTCGCGATCGCCTATTTCTAGGGCGGGAATATCAATACCGTGTGCAGCTCTCAGAAGGGCTCATTTTGGATGTGCGGCTACCGCTGGCCCAGGCTATTACAGTGGATACCCCGGTGCGAGTAGAACTAAAGTCGCCGTCATCAGACCTGCGGTTTTTTGCTCAGGCCTTAGCTCAGAGTGCAGATTCGGCGACCGATACTAGACCAGCGGTCTCGCTGTGAGATGTTGTTGCCGCAACGGTAGAACGCGTGGCGTGCAAGTAGGTCGCCAGCGCTAGGGTGAGTGCCAAGGCGGTTAGGCCCTGTCCTAGCCATTTAGGACCGATATGTTGGGGGACTGATGGCTGATGCTCTCGCATGGGAGACACCTCGCTAAGGACTTATAGCCAGTAAACGCGCCAGCAGCTTGGCATCCTATGAGCAAGATCACGAGGGCCTAGTGGATTTATCACAGGGCGTCATCCGAAAAAGACGCGAATCCCTCTAAAGATTGAGGTTCGGGGGAGAACCTTAGGGTTTGGAGATTTGGAGAGGAAAATAGCGTTCTTAGACGTTTCATCCCTTTGAATCGTCAGAAATGGACTGCGGACACTTGTATCTCCTCTTAGATTTATTCCTGAACCGTCTTCTCCGTCCGCACAGTTATGCTTAAGCGCACTTTTGCTTCTATTTCACTTCCCCGGCTGCTGTTGGCTATGGTCTTGACCGTGTTGGTGGCCGATTGTATTCCTCACCCTGCCCTGGGCCCCAGCCTAACCCGTCAGGCGTTGTCCGAGCTGATTCAGCCCGTAACCGCAGCGGAGTCGCATCGGTAAGCTCCCCAGCAGACCTATGGGCAAGTTGGTGCGTCTGTTCTAGCTTGCTGTGCTATTTTCTAAGCGCTGTTTTTACAGAGGCAGCTTTCACCCTAGAAAATTGCGCCATGCCATGTGTCGATATCCTAAAGAAAGGGTGAAGTTAAGGTTTAATTGAGGTTAAATAAATCGACGGAACCCTCCTTTTTGCTGCATTCTCTAAAGCGAGAAAAACATTGTGTAGTCAAAATTACCGAAAACTTTCATGCCAGTGGGGATTTGCTGAGGGAGCATTCCTGATAAGATTGGCCCGGTAGGTGATGAACACAACAAAAAATCGTCATGGTTTCTACGAGCATAGCGCCCGCTCAGGCAAAGCTTCGCGTCGGCTTGGGCAAGGTTCTCGTGGTAGAAGATGAAGAAATTATTCGCGAAACGGTTGCACTGTCGCTAGCTGAAGAAGGCTTCGACATCTTACTAGCAGAAGACGGTCCCTCCGCGCTCGAAAAGCTCATGGGTTCTGCCGATGGTCGGCTAGACCCGATTCCTGATATTAGCCTGGTCATCTTAGACCTGATGCTGCCGGGAATGAATGGGTTAGATCTGTGCCGTTTGGTTCGTCATCGGGGGCTGGACGTACCCATTTTGATTCTCAGTGCTAAGGGAACCGAGATGGACCGGGTGGTTGGGCTGGAGGTCGGCGCAGATGACTATCTGACTAAGCCCTTTGGCATGCGTGAGCTGATTGCCCGCTGTCGAGCGCTGCTGCGCCGCAGTCAGACCAATGTTCAGAAGGAAGATCCCTCGGTGCTGAGGTTCGAGGAGATTGCGCTGCATCCTAAGGAGTGTCGCGTATTTCTCAAGGGTGACGAGGTCAGCCTCTCTCCCAAAGAATTCAAGATTTTAGAGCTGTTCATGAGTCAGCCGCGTCGGGTTTGGTCGCGGGACCAGATCATTGACCGTGTTTGGGGCTACGACTTCATGGGCGACAACAAGACAGTTGATGTCCACATTCGCTGGATTCGCGAGAAGCTCGAGGAAGACCCCAGCCACCCCTGCTATCTGAAAACAGTGCGCGGCTTTGGCTATCGGCTGGGTTAAATGGCCGCTGTGCTGCTCCCATGCCTAACGACTAGGGGCTGTCCGGTTTGAGCATCCCTAGGGCTCCCGTGCAGGCCCAGCACGGCATGGTGGTGTCGCCGCACACTCTGGCCTCTAGGGCTGGGCGACGAGTGCTACAGCAAGGGGGCAACGCGGTAGATGCCGCGATCGCGACCAACGCTGCCCTTTCGGTGACCTACCCACACATGACTGGGCTAGGTGGCGATGCCTTTCTGCTGATCTACGATGCGGCCACGTCCTCGCTGCTGGGCTTGAACGGTTCGGGGCCAGCGGCACAAAGCATTCAGCCGGAACAGTACCTAGGCCAGCCCCTGCCGCAGCGAGGCATAGGGGCGGCGTTGACGGTGCCTGGTGCCCTCTCGGCTTGGTGGCAGGCCCATCAGCGGTTGGGCCAATTGCCGTGGGTTGAGGTGCTCAAACCTGCGATTCGTCTAGCTAAGTCTGGCTATGCCTGCTCTCGTTCCCAGACCCGCTGGACCCGTCAAGACCGGGCACTCCTGGCAGCAGATGCCGGAGCGGCAGCAACCTTTTTGCCGGAAGGACGGTTGCCCGAAGCCGGAGAAACGCTCACCAACATGGACCTGGCGCGGGTGCTGGCGGCGGTGGCAACCCAGGGTGCTGACGTGTTCTATCGCGGCGCGATCGCTCAGCGGATCGTCAATCGGGTGGCGGCAGAAGGCGGCGCGCTGACGCTGGACGACCTGGCTGCTTACGAAGCGGAGTGGGTGACGCCCATTGACACCACTTATCGAGGGCGCACCGTCTATGAGCTGCCGCCCAATACTCAGGGACTGGCGGCGCTGCAAATTCTGAACCTGATTGAGCCCTTTGACCTAATCAGCATGGGGGCCGATAGCCCGGACTATTACCACCTAATGGTGGAGGCAACAAAGCGGGCGTTTTGCGATCGCGATGCCTACATTGGCGATCCTAACTTCACAGACATTCCCGTAGAACGGCTGCTGTCCAAGGACTACGCGCGGCTGCGCGGTTCGCGCATCAGCTTTAGCACCACGCAGGACTACCTGCCCGTGCCGATGGGCGGGGACACCGTCTACAGCGCTGTTGTTGACGAGCAAGGCAATGCTGTCTCAATGATTCAGAGCCTGTACTTTGACTATGGCTGCGGCGTGGTTCCCCCGGGGCTGGGGTTTGCTCTGAATAATCGGGGGTCGCTATTCTCTACAGATCCCCGCAGTCCTAACGTTATCCATCCTGGTAAGCGCCCGTTGCATACGCTGATTCCCGCCATGGCATTGGATGCCGAGGGGCGTCCTGAGTGGGTGTTTGGCACGATGGGCGGTGAAGGCCAACCGCAAACTCAGGCGGCGCTGCTGACACGGGTGCTGGATTTTGGCTTGGATATTCAAACGGCGATTAACCGACCGCGCTGGCGCTGGGGCCGAACTTGGGGGCAGGCGTCAACGACGCTGGCGCTAGAAGGCAGGATTTCGTCGGCGGTGCAGCGATCGCTGCGGCAGCGAGGACATCAGGTACAGCTGCTGCCCGATTGGACAGCAGAAATGGGCCATGCTCACATGATTCAAGTCACCCCAGCGGGGCTTCAGGGTGCTTGCGACCCGCGCAGTGACGGTCAGGCGGTTGGGCTTTAAGGGCGGTTTAGAATCGGTCTGTCAACCCACTGAAATGATGGCGGGTGCCGACGATTACTCCCGCCGATTGGTTTCCATCTGACGTTGATGACTTATCCCCCCTTCATACTGAAGTGAATTGTTTGAAGATGTCGTCCCTCCCTCGGGCAAACTGTACTGGATGAACCAGGATGGGTCTGTAGAATTCATTCGAGGGATCTGTCGGTATCGCTGAGCTCAGCCGCCGACGCCTACCGCCCACGTACCGCTATTTTCCTGCTGTTATGGCGACGACGCTGCAACCAGAACGCGTGCAATCCCGCCTCTGGCTCCCTGGTCTGGTGATGGGGCTAGGGGTGCTGTTTAGCCTATGGCTACAGCGCTACTCTCAGGATGGGGTGATGTTTAGCGGTGATGGTGGACTCAAGGCACTGCTGGCCCAGCAGCTGGGGTCTGGCAACCTCCGGCTTGACTTGCAGCTACCGGCGGCAGCCTGGGTCCAAGACCTGTGGCGTTCAGGGCTCTATCCCTTCACGCCGCCCTACGCCTACGAAGTTGGCAACAAGTATTTCATTACCTTCCCCTTTACGTTTCCGGCGGTGACGGCCCCCTTTTATGCGCTGCTGGGCTACCGCGGTCTGTACGTGGTGCCGCTGCTGGCGCTATGGGCGATTTGGGGTCGGTTCTGGCAGGTGTGCCACCGTCAGGGCTATCCGGCTCCGGTGACGGCCCTGGCCTTGGCTGGGCTGGTGCTGGCCTCGCCGCTGCTGCCCTACGGCGGCATGTATTGGGAACATACCCTGGCGGTGGCGCTAGCCTTCTGGGGGCTGACGCTGGTGCTGTCTCCGGTGCTATCGACTTGGCGGCTGGCGCTGGGTGGGGCGTTGGTCGGGGCGGCGGTTTGGTTCCGGCCTGAGTTTTTGTGCCTGGTGGCGGCGCTAGGAGCTGTGGCAGGGCTAAGCCTGTGGGTGTCCATTGGCGGTTTCCGGCTGAAGTGGGGGCATCTGCTGGCGTTGGGTGGCGGCATGGCCGTCAGCGTGGCGCTATTTTTTGCTGTTAATTTGGGCGTATACGGTCATCCCCTCGGCATCCATTCGGTGCAGATTGTGGAGGAGTCATCGGTGGGGCAGCAGGTGGCGCAGGCCAAGGAGGGCTACCAGCAGCTCCTGACGGCGCTATTTCGTTATTTTCCTCTGGTGGTGCTGGGGCTGGTAACGCCACTCGTTCGTTTGGGGCTGTGGAATCGACCGGTCGCTGACGTTCGCGCCTCATCCACCACCCGGTTCAACCCAGAATTGATGCTGCTGAGCGTTGGGATGCTGTTTGCGATCTCGGTTCCCCTCATTGTGCCTCCAGGTGCAGGTGGTAAGCAGTGGGGGCCAAGGTTCTATCTAATTTTGGTGCCGATGACCATGTGGGTTGTCGCCCATCTCCTGACTCGGCTTTGGGCGGCGAAACCTGCCCTTAAGGCGGCTGGGGTTGCTGCCTTTGCGCTGCTCTTTGCTGTCGGCGTTCACATGAATACGTTGAACGGTGTGGTGCGGGTCTACAACGACCGTCAAACTCAGTCGATTTCCCTTGCCAAAAACTACGCGCCCATTGCCCCAGCCGTGCAGGCGCTGGCTGTAGAGCCCCTACCCTGGGTGGCCATGTCCCACCAGTTTGTCGCCCAGCAGCTTTGGCCAAGCGTGCCAGACAAAACCTTCTTTCGGACGGAAACCCCTGACGCGCTTTACCAGCTAGGGGCGGCGTTGCTGGCCCAAGGCGAAGACCAGTTCCTCTATATTTGCTACCCCCACCAGGACTGCCCTGTGCCTGAGCAACCGGCCAATGAGCTGACCTTTGAGACGGCAACGGCAACCTATCAGCTGGTGTTTGGCCCCGCAGAAATGCAGGGAAAATATCCCTTTCACCGGGTTCAAATCCAACCACTGTCCTAAAGCTCACGCCGTCTTACCGCTCAATCACCCGAAGCTCAATCAACGGTGTGGCTGGGCATTAATCCCATAACTTAACGCTTTAACTATTGCTGCTATGACTTACACCTCCGCTATGGTGAACCCGCCCGAAGGGCCGCTACAGATTATGGCGGCCCCGGTAGAGGGGCGTCAGCTTGAGTTTTCCTTGGTGATTCCAACCTTTAACGAGAGCAAAAATGTTGAGAAGATTGTTGGCCAGCTCACGGCTTTACTAGATGAGTTTGTCCCCAACAATTACGAGCTGATTTTGGTGGATGACGACAGCCCAGATCGCACCTGGGAAGTGGCCCAGGCACTGACGCACAAGTACCGTCAGCTCAGGGTGATGCGCCGACAGGATGAGCGGGGGCTATCGTCGGCGGTGATCCGCGGGTGGCAGGTGGCCGAGGGCAATATTCTGGGGGTGATCGATGCGGACTTGCAGCACCCGCCGGAAACCCTGATTCAGCTGCTGACCCAAATGCAGCAGGGCGCGGATCTGGCGGTGGCAAGCCGTCACGTTGAGGGCGGCGGCGTCAGTGACTGGAGCATCGTACGGCGATTCCTGTCGCGGGGCGCGCAGGTGGTTGGCCTGCTGATTTTACCCAACGTGGTCGGACGGGTGACGGACCCAATGAGCGGCTATTTTATGGTGCGGCGGGGCGCGATCGCAGGCCCGCATCTGAATCCGATGGGCTACAAAATTTTGCTGGAGGTGATTGGCCGCGGTCAGGTCAAAGACATTGCCGAAGTGGGCTACATGTTCCAGGAACGGGAGGAAGGGGAAAGCAAGGTCACCTGGAAGCAGTATGTGGCTTACCTGGGACACCTGGCGAAGCTGCGATCGCGCGGCCGCATTGGCCGCATCCGTCAGAAGTTCCCCCTAAAGCGGTTCCTGCGATTTGGTGTAGTGGGTCTGAGCGGCGTGGTGGTCGATATGGCGATGCTGTATCTGCTTAGCGACCCCACCACTTTGGCCTGGGGACTGACCCGCAGCAAAATTTTGGCATCTGAGGTGGCGATCCTCAACAACTTCCTCTGGAACGATGCCTGGACGTTTGCTGATATTGCTCGATCTCAAAAAGGTATGGGACCCCGAGTGCGGCGATTCCTCAAGTTCAACACCGTCTGTCTCATGGGCTTGGTGCTGAACGTGCTGCTACTGAACCTAATCTTCAATCTGGTGTTTGGTGGGCAGTATCGGTACCTGGCGAACCTGATCGCGATCGCCCTGGTCACGGCCTGGAACTTCTGGCTCAATCTGAAGCTGAGCTGGCGGGTCACCGATGTGAAAAAATAGGGCTGTCTAACACTTCCCCTGAACTCGTCTCGATGCAAATCGACGAAGCTTACTATCTTATTCTCGATCTGGAGGCGACCTGCGCTCGCAAAAACCGGACCATTCCCCGCGACGAGCAAGAGACCATTGAGATGGGCGCGGTAATGGTGAATGAGCAGTCCCTCCAGATGGAAGGCGAATTTCAGTGCTTCATTCGTCCGGTGATTCATCCGCAGCTGACGTCCTACTGCACCCGCCTCACCTCAATCACCCAGGCAGATGTTGACGGCGGTCTACCCTTTTCTGTGGCGCTGACTCAGCTATGGCATTGGGCCGATGGTTTCGGCAGCTACCGACTCTGTGCCTGGGGCAATTTTGACCAGCAGCAGCTACAGCGCGACTGTCGCCGCTATGGGTTGGCCTATCCGCTGGGTGATGCGTATTTGAATTTGAAGCCTGCGTTTGCTGCCAGTCAGGGGACTCGGCAGATGGGGCTAATGTCGTCTTTGAAGTATCTGGGGCTGACAGCCGAGGGGCAGGCGCACCGAGGCATCGACGATGCACGCAACACGGCTCGGTTAGTGGTGACGGTGCGTCAGCGGATGAGCTGTTGAGATATAGCTAGCGCCCTATAGGCTAGGACACCGAGTACGGCGATCCTGCTTGGCATAGAACCCTATGGCGTCGCAGCCTTGTCCTAACGGATCTGGCGGCTGCTATAAGTAATCTCTAAAGAACACGTAACCTAGGGCTTCAAATGCGGCCATGTTATACGTTTACTTTTACACGTCTAAAGTCTGACTACTGAGAAATCCATCAAGAGTCAAACAAGCTTTCACATGAGTGACGAACATGCAATAAAGGGACGATAACATGTAGAAATCAGAGCTTGAGTAGGTTGCTGAATTACATTGTTTTCATCATTCAAAGGTTCAGCTCAATTGTTGTTTCTAGTCTATTGATTGCGATTCGGTATCTGGACTAGATTCCTTTATAAACAAAGTGTTTGAGCGCCCCCGTCTCATCTACTCATGCTAAAAATCATTTTTGTTCTGCTGGCAGCTTTAGTCGCTGTGCTGGTAGTTTTACTCTTACAAGTGAGCCGTTTTTCCCAGCGTAAAGGGCAGCTTCAGCGCCTAGCTGATAATGGACAATTTGCCGCTGGTGTGGTGATCAAAAAGAGCCGTAATTCGCTTCGTAAACAGCGCCTCTACCAGCTTCACTATGCCTTTAGGGCCAGCAACGGTCGACGCTATCGCAGCGCGATCGCGGTTGCCCCTTATATCTGGAACTGCTACGACCCTGGTGCAGCTATCGATGTGGCTTACCTGGCCGAAGATCCCCGGATCAACAGCCCCAAGTACCTGGTCAGCGAAATTCGCAAGATGATGTACGCCTGAGATCTATCTGCCTGAGGTTTAAGACCATCTCTGTGCGTCCAGCGCTAGGCGATTGTCTGAGCCCTAGGCTTTAGGCTCAGTCCACAACGGCACCCCAGCTTTCCAGCAGCGTTGCCGCCCGGTCAGCACCTTCGGCATTTTCCTGCTGCAGGTACAGACGGCGTGCGTACTGTAGCGTGTCGATCGCCGTCTCGGTGTAACCCTGCCCATATTGGGCCAGACCCAGGTTATAGCGCGCGCCCGCATCGTCAGGCAGCTGGCGCACAATGTTGCGGTAGGCGACTACCGCTCGAATGTACTGCTCACGCTGGAGCAAAATTTCGCCCAGCGCTGCTTGGGCAGGAATCAGGCTAGGGTCAGACTCGGTCGCTTCTTCGTAGTGACTGAAGGCAGCTGTCGTCTCGCCACGGGCTTGAAGGATCTGGGCCAGTTCGTAGTGGGCAATGGCCGTACGAGGGTTCAGACGGATGGCCTCTCTCAGGGTGGCCTCGGCCTGACGGATGTTACCGCGCTCTAGCCAAATTTGAGCCAAGCTAGCGTAGACCGACCCCCGCTCAGGGTCAAGCTGCTGCGCTCGCTGCAACGGCTGTAGGGCATCGTCATAGCGCTCCTGCTGGAGGTAGAGCATGCCGATGGCCTCATAGGCTTGGGCATTACCGGGCGCAATCCGGACCAATTCTTCGTAGGCGGCTAAGGCCCCATCGTAGTCCTCATTGCGTAGCAGTACGCCGCCTAGTCCTAAGTGGGCATCGGCTTCGCGGGGGGCCATGCGAATCAGTTCTTTGTAAACGTCTGCGGCCTCGTCGTAGCGCTGTGCCTGGAACAGGCTGTAGGCGAGACCATAGCGGAAGGGAAGGTTACGGGGCTCTCGCTCAATGGCCTCGCGGTAGTTTTCAATGGCGAGCTGGTAGTCTCCCTGGCGCAGCTGTAGGTAGCCAATACCCGAGTAGAGACGGGCGTTATCGCCATCAATCTGTAGGGCCTGCTGATAGTAGCCGATCGCGCCCCGATAGTCGCGACTGTCAACCCGTTCCTGGGCCTGACGGAGGAGCTCGTTAAACCGTTCTTCTTCGGCCTCGGTGAGCGTGCTGGACTGGGCTAGCAGAATGGGTGATGCCACATCTAAGCGTTCAACGGCCAACTCCTCCGATGCTGATACCGCTACGGCTGTCGCTGGCGTGGCCAGTAGCACCCCCCCACAGAGGGCGCCCCCAAGCCAAAATCTCCACTGTATGGTCTGCCAGTTAATGCCGCGCCGCATCGATTTTCCTTTGCCTCCGTTCAGATGGGACCTAATCTATTTAGGCCTGATTCGTATAGTCTAATTTGTTACAGTTTAGCAACAACGTTCTGGGATCAGTCATAGGGGAGTTCTTGCAGAGCGTGCAGAACGTATAGTTTGTGCCGTACAGGCTAAGACCCCGAGTCCGGTAATCTTGCTTAGCATAGACCGGATGGTGTCGCAGCCGTGTTCTAATGGCTGGCGGTGGCTACAACAGCTAAGATGATTGGGCCAACGGGCGTCCCACCCCCTATAGCCGTTCTGCTGAACGCTGAGACTATCCGCTCTGACCTCCTCCCACAGACCCATCATGCTGCTTTCTACCACCGACACCGTTCAGAACCAAACCGTCCAATCCTACCTGGGGGTGGTCACTGCTGAAGTGGTCTATGGCAGTAACATGCTTCGAGACTTTTTTGCCAGCATCCGGGATTTTTGGGGCGGGCGCACTGGCTCCTATGAGCGGGTCTTTGAACGCGGCCACCAGGATGCGTTCAAAGAGCTTCAGGAACGTGCCCAGCGCTTGGGCGCGGACGGGGTTGTCGGTATTCAGATGAAGACGGATACCATCAACTTGGACGAGACCGGCGTGCTGATGCTGATTACCGCAACGGGCACAGCTGTAAAGCTGGGTTAGGGCCGGGTTTGCCCTAGGACAAGGCTGCCCGTGCATTTTTCTAGGCCATGGCGTTTTGGACTCAGCAGGACAGCCATACTTGTTGTCCCAAAGCTTTTGGTTTCAGGCAGCTCAGTAGAAGGGGATTAATATTAATTGGGGAGAGGGGCCCGGCGCGATCGCTCCAGTAACTGCCCCCAGTTTTGGTTGTAGGGGTGGACCTGCTGAACCTGCTCTGCTCCCTGATACAGGGGGCGATCTTCGTTGGCCCAAGCGAACAGTGAACCCTCTAGGTTGTAGACGTTGGGGTACCCTGCCTCGATGAGCTGCTCGGCCAGCGCCGAGGAGCGGTAACCCACGGAGCAGTACACCACGATTTTCTGGTTTGGGTCAGTGTCCTCTAGCTGGGCTAGGGCGTCTTCTAGCGTGGTTGCCCGTTGCGCATGCTGTAGGTGACTGACAGCATACTCCTCAGGCTGGCGGATATCGAGCAGGAGCGGCGGTGGGGCTGAGGTGGAGAGCCAATCACTGAGCTGTTGTGTCGAGAGCTGCTCGACGTTTGGAAACTCATTGCGGATGGCACGGTTTACGGTAGGCCAACTGATGGGCTCAGTCCGAGGTAGGCAGCCGGTGAGTCCTAAAACAGTAAAAGTAACTAAGACAGGGTTTAGGAGACGGGGTATCAGCATTTTGACTATCCTCAAAACTGCGAGGGCACTTAACGAAAGTCTATGTTAGGGCTGTGTGTTCGCACCGATGGCGTTCCACCGTGACCCTAGGGAAGATGGGAGTAGCTTCTAGTCTTCCATCGTTTTTGCATTTTATGGTTACGCAATTGCTCCAGAGCCCGGACGCTCAAACGTTACTTGCTCGCACCCAGAATTATCAAAAGGCGCTCGTTCGAATTCTCAACAAAATTCGAAATTCGGTCAATCAGCAAGCACTTTGGCAGACAACAGCTCAGGATATTGCCCGCTTGCTAAATGTGGAACGAGTGGCCTGCTATCGGTTTAATGCTGACTGGAGCGGTCAGTTTATTAATGAATTGGGGTTTGCGCAGTCGCCCTGGGATCAAATGGAGGCCTTTGGCCGGTACCAGGTATGGGAAGACTCGCACCTACAGGAAACTAAAGGTGGGCGCTATCGCCGCCACGATCCGTTTGCCGTAGCGGATATTTACGCCGCCGGTCATGCCCGTTGCCACATTGAAATGTTGGAACAGTTTCAAATTCGGGCCTATGCGATCGCGCCAATTTTTGTGGCAGATCGGCTGTGGGGGCTGCTGGCGGTTTATCAGCATTCGGAGCCGCGCAACTGGGCCGATGACGAAGTTGATTTTCTCACCCATGCGGCTGACCATCTGGGCATTGCCATGCAACACAATGTCCAAAAGCAGGTTACCGAGGAAAAAAACGTTGCACTACAGGCCGCCGTTGCCAAGCAGCGAGCCTTAGTCGAGGTGGTGGGTAAGATTCGCTCCTCCCTCAATACCCAAAGTGTGCTGACAACCGCCTGTCAGGAGCTGTGTCAGCTGCTGTCGATTGAGCGGGCTGCTGTGTACCGGTTTGATGTCGACTGGAGTGGTCAGTTTGTCTGTGAGTATGGTGTAATGCCGCTGGTTAGCCCCTTTGGTAAAGACCAGGTTTGGCAAGATTCTCACCTACAGGAGACTAAAGGCGGGCGCTATCGCAACAACGAAACCTTTGCGGTAGATGAT
>CAWUKV010000071.1:0-23301 GCA_963923025.1 uncultured bacterium
CAGCATAGCTTATGCTGCATGACGTATGAAGCCTATTTCATCGCCGGATTAATAGTTCAACTTTAGTGTTGGGCTCTTGATTGATCATTTTTGATTTCTAGGCAACCACAAAACTTTGAACGATGTATAAACCTGAATGAAAGGTGATTTTTCTGCCTAACTATTTATTAGAGGGAAACTTTCTAGCTAATTCTCTGATTTAGTAGGTTAGGTGGAAATATGTCCACCTAATCTCACCAATAAGGGACTTAGGTGGATGTTCGTCAGCCTAACACGTCAATTTGGGTGATTAGGTGGAAAGTTTCTGCCTAATACACTCAAGTTTTTACACCCATACGTCACTATGACTAGAGCAGATCTTCATCTCAAGTGAATCAGGACTTTCAGGCCTTAGCTAGTCAGTCAGCATCAGTGCTGACTAGATCTTCTCACTCAGCAGCCAACGGAAAAAAGCGGCGGCCATGACAGCAGCAACCAACTGCACCGCTATAAATGGTGCTACATCTACCGGCTGAATGCCTGCGAAGGTATCCGAAAAGCCGCGTGCAATGGTTACCGCTGGATTTGCAAAAGAAGTGGACGAGGTGAACCAATAGGCCGCAGTGATGTAGAGCCCCACGGCATAGGGCACAGCCTCTGGGCGAGACTTAATGCAGCCCAAGATCGTACCGATGAGGCCAAACGTTGCAACAAATTCGCCCACCCATTGACCTAACCCACTGCGGACAGTAGTGGAGAAATCAACTAACGGATTATCAAACATGACGTGGGCAACAAATACCCCGGCAATGCCGCCCAGTACCTGAGCAACTACGTACAGTATCGACTCTCTAGCGGAGATTTCCCGGCGCAGGGCAAACACCAGAGTGACAGCAGGGTTGAAATGCGCACTGGAGATCGGCCCAAAAACCAGAATCAGCACAATCAAGATGGCACCCGTCGGAATGGTATTGCCCAGTAGCGCAATGGCCGTGTTGCCGTCTGCCAGCCGCTCGGCCATAATCCCCGAACCGACCACAGTGGCTAATAGGGTCAAGGTTCCCAACCACTCGGCCATCAGTCTGCGTAGCATTACATTATCCATTAGAGCCTTTGAGAATCGGGCACACCGATAGTCTTAACCAGCAAGCGGAGGGCACTGCCCACCAGCGCTAATATTTTCGACTAGGTACCCAGCCAAGTCCAGACACAGGCTAAATATGGGCGGTCCCTGGCCATATTTTGTGTTTTCGCATACAAACTTTCTGCAACAAACTCACGATTGCTATTAACCGCCACAAAAGCTAGGTTTTTGCAGAGTTGTTGGCGAACCATCACCCTACAATCGCTGCAATATTCAGATGCGACTGGACCTAAACACTACCCCGTAAGCTGAGCTGCTAGCCACAATCATGCGGCTACAAAACTCACACCACAGCTCCGGCTGCTCCAAATACGGGTTCATGCCAGGAAACGGCGACGGCATTGGCTACCATCAAAACGCCATAGCGCTATGGTAGCAAGCGGACCGATCTTCAACCGATACCTTTGCAATGTACCTATCCCAATGGCAACGGCTGCTGAAAAATGAAGGGGTCTGGCAAGGCTCGTTTACTCAGCTTTCGCCATCCGGCGAAGTCGTATCAACGGTACCCAGCGAGGTCAGTCTACTTACCCATGAAGACGGCAAGCTAATGCGGCAAACGGTGCGGAAGCATCCTGACACCCCCGCAGAAACAAAACAGGTCTTTGAATACCGCACGCTGGGACGCGGTATCTTACTCTGCGAAGACGGCGCATTTTCGAATGGGTCCATGCAGTGGGGGCCGTTCTCAGACTTTGGCGCAGAGCTAGGGCTGATTTGGCAGGACCGGCGACTGCGCATTGCTCAAGTGTTTGAGCAGGGCAGCGCGCTGAAGTCCATTACCCTAATTCGAGAACAGCGCGCAGGCAGCACCGCACCAGAACGTTCCCCTCTACAGGTTTCGGATCTACTCGGTCGCTGGACCGGAACCGCAACCACCCTCTACGCCGACTATCGCCCCGATACGACTCAGTCCAGCACCTTGACTGTTGAAAAGGCCAGCGAGACACAGATTCGACAGACGCTAGAACTGCCTGACCTACCACCCATTAGCTCTACCGGCGAGTTAGACGGTTCTCGAATTCTGTTTACCAGTGGCATACAAGTATTGTTGTTAGCCGACGGCGGATCTTGTACCTGTCCCATACAGATTGAGCCGCGTCAGCCGCTGTTTCTAGAAATGGGTTGCCTGGTAGAGCCCAATCATCGTCTGCGACTGATTCGTCGCTACGACACGAGTGGACGTTGGGTAAGCCTGACGCAGGTGGATGAACGCCGAATTGACGCGTAAATGTTGCTCGCCTGAATTGCGGGTCTCAACTGTTACAGAGAACACTCAGACCATCTCTAGATGACATTTGTTCTGAAACTGTGAATACTTTTAGTGAAGAACGCGTGTCTAACTGCTATGTCGCCAGCCAATGCTGTTCCTGCCCCTGATGAGCCGATCGATGAATCGGTGGCATCTGCTGAGCTAACTGAACGCCAGGAGAACGCACTAGAAGACGTTTACTTTGTTAGCGGGCTGGGTGCGGATGAGCGGGTGTTTGATCTGCTAGAGTGCCAAGGCTACAACCCAGTTCATATTCCTTGGCTTACCCCTGAGCGGGGGGAGCCGATTGGCGACTACGCAAAGCGGCTAGCCCAACGGGTGATTGCTAACGATGCCGCAAACCCCACTATTGTAGGGCTCTCTTTTGGCGGTCTCGTTGCCGTAGAGATGGCAAAGTATATCCCGGATGCCAAGGTTGTTTTACTATCCAGTGCCAAGACCGCTGAGGAGGTTCCGTTTTACTTTCAGTGGTTCCGCTGGTTTCCCATTCATCGCATCTTTCCCTTCAAAACACTGCTGTGGATGGGCTACTGGCTCGCAGATTGGTTCTTTAGTATCGAAACAGTCGAGGAGCGGCGGCTTCTCCATACCATTTTGATCGATACAGAGCCAAGGTTTTTGAAGTGGGCACTGCATAAGGTTGTAACCTGGCAGAATCAGACCGTGCCGCAGGCGTTGACGCACATTCATGGGGGGCGCGATCGCATCTTCCCCCTCCGCTATGTCAACCCAGATCATGTCCTAGACGATGGCGGTCACCTCATAGTGCTGAACCGCGCCCCCACGATCTCGCAGCTCCTCGCTCAGCTGATCTAACGTTGAGCCAACCTCGTAAAGCGGGTCGAGGGTTCTGCAACGTTTGTATGCCGTACCTTAAATATTCTGTCCCAAGGCTTGTGGGGCGGAACTGCTGGATTACCAACTGGTCTTACAGCTCATAGCCCCTCTATTGTTGGAGTTTCTGCTATGACAGCAAGCCCCCCTCGCCCCACCGTCACCAGCTATCGCACGGCCCGGTTTGACTGGACCCCTGACGAGTATCGTGCCTTTGGTCAAGCGCCTCACCGCACGCATCACCGCTACCATGAGCTGCCTCTGTTCACTGACGCAGGTCTGACTGACCTGCTCGACCAGTACCCCCGAGAGCATTTGCAGGCATTTACTATGGGGACAGACCCCACCCACCGCGAAGACTGGACCTGCGTGGACATTAGCCCCACCAGCACAGGCGAAGACATCTTAAACGCGGTGAAGCACGGTCGTCTGTGGCTCAACTTAATTAAGGTAGAACAGTTCAATCGGGCCTATTCTGACCTGATTGAGGGCATGTACGAGAAAATTGACGTCAACTGCCCCCATCTGGGCGGCATTCGCGGTGACTACAGTGCGCTGCTGATTGCGTCGCCCAACTCGATTTTGTATTACCACCTGGATGCCGCTCCGAATATGCTGTGGAATATGCGCGGCCACGAGAAGGTTTGGGCCTACCCCGCCATGGACCATCGCTTAGCGCCCCAAGAGTTCCTAGAAGATATCTACGCGGGCGAAATCGATGAAGAAATGCCCTACGAAAGCTGGTTTGACCAGTACGCCCAGAGCTTTCTGCTAGAGCCGGGGAATGTGATGTGGTGGCCGCGGAATGCGCCCCATCGGCTGGAGTATCCAGACCTGAATGTGTCGATTACCACGAGCTACTACACACCGTCTTTGCGCCAGCGAGACTTGGTGGTGATGGCAAATCGGTTTATCTTACGCAATCTGGGAGTCAAGAACCGTCAGGTCAAGGAGACGGGCCTGCGGGCAGGGCTCAAGCGGCTGACCTACAAAGCCGTTAATAAAGTTCATCCCTTCAAGGCAAAGGACTCTACCGCGAGTTACGTGACCGATCTCCAGCTCGACCCGAACGAACCCAACGGCTATCGATATCTGGAGCATAAGGTGGTGCCTGCTTTTGGGGATCTGAAAAAGAAGACGATGTAAGGAGGGAGAAGACAGAATTTATGAGACAGGAGGCAGAATTGTTCTGTCTCCTGTTTTTTTCTTTGGTAGCTTGGGGGGGCACTTTACTCGGGCTTCGGAGAATGGCTATTTCCCCAAGCGCCTTGTAATCCGGATCAAAGAGTTTGAGTCTGCTATGACTTTTCTCTGTATCTCAAAATCTGTTTCTAAGTAGAAAGACATCATCAAGTCAGACATCGCCGCGCAGACCCCCAGCTTCGCTGTCCCCCTTTAGAAGGCTGATTACAGGGGGGTTTGCCGAGAATGCTATCTCGTGGATAATGCTGCCAATCTAATTAAAAAGCACCGTTTAGACTAGTCAATTTGGACGCCGCTGATAGCCGCTTCTAGCGCAGAGACAACAGTATCAACATGCTCGGCAGATAGCATAGTAGAGTGGCCGCCGGGGGCCTGTACAACCTGTATAGGCTCTTCTACACGAGGCTGCCAGCCGTAAAGGCTGTCTTCGTAGATTTCATGGTAGGGCTGGTCGGGGCCGCTACCGGCGGTGGCTTTGACCAACAACACCGAACCTGTAAAGCAATCTGCGGGCTGGTAGTCCTGCTCAGCAAAGAGATATAGGTCTCGAATGGAGAGCTGCTGTAAAGATTTTGGGATAGCGCGATGCTGGTCGCGGCGCTGGCGGAGCTGTTGGGCGCGGGACTGGGTTGTGCGGCGTTGCCAGGTACTAGAGAACTTGTAGGACAGGTAGCCAATTGCTCTGGGGGGCAGCTTTTGCAGCAGCGTGAGGATGCGACTAGGTGTCAGCTGCGCAGTACGAGCCCGCATTCTTTGGCTAAAGCTCGGCTGGACTCTTTCGACTGCGGCGACGTCAGGTGCTTCTAGCAGCGCAACCAGCTCGACAGCCTCCCCTTCGGCCTGTAGCTGTAGGGCAATTTCAAATGCCAGCACGCCGCCAGCGCAGAGCCCGCCCAGCAGGTAAGGTCCTTCGGGCTGAATGGACTGAATGGCCTGCCGGTAGTCCGCAGCCATATCTTTGATACGGGTGTGGTAAGGAATGCCCTGATCGTCGAGACGCGATCGCACTCCATACACGGGTCGATTGAGCCGCTGGGCCAGATTCAGATACAGCGACACGTCCCCATCCGCATCGTGAATCAGGAACAGCGGGGGCGATTGCGTCCCCGTGCCTAGCGGCACAATCAGCTCGTGGGTCGGGGCGGTTATCTCGGCATACGGTCCTAGCTGCTGAGCCAGTTCACGAATGGTTGGCGCGTCGAACAGCAGCGTGGGCGGGGCGTTGATGCTAAGGGTCTGCTCTAGCTGGTTAAATAGCCGCGCCACTAGTAAAGAGTGGCCGCCTAGCTCAAAGAAGTTGTCCGTTACCCCCACCGCAGGCAGAGACAGAACCTGCTGCCACAGCGCTACTAGTTGAGCCTCAAGCGGGGTCCTGGGCTGTACCGCTGCGGCTGTTTCGTAAGTGGGCTCCGGCAGGCTCCGCCGGTCCACCTTGCCGTTGGTGGTCAGCGGTAACGCCTCTAAAAACATAAAGGCTGCGGGAATCATGTACTCTGGCAGCGCCTCTGCTAAAAAGTCTCTTACGGCCTTGACGGTCAGCGCTGCACCGGGTTGCAGAACCAGATAGGCAATCAGCTGTTTATTGCCGCTGTCGTCTGCTTTGGCAACAACAATCTGCTGACTAATCTGCGGATGCTCCTCTAACCGGGCTTCAATTTCACCGGGTTCAACGCGAAACCCGCGAATCTTGACCTGAAAATCAGTCCGCCCCAAGAACTCAATGACGCCGTCATGGCGTTGACGGACCAAATCGCCTGTCTTGTACAGCCATTCTCCAGTCGGACTGGCAATAAACCGCTCTGCCGTCTTCTCTGGCAGGTTGTGGTAGCCCCGCGCGAGACCGGCTCCGCCAATGTGTAGCTCACCCCCAGTCCCCATCGGTACGGGCTGAAGCTGTTCGTTGAGGATGTGGGCAGTAACGTTGGGCAACGGCTGACCAATGGGCAGCTCCTCGTGGGCGTAGTCAAAGTCTGCGGCGATGGGGTCAAATAGCGTGGCGCTGACGGTGGTTTCTGTGGGGCCGTAGGTGTTGAGCCAGCGCACCCGCTTGCCTACCAGCTCTCGCCAGCGGGCATACATGGCTCGGGAGGCTTTCTCTCCGCCCACAACAACCAGCCGCACAGATGCTGGCAGGGGATGCGTTTCCATGCCCCGTACCAGCTCGTGCCAAAACGCCGTTGGCAGGTTCAGAATGGAGACCTGATGCTGTTGAACAAAGGCGGTAAAAGCTTGGATGGACTGAGCGACGGCATCGGTTCTGAGGACCAGGCAACCGCCGCTAATCAGCGTGGGATAGACCTCTTCGATGATGATGTCGAAGCTCATGCTAGAGAACTGAAGCATGCGATCGCACCCCTCCATTTCAAAAGCAGCAGCCATCGCCCTGGCATGGTTGACCAGCCCCCGATGGGGAATTAGGACGCCCTTGGGGTTGCCCGTTGAGCCAGAGGTGTAGATGACGTAGGCCAGGTTGTCGGCTGTCGTGTTGACGGCTGGGTTCTCGGTGGGGTAGTCAGCAATACTCTCTAAGTCCCGATCCAGGCACAGGCAGGTTCCCTCGTAACCCTTCGGCAAGGCATCGAGCAGCTGGGTTTCTGTGAGTAGAACGGTCGCTTGGGCATCGTTGAGCAGGTAGGCTCGCCGTTCTGGGGGGTAGCTGGGGTCAATGGGCACATAGGCTCCGCCTGCCTTGAGGACAGCCAGGAAGGCCACGACCATCGCCGCTGAGCGGGTGAGGTGGAGAGCAACCAGGGTGTCAGGGCCAACGCCGTGCGATCGCAAGTGATGGGCAAGCTGATTGGCGCGGCGGTTGAGATCGCGGTAGGTGAGGGTTTCTGTTGATGCGATCAGGGCTGTAGCGTTAGGTGTACCTTCAACCTGGGCCTCAAATCCGGCGTGGATGCAGGCAAAGTCTACGCCAGTCACCAACGTTGCATTAGACATGGATACCCTCTGAACTCACAGCACTTCTGAGGTATCCGAGCTAAAGACTTTGGCTTTTGTTCCGAATCTAGAGACATTTGGCTATCGCTGTAACTGCCCAGCTGCTCAGAGCTTAGACTTCTAAAAGACAAAGCTTATATCAACGTAACTTGTTATACGTATTAAGATACGGCGACGCCTGATCCATAGTCTGTGCAACTTACATAAGGACACCTACATGAGGACGCCTAGGGCAATTATCCTGTCGAGTTCGGTAACTCATAGCAGCCGGTCATACCCTTGCTGCAGCAGTCCAGCCACTACCACTATCAGCGGTACGCCCAAGGCCATGAGATATACAACTTGAGCAGCCGCATTTCCTGGGAAATAAAGCCGTATCAGACTTTCAAAAACAACTCTATGAAACAAATAAGCGCCAAAGCTGCAATAGCTTAACAGCTTGATGGGAGAGGCTATCCAGGCCGGAAGCTGTAGGTTGAAACACAACATAAATAAGGACAGCGCACCGGCCAGTACCAACGGAATAGCCAGCAGCACTGAGACCAGAGCTGAGTCAGGATCAACACTGTTTAGCAGACCAGCGCCGAATCCAGTAAGGCTGAGGGCGACTACTGTTGTTATCGGTTGGGGCAGTAACGGCAAATAGCGGGGTAGGGCTAGTCCAATGATGTAGCAAGGAAAATAAGTGAGTAACCGAAAGTCTATGCTCGGCAATTTCCAACTACAAAGAACGAGGCTGATAAACAGAATGGCACAGGTCAACCAGTACGTTCGATGTGCGGTGAGATTGGCTTGTGGTCGCTCGTCAAACCCCAGAAGTAGCAACGGGCTCACCAGGTAAAACAGCATCACCATTGTGATAAACCATAGTGTCAGCGGCGCGGGCCTGATCAACATAGAGACCAATACGGCAGCCTTGAGCGCTGTTACCCCTTCGGTCAGCCCCATTGCAAAGAACAGAAGGATCGCTAGCCCGTAAAGCGGGTAAAGTCTCAGCAGCTTTTTACGGTAAAACTCAACAACAGATCGAGCCGTTTTCGGTGGCTTTGAACGGCCCACGAAGTAGGCCGAAATTAGGGTAAACGCTCCTAGCAAGATGCCAGTCAGCTGAACCGTAAACGGGTTAGAGACATTGAAAGCATCGTCTACGTAGTCGAACAGGTGCCAGAAGCCCACGATGTAAAGTGTGCTGACGACTTTGAGTAGATCGATGCCTAGGTTTCGCTGCTTTGTCATTTTGAGTTGGCAATACTGTAGGGGCTGAGGAAGCTGCTCTGGGCACCTCCTATGTTGAGTCATCGTTGATTGCGCTTACCTGCTCAAGGCAACGCCAGGTGAAACTGCTTGAACCAGCGACAAAATTTGGCGAGACAGCATCAGATTTTGTGCCTCGTGGAGCAAAAGTGACACGGCAGAGCATCAGCACAAAGCAGGTCCCCGATTTTGAAGCGGACTGAGCGGGGACGGTCAAAAATTGAACTTTGCCCCTTCGGCATTTGATACCGGCGCCGCCATTTTGTAACTTTGCTTAACATGCCTCTCAGCAAACCAGCGAAATACCCGTTATTATTTGAACAGAGCAATGTAACGGAATGCTTAGCTCTGCGGTTTTGGCTTTGCTGCCAACCCATCAAAAAGTAAGCTGTATTAAGACAAGTCACCGTCATTCATAAGCTATGTCAGTCGTAAGCCAAGTAATTCTGAACGCAGATGATGAGTTGCGCTACCCCACTAGCGGTGAACTCAAGAACATCGAAGACTTTCTGAAGACCGGGTCCATGCGGCTGCAAATTGCCGAGACCCTGGCCGAAAGCGAGAAAAAAATCGTAGACCAGGCCAGCAAGGCGCTCTGGAAAATTCACCCTGACTACATCTCCCCCGGTGGTAATGCCTACGGCCAAAAGCAGCGAGCGCTGTGCCTGCGTGACTATGGCTGGTATCTACGCCTGATCACCTACGGGCTGATCGAAGGCGATAAGGACTCCATCGAGGCCATTGGCCTTGTGGGCGTTCGCGAGATGTACAACGCGTTGGACGTCCCTGTCCCCGGCATGGTCGACGCCATCCGTTGCCTCAAGGCTGCGTCCTTGGGTCTGCTCTCTGAAGAAGAGGCCACAGTCGCTGCACCCTACTTCGACTACGTTATTCAGTCGATGGCGCAATAGCATTTGATCCAAACCTGGTTTTGTGGAGGGGGTGCAGTGGTGCTGTGCCCCCTTCTCATTTTGGGCACACATTTTTGTGGATCTGCGGGTGATGGGTTGGCGGTTGTCGACTATGATTGGGGCGAACACGCGTATCAGCCCGTTCCCTATGGCTTCTCGGCAAGATAGTTGCTTACTTGGCAAAGTTGTAAAGTCGAACTCGCACTGTGACTATGTGGTGCAGCTCGATACGGATGCGGATGTGAGTCATCCGCCGGACCCAGATGATTTTGGGTTTGGGCAGTTTGTGGCGCTGGCAACGGAGCAGCGGCACTGGGCGGTGGGCATCATTTACGACTCACAGCTGTTTAACCCGGCCTTTCTCAACAGCGGGCCAAGGCTGACCAGTGAGCCAGACCCGTTTTTTACGCCGGACCTGATTCAGGAGACGCGGACGCTGCTGAATGTAGTGCTGGTGGGGACGCTGGTGACCCAGGGGAAACGCAGCTATGGGCAGCATGGCATTCCTCGGATTGTGGTGCCGGTAAATACGCCGGTGCGGTGTATGTCCCAGGAACTGGTGTATCGCTTTCATCAAAACGCAGATGGGCAGCCACAGTTTTGCTACTACGGCCATTTGCTGGGCTGCGGCGGGCCATTTTCAGCGCAGCTGACGCAGCAGGTGCTGAGTGAGCTAATCGATTCGGCACTGTTTAAAGGGCCGGACCAGCGGGCCTTACAGGTGTTGTGTAAAGAGCTGACCTGGAAAAATACGATGGGCGCGATGAAATAGGGGCCAACCGCAGCGCAGGCGTCTCACCTGCCAGGTACCATATCGGAGGCGTCACCGAGAATCAGAATGTCTAAAGAAGCCCTATTTGCGGTATCGCTGTTCCCCTATCTTGGCTTTCTCTGGTTTTTGACCAAATCAGGTGAGACGCCTCGATTGGCACTGATTGGGTTTTATGCGCTGCTGGTGTTTGTAGCAGTGACCATACCGGCTGGAATCTATGCGCAGCAGGTTTATGGGGCAGAGCTAGCGAATGTGGACTGGCTGCATGGGAGTGCAGAATTTTTCTTGACGCTGTCGAATATTTTGGTGGTGTTGGGGTTTCGGCAGGCAATACAGAAGCTGAAGGGCAAAAAGTCGGCGGAGGCCCACTCTTCGAGAAGCCGCTAAGGCGTCTACTCCCCAAACCCCTCTCCCTCGGGAGAGGGGTTTGGAAGATGTTGGTGCTTTGTTCAGCTAACTGAGGCTTGCAATCCAGCGTTACGGCACCTGCCAGATGCGGTTGTGGTAGTCGGTGGGTTGGGCGTAGGGGTCTGGGGCGGGGTGCTCGTGGTCGTGATGATGGGCATGCCCGTGACTATGTCCATGCCCGTGGCTGTGGTCGTGCCCGTGAGCATGGTCATGCGAATGTCCGCTACCGGACTCGGCGGCGAGGCGGAATTTACACATTTCGCAGTTCATGGCGACCTGGCCAAGCTGGGTTTCGAGTTCGCGCTGGCGCAGGACGGTGAACAGCTGGGGGTGTAGGCCCATTTCAGGCAGGCAGTCGATTTGGAGGTTGGGGTGTTGGGTTTGCTGATTGGCCGCGATCGCACCCACCTTTTTCATCAGTACGCCGGTAAACATAAAGTAGGGCAGCACTACAATCCGCCGGGGCTGGTACAGCCGCGCCCGTCGAAAGCCTTCGTCGAGTCGGGGGTGGGTGATGCCGATGAAGCAGGTTTCTACCGTGTGGTAGCCGCTGCCCTCCCAGAGGATGCGGGCCATTTTGAACACGTCACCGTTGGCGTCGGGGTCGCTGGCTCCGCGCCCGACAAACAGCAGCACCGTCTCGGACCGGGGAATCGCCTGGGGATTGTACTGGGGCGTATCGAGCAGATCCAACCGAGCACGCCACAGGTCCAGAATGGCAGGGGTGATACCGAAGTGTCGTCCGTAGTGAAAGGTGACCTGGGGATGGCGCTGACGGGCACGGTCTAGCTCTCCGGTCACATCGAACTTGTTGTGGCGAGCGGCAAACAACAGAATTGGCAGCACCGATAGATCGGTATAGCCCTGTTCCACACACTGATCTACGCCGTCTTGAATGGTAGGCGTGGTCAGTTCGAGAAAGCAAGGCAGTACCGGGCGAGAAATGTCTAGCGACTGGTACGCCTGGGCAAAGTCCATGAGATTTTGCCTGCCTTGGTCGTCGCGGCTACCGTGGCCCACCATTAGCAGGGGTCGGGGTAACGGCAGCGGCGGCAGGTCTAGAATTAGGCGATCTTCAACAAAAGTAAAGGTGTCTCGCGTCTCGATAGTGTGGGGCGTGTGCGTATATGTCGTTCGGGGATGGGCAACAGAAATCATGGGGGCAAACTCCTTTCCCGTGCATCGCGGGAGTCAGAGTGAAACAGCAGCGTGGCATTCTGACTGGGGCTAGAGGTTATCTCTATGGCCGTCACAGCTGCGGCACAGTGCCGGAATTGTCTTGTTTCAAAACAACGACGCACCGGACTTTCCCACGGACGCTGAAATTCACATTAGCCCAGTGATCTTAAACCACAGCCGCATCCAGAACTTGGGTTTCCCCGGAAAGCTATAGGTTCTAGGCTGGACGCGGGTTGGCTCAGACCAACCCATTAGTCACGCCTTTCGCGATGCGAGGGACAGTTTTCAGCCTGAAGCCGGTGTGATTGGAGCCTCGCGGCATAGAATGCGGGGGGGAAGCGTACGGGAATCTAGATGTCTGAAACAGGACTAGTCGCGGGGCTGAGATCGCGCATTCACAACGAGCTAGAACAGGCCGAAACGCAGCTCGGTGTGGGGGTAAACGTTGCGATCGCGCTGCTGATCCTGCTTTCCGCCGCCATCTTTGTTCTGCAAACCTACGCGCTGCCGCCGGGTTGGGGGCAGATCTTGCAGGCTCTAGACTGGCTGATTCTGGGGCTTTTTACCATAGAATACGTCGCCCGACTGTGGGTGGCGGAGCAGCCGGTTAAGTATTTCTTTAGCTTGTATGCGCTGGTCGATCTGATTGCGATCGCGCCCGTACTGCTGGGCCTGTTTGACATCCGCTACCTGCGGTTGGTGCGCTGGTTTCGCATTCTCAAGCTGGCCCGTTTTTTAGCAACTGACGCCTGGCTGGGGGCCGAAGGGATAATCATTGCCCGGATTGTGTTTACCCTGTTTGCCATTGTCTTTATCTACTCTGGGGCCATCTATCAGGTCGAGCATCCTGCCGACCCGGCAGTATTCAAAACCTTTTTAGATGCAGTGTATTTTGCCGTCGTCACCATGACCACCGTGGGCTACGGCGACGTGACGCCGGTCTCAGAGACAGGCCGCACGCTGACGGTATTAATGATTTTGACCGGCATTGCCCTGATTCCGACCCAAATCGGTAGCCTGTTCCAGAGCATTAACCGCATTCAGGACAGCAGCCCGGTAACGGTGGCCTGCAACGGCTGCGGGTTAGACAAACACGAGGGGGATGCGCGGTACTGTCGGCGGTGTGGCACGAGGTTGGAGCTGACAGAAGGCGGAAGTTAGGGGACAGGCTATTTTGCCATCATGAGCAGCTTCGTCAGGGTTCTGGGGCCGACGACGCCGTCGGCTAGTAGGCCGTAGCGTCGCTGAAAGGAGCGTACAGCGTTGTCGGTACCGGGGCCAAAGACGCCATGGGCCAAAACAGCAAGACCCAAGCTCGCGATCGCGGTTTGAATCTGCTCGACGTCGCTGCCTTCGAAGTGAGGCGTTTTGAGGTAAAGCACCCGTGCAGTAAGAATCTGACGGGTTTTTGGCCCAACGACCCCGTCTACCCGCAGACCCACATCAGCCTGGAACGACTCTACGGCTTCCCTGGTGCGTGCGCCAAAGACGCCATCGGTTTTGAGGGTAAAGCCCTGGCGGGTGAGTAAATCCTGTACGTCGGCCACGTCGGCCCCGGCCATCGGTGGCGTGGTGAAGTAGAGTACCCGCGTCTTTAGCAGCTTCAGCGTTTGTGGCCCAACAATGCCGTCGGCCTTGAGGCCGTTGACAGACTGGAACCGTTCGACTGCCCGGCGGCTAGCGGGGCCAAACACGCCATCTTGGGACAGCCCTGCCCCGGTGCGAATCAGCAGTGCCTGAAGATCGCGAATGTCGTTACCGCGCAGGGGTGGGTCCGCCAGGTAGATCAGCCGATCCCCTAGCTCGTAGGTTAGCGGCGGGGGCGGTGGGGGCTGCTGACCCGAGCGGGCTGGGTAGCTGACCCGCGCCACGGGAATTTCGCCCGTGGGCTGGTTAAACAAATCGGCCTCGGCCTGACGACGACGACGCAGCCCCGCCTCCACATGGGTGCCGGGGTTACGATAGAGCAGTAGCGCCGCCTCCATCTGATCCCAGCGGCGATCGCGCAGTACCCGCGTGATGGTTTTAAAGTCTGACGCACCATAAAAGCGCGCGCCTAGGTTGTAGGCAAAGCTCAGCAGCGCCCCCCGCTGATTTTCATTCAACTCTACCCAGGCGGGAATCGCCTCTAGGCTAGGCAGAAACTCCTGCTCGACCTGCCACTGCAGCAGGCCATCGGCCTCAGCCTGGGTAATCTTCTCGCCAAGTTCAAAGGGGTTGCCGTTCTTACGCCGCGTGCTGCCCCAGCCCACGGTATAGGGTCGCCCCCCCGAGAGCGGATCGGGGTAGGCCGTCAGGTGGCAACCTTCGAATTGCTTAATCAGCGATAGACCTGGTAGCGGTACCCGTGACATAGTGATAAACCCTTTCTAGCGAGTTTGACGTCGTAGTAAGCAGGGGAAGCAATAACAGGATGCCCGTAGTTAAGAATATCCCTATCCCAGCGCTGAGTGTGGCCCCAATGATGGACCGCACCGACCGTCATTTTCGCTACTTCATGCGACAGATTACCCGTCAGTCGCTGCTATATACCGAAATGGTCACCGCCCAGGCGATTCTGCATGGGGACCTCAACCGGCTCATCGGCTACAGCGAGTTGGAGAAACCGCTGTCGCTTCAGGTGGGCGGCGATCATCCGCAGCAGCTAGCTCACTGTGCCCAGTTGGCAGAGGAATGGGGCTACGACGAAATTAATCTCAATGTGGGCTGTCCCAGTAGTCGCGTACAGAATGGCAACTTTGGGGCCTGCCTGATGGCGCAGCCTCAGCGGGTGGCCGACTGCGTGGCCGCAATGATGGCGGCCACGTCCATTCCGGTCACGGTGAAGCATCGTATTGGCATCGATCAGCAAGACAGCTACGACCATCTCCTGAACTTTGTTACCACGGTGGCGCAAACCGGCTGCCGCCGCTTCACCGTTCACGCCCGTAAAGCCTGGTTACAGGGGCTTAGCCCGAAAGACAATCGGACGATTCCGCCCCTGCGCTACGGCGATGTGCACCGCCTCAAGCAGGACCGCCCCGACCTCTGGGTAGAAATTAACGGCGGCTTCACCACCCTCGCCCAGGCACAGGCGCAGCTATCGCATGTGGACGCCGTCATGATTGGTCGTGCCGCCTACGACACGCCCTACATTTTCGCTGAGGCCGACCGGCTGTTGAACCTAACGACGCCTACCCCCTCCAGTGAACCCCTGAGTCGCCATCAGGTGGTAAATGCCATGCTGCCCTACATTGACCAGCAGATCAGCCAGGGCACGCGCCTGCACAGCATCACCCGGCACATGCTGAATCTGTTCCATGGGCAGCCCGGCAGCCGAGCCTGGAAACGCTACATCACGGAGAACAGTAACCAGCCCGGAGCCGATAGCCAGGTTGTTTTAGCGGCCTTATCACAGGTGCCTGATGACTCACCCCCTACGGCAGATAAGCCTGCTAACGGCCTTCTGTCCACTACGGTGCACTAGGTCGGTGACCGTTGCCTCAATGGAGACGGCCGTTGGCGGGCAGCGAGGGCTACGGTGGTAACAGGCTGATTACCCAACAAATTGCCTGCGAACAATTAATTTTAGGGAAATAAAAATAATGACATATCGGAATCGCTAATACATTTGACCGCTAAATTTGTTTTGAAATAATTCTTAACAGAAAAATACATTACGCATCAAAGTAGGGAGTGAGATTTACTCCTCGCTTTACTTATGTCAAGAATTCGAATTACCGTGCATGGGTTGGTCCAGGGGGTGGGGTTTCGGTACCACACCTGCCAGACAGCACTCGCGTTGGGACTGACGGGATACGTTAGAAATCTAGCAGACGGCACCGTTGAGATTGTGGCTGACGGCGCTGACGAAGAACTGCAAGAACTGATCACCTGGGCAGAACAGGGACCGCCCACCGCTCGGGTCGACCGCATCGAGCGTCAAGAGCTGATGACGGTGAACAGCTTTGATACGTTTACGGTTGAGTTTTAGCCCGTTGCTTTAATGAATCATGACCATGACTGGGCCCCACTAATCGAAAGGGGCTCAGTCATGGTCATCGAGGTTATACGGCAATCGGCATATAGTAATCGGTACGGGGGCTAAGCTGCTTTTTCGCGCAGCTTCCAAAATAGGCTAGACAGCAGGTTGGTCGTGATGTGAGCGATGATCGGCACCCACAGGTTGCCGGTTGCGATCGCGCTCCCGCCCAACACTGCACCAATCACCGTTGCCCAGACCACATAGGGCCACTGCTGCCAGCCGCTGAGGTGTAGCACGCCGAAACACACACTGGAGATGACCAGTCCCACCGTTGTCAGTCCAATTGCGGGTAGCATGACGCCACGAAACAACAGCTCCTCGCTCAGCCCCGGTAGTAACCCCAGCCAAACCACATCCGGCAGATACAGCGGTTGCAGGACAAACTTTAGGTAGAACTCAGCACTGCGGCGATAGGCAGGCCACAGCGCAAAGGTGGCAGAACTTGCAAGGGTAATACCTAAGCCAATGCCCAACCCCAACAGGGTGTCGCTGCTGGTAATGGATAGCGGTAGCCGCTGCACATTGTCTAGCCATAGCCACAGGCGGGCAACAATGAGTAACACTACGGACGTCAGCGCAATCGCCGCAAGCAGCTGAGTCCGACTGAGGGGTTCTAAATTGAAATCTTCTGGGGGGGAAGTCAAGGGTAGAAGGAATGACTATCGTTGCCGTCAGATGCACTGACCCGACAGGTTTTCTATGACTCATGCTAGCCCACAAGCGTCAGCTTGGCTTTACTTATATGAGATGAATAAACCAATCTAAAAAAATCAGATAATGGGTAAAACCTAACGTGAAAGCCCTTTAGATAAAAGGCTGTGGGCGTACTAATCCTATTTATAGAATCAACAAAGTGACCCATTATCGGCCCCCCATTCTTTACGTCACACTATCGGACTAGAGCGCTTAGTTTAGAACTAAACGTTCGATAAGTTACAGCGGTCATAAACAGCGATAAGTCCGTAGCATTTGATTCAGCTTTATCGAGACTTGCAACAATTGTCGTAAAAGCCTAAGCCAATTAATCGGCTCGAATAGTTATCACTCAGTTCTATTGGAACATTCTCTAATCAGCAAGTATCGAATAATTCATAGCAAGCAGGGCAATCTTGAATTGTCCTTGTATACCTTGCTACTTGGGACACCGAGCCGATTCTAGCCCTTGATAGCAGCAGCTTTCAGAGATGCTATTTCTACGTCAATCTAATTTGTTTAGTTGATTTAGAAATCGCGTCGTCTTATCAATTTTTTCGGATGTTATCTAGTTCCGAATTAAGGGCATTCAAGACTTAACAAACTGCAACGCAGTGTCCTTGACATAGAAAGCACATTGCGGCAATGCATCGGTTCAGGTTGTGTTGATTCTAGTTCGCTTACCCAGTCCGTAATTATCTAACGTATGGCAAGTTCTCCCACATCTCCCGTTTCAAGCAACCCAGCCGAGGAGCAAATTGGTATCTATGAGTGCGAACTGCGGCTCAAGTTTCGCATTATTGAAGAAAAGGGAGCCCTGTGCAGCGATCAAGAGGGGCTCGTTGCTGTCCTGGTTGATGCCTTTGCCTATGGTAGCGACGAGTACTTAGAAGCCCTGGACTCCGACGTTCAGATTACAGAAATTCAGGCTTTGGCTGCCTCTCCAGAGATGCGCCGCCAGCTTATCCGCCTGCAAAACTCTCAAAAGCTGGCCTAGTAACGAGCACAGCCCATCTGCCAGCATGATCGTAGCTAGGGTTGTCAACGCGTTGTGGCTTGGCATTTGAGCAATGGCAACAGTCACGGATCCTGGCGGGATGGGTCGCGATCGCTTAGTTTCTGGCCCCCGAGTCCTCGCTCATTTTTTCCTTGACAGTCGCTCCAACGCCTTTCTATACTTGGAAAGCAAATGACCACAGGCCCCCATCGTCTAGAGGCCTAGGACACCTCCCTTTCACGGAGGCGACGGGGATTCGAATTCCCCTGGGGGTATACCACGCTTCAAAGCCCTGGCTGATTAGCTTCAGCTGGGGCTTTGAATTGAAAGCAGGCTGACTCAGAAAGATTGTCTCAGCATGTCCCTATCAAGCTCAATCAACGAATTGGCAGACGACAGGTCCCAGCTGAGCCTACGTCCCCTTTCTCCTTCATCCCCAAGGCAAACTGAGCGCCTATTCCCCCAATATCCCTAAGCTGTCGCCCTGATGGGAAACGCTGCTCCCGCTAGGTACGCGTCAAAATGCTGCTTAAAGTACGTGGTACTGGTAACGTTGGGCTCGTCGGTTTGGTCAGGCGTATGCTCGTAAATGGGTACACGCGTGCGAATCACCTCAATGAGTTTGGGGTTGAGGTCTTCGAAGTGCTCAACCCGCTCAATCGTGGTCTCAAACCGTAGGCGAGCAGGGTGACCATAGCCCAGCGCCATCCACGGCAGCCAGGGGCAGTCTCGGGCCCAAGTTGGTGGTGGAACTGCGTCAGCGCCTACCTCTGGGCGGCGGGTGTAGGTTGTGAAATATTCAGTCCCGTCAAACGTATCGGCTGGGCAGTACAGTCGATACTTGGCGTCTCCGGCCAGCGGATGGGGATAGGTCAGCGGAATTTTGAGTTCGTTTTTGACAAAGGGCTCCCCCGCCGGGACTGTCTTGGTTTTGGGGGTAACATCTCCCTGGACAACTCGGTTGGCGATGGGGACAACGGGTACGGGTTCCCTGTCAGGGAAGGGTTGCCATTGGTACAGTACGTCACCCGTTTCAGGATGGCAGTACAGGCCCAGTTCTCGGTTGATGCGATGGCCATACTCGTTGCCGTCTGCATCCTGACAGAGGAACACCTTGGTTGCATTCATCCCAGCAATACGGAAAATCTGTGTTAACGGGGCGTGTGGCTCAGGCCGCCACCAGACTTTCCCTTCCCAGCGATAGTAAAGCTGCTGACCGTGGTAGTCGCGGTAGAAGTTTAGGTTGCTGAGCGTGTAGGGCGTGGGCCAGCGGGCTCGGTCGGTCTGGGTCGGCATGCAGGGAGGGCGTAGGTTTTGATGTGAAAGGCGGGTGCGATCGCATCCTATCAAGTTCTCGGAACCCGTCCGCCATCCAACGGTAGGTAGAGAATAAATATAAAGAAAATATGCATATCATCTCTAAACCTGAAGAAACGTGAGATTCTTTAATTGTTCTTGAAGCTTCGACACGTACAGAAACCTTCGGGGGACAAGCTGTACGTTGCTGAATACCTGCTAGCACCTACCTTCAACAGGTATTTAGTCAGGGGGACGATTCGAAGCTAGACGACATTGGGAGAAAGGCAGCTGAAGGAGTGCCTTCTCCAACACAAAAGTTTTCAGTCTTGGAGAGGTCTGGCCTCGGCTAGGCCCTTCTAGGGTGGGTTAACGTAGCGCGATGCTGACACTGTTGGCTTCGCGCTTTTTATTTTCTGGATAATGAATATATAGCAGCCGCCAGACCCTCTAGGACAAGACTGCGACAACCTAGGGTTCTATGCCAGGCAGGATCGCCGTACTCGGTGTCCTAACCGATAGGGCGCTAGCTATATACCTAGCCCGGTTCGCGTGGACGGTATCGCTCCCACCAATACTTGAGTGGGTAATAAAGGGCAGGAGCCCACAGGCTGCTCAAAATCGCTGAGCTGAGCGCAACGCGCTGGTGGTAGCGCCAGATTTGCCCCAGTGAATGGTACGGAGAATCGGCCAGAAGCCAGTGGTGAAGCGTAATTTGCAGTGCCATCACTGTTTCCGCGACAACCGCCATACCGAATACGATCAGGGCGACGGAAATAATGTCTTCCTGGATGTATCGCTGTTTTTGCAGACGCGCCGTTAGCACGCCCACCACCACCAAACTAAGGACATGGGTGGGCTGGGGTGCCGTTAGTCCATCCTGAAGCAGGCCCAGTACAAGCCCCGCCATAGCCCCATCAAATACGCTGCGGGTGACGCTCCAGGCGACCACCCAAATCATCAGCCAATTGGGCGTAATGCCCAGTAGCTCTGTGCCGGGTAGCCGGGAGGGCAGCAGCAGTAAACAAACAAAAACTGAGAGGACAGTAACGGTCCAGTTCAGCAGTGCCAGCTGCACATCTGAACGTTGAGGCGTAGAACGGGACGTCATAAGCTACGGCGAAATCTAGAGATCGTCCTCGTCAACAATTTGAGCGGGTGGGGCATCGACATCCATATCGGGGTTAAAGGGATGAATCGTCACCCACTCGAGTGCCGTCAGTGGCGCAGCTAGCTGGATGACGGCTTCGGGAGCTGGGCTTTTTTCTAGGTTGATCAGCTCAACTCGGCCCACGGGTACGTCCTTGGGAAAAAGCTGACTGTACGACGAAGAAACAATCACATCGCCAGGTTTGACGTCTGGGACCTTCTCGAAAAATTCCATCACAACGCGGTCGTTAGCTTGCCCTCGGGCAACGCCCATTGACCGGCTCCGGCTTACTTTGACGCCAACTTGACTGGTTGGGTCGGTCACTAGCAGTACTCGACTGGTCCGAGGGGAAACCGCAACGATGCGACCCACGAGTCCGCCTGGGCCTGAGACCATATCACCTTCTGAGACCCCGGCCTCAGTGCCCTTATTCAAGGTCAGATGGTGCCACCAGTGGTCAGCACTACGGCCGATGACCGCGGCTCGAACGCTACCAGCAACGGCGGCATCATCACCCACCACCTCACGCAGCTTCTGGTTTTGATTCTCTAGTTCGACAACCCGCTGCTGAAGCTCTAGAACATAGGCATTTTCTAGCCGTTCTGCCCGAGATAGGCCAGGCTGCAACGGTCGTGTAATGACTTGATAGGCTTCATAGACCAATGCGCCGTTAGTTTGGCGCACAGCCCAAGCAGTGCCAATGGTTAACAGGAGCAGGCCAGCCCTCAGGGCATGCCGATCCCACCAGCGTCTGAGTGTAAACATGTAGACTCCCCACCTATCCTTCGTCCACCACTGCCAAGGTACAGCTAGGACATTTAGCGCTATCCGCCGAGTATCGCTACCCCACGAGTAGAAAGCGCTCCCTGATCGCAATTAGGCCCAAACTTGGAACCAATTGCTACTGCACTTGCCGTTGGCCCAACCCATCAGCTCTCAAGCAACCGACTTACAGATCCCGAGATCGACCGCTAAAGACGCGCTCCATCTGGCTGAAGTTTTCTAGCACACGCCCTGTACCGAGTACCACACAGCTCAGGGGGTCGGCTGCTACATGTACTACAATTCCCGTCTCGTGGCTGATCAGCGTATCGAGACCATTAAGCAGTGCTCCACCACCAGCCAACATGATGCCGCGATCAATGATGTCCGCCGCGAGTTCGGGAGGCGTACGCTCTAGGGTGCGCTTGACGGCTTCGACAATAACCGATAGCGGCTCAGCCATGCTCTCGCGGATTTCAGCACTCTTAACGGTGACGGTACGAGGCAGACCTGACAGCAGATGCAAACCCCGTACATCTAGCATAATGTCGCTATCCTCTGGACCGGGGTAAGCTGAGCCGATTTTTATTTTGATTTCTTCTGCGGTGCGTTCACCAATGACCAAGTTGTGAACCTTCTTCATGTATTGGGAGATGGACTCACTCAGCTCATCCCCTGCAACCCGCACTGACTCGCTCAGCACGGTACCCTGCAAGCTAAGAACGGCGACTTCGGTTGTACCGCCACCAATGTCGACGATCATGTTACCGGTCGGCTCGGCCACGGGCAGCCCGGCACCAATAGCGGCCGCAACCGGCTCGTCAATGAGGTAGACCATACGGGCTCCTGCCTGTAGCGCCGCATCCATGACGGCCCGACGCTCAACGCCGGTTACACCACTGGGAATGCCGATGACGATACGAGGAGACACCAAGGCTCGTCCTTCGTGGACCCGGCGAATGAAGTGCTTGAGCATTAGCTCAGCCGTGTCAAAGTCGGCAATGACGCCGTCCCGTAGCGGTCTAAGGGCAGTAATGTTACCCGGCGTACGTCCAAGCATGCGCTTGGCCTCTTCGCCTACGGCCAGGGGCTTGCCGTCTTTGTCGCGGGCAACCACGGAGGGCTCTTGTAGGACAACGCCCTTACCTGAAACGTAGACCAGAGTATTGGCTGTACCCAGGTCGATGCCCATGTCCCGGGAGAAGGAAAAGCGATCTAGTAAACTCACTGCTTTAGAAGCTCCCAAATTTCAAAAAATTTTGTGGGTTAGATGACGGTCCACGGGTCGCGGTGGCCTACAGGGTGGTGGATACCTGATGCAGTCGTTGAGTTGAGCACAATTAGCTGCAATCGTTGTAATCAGGATCGAATCTTATTACGTTTTATATCTCATCGTCTAGTCGGTTCCTGTAAGATGAGGAACCTTTTGATGGCTAATAGTACTGGGACTTCGCCAGAACTGCATACATTTTTGTTACCCGGCGGGGTGACTTCACACTTAGCTTTCTGACTTTATATCCAGTTTACAAGCAGCTTGTACCTGGCTTGCCAGTTATGGGGCTGTCCCACTCTGGCGTCGCAGGTTGAAAGCGACTTGCGGTATGGGACCGTCTGCTAGAACCGCCCCGCCGCCGCTAAAACCCCTGACAGATACCGCTGGAATCCGTGCTTGGACGGTTAGTGCAGACTTATGCAGCACTGTCCTAGTTTTCTCTGGCATTGGCGGGGCATCAGGACGGTTTTCTCCGTGGTTCTGCTGAAGCCGGTGCTTGTTTCAAATTGGGAGACAAGTCAAAGGAATAGTGCCGCTGGCAGCTGTGCAGGTATGTTTGGGGCATAGTGGCAAGACGGACCATCAGCGCTGACCAAAAGGATGGGTAAGGGCGCTATAGTTGGTTTGTATTGCTTGAGCAGATCGTATTTGTAAACGCAATGAGTTTAAACATCGTCAATCTAGTCGGGCGAGCCGGTCGTGATCCTGAAGTTCGCTACTTCGAGTCGGGTAATGTGCTGTGCAAGTTTGCGATCGCGGTTAACCGTCGCAGCCGCAACAGTGACCAGCCCGACTGGTTCAACTTAGAGCTATGGGGTAAAACCGCAGAAGTTGCCGCCAACTACGTTCGCAAGGGTAGCTTGGTTGGCGTTACCGGGGGGCTCAAGCTAGACAGCTGGCAGGACCGCAGTACGGGTGCACCACGCACTAGCCCAGTGATTCGAGTAGAGCGGCTAGAGCTGCTGGGCTCGCGCCGGGACAACGAAGCTCCGATGCCAGGAGGGGACGACTTCTAGCGTCTAGAGTCGCAGAAGTTTATGCCTCGGGGACTGTAGTTTGGTGACTTTGCTTGAGCGTCCCAACTTGAACGTCCTGGTATGTCTACCCTGATTGGCATAGAGCGCTCCGTGGCTCGCAATCCAGCTCAACCTTTTCAGAGAATGCTATGCCTGCGCCTTAGCTAGCTCTTTCCATGGCCCGTGACTC
>CAWUKV010000072.1:0-23300 GCA_963923025.1 uncultured bacterium
AAGTGAATGTCGTGGCGGCGGGTGCCACCTCAGGCGATAGCCAGTTTATCACCGTTACTGTGGCCGATGTCGAGAACCCCGCCCCAACCCCCGAGCCCCCGCCCCGCGATTTTGTTTATACCGACACCGTCATTTTTGTTCAAGAGGGTAATCGCTACGTCACCGACATCAACATCAACGGTGCAGAAGACGGTGTGATTTACAGCTTCAATGCAGGTGCAGATACCGACCTATTCGAGATTGATCCTAGCACTGGCGTATTGTCCTTTAAGCAAGTACCTGATTGGGAAACCCCTTTAGACGGGGTACTCAGAACGCAACGCCCCTCGATAACAACTACGAGGTTAACGTTTTAGCCGTCAGGGGAAACGAGGCCAAAACCCAGTTTTTGACCATCACCGTTAAAGATGTCATTGATGAGGCTGCGGCTCCGCTTCCGGTATACCTGCTGGCGGGGCAGTCTAACCTCCAGGGCGAGGCAGAGACGGTCAACCTATCCGACCCCAGCCTGCTAGATCCTTTCCCCCAGGCGCAGATTTGGAATGACACTCAAGACGCGTTTGTCGATTTGGCCCTAGGTTTTGACGGGCAAACGGTGAACATGGGGACGGAGTTTGGTTTTGGTCGTCAGGCGGCGGCCCTGAGCAATGACACGGTCTATGTGGTGAAATATGGCCGAGGGGCCACCAGCTTAGCCGAAGATTGGAACCCGGATGGCACTGGCGCACAGTACAACGAGTTTGTGCAGACCGTAGACGATGCCCTCACCGGCCTGGCAACCAGTGGCGTGGCCTACACCGTTGCGGGCTTGGTCTGGCAGCAAGGCGAAAGTGACACCTATGTGAATCGGTTTGCCCAAGCCTACGACGACAATCTGACCCAGTTCATTGGCCGGGTTCGTGAGCTGTACGGTGAGACGTTGCCTGTCAGCGTCGGCCAGCTCCGCAGCGACTTAACGACCTCGCCCGATAACCTGGCCCTGGTGAGAGCGGCGCAGCAGGCTGTAGCCGACGCAACCCTGGGCGTGTCGCTGCTCAATACAGACGCATTGGGTAGTGCCAATGCGGTGCTCAGGGTTCCTCAAAACGACCTTACCCACTACAGTGCCGATGGGCAAATTCTGTTAGGACAGGCCCATGCGGAAGCGTTTCTGCTGTAGCTCTGCGAGGTGGTCTGACGGGAGTATCTTGGGATCCAACGCTAACGTGTCTTGTTTAGGACAACGGCGGGTGTTGGGTTTCATGCTTCAATCCAACCTACGGCGCGGTGCGATCTCTCTACGACATCAATCGATCTGCCCTTCAACCTGCCTTAAAGCTACCACTCGCGATCGCAACTAGCACCCACCCCACAATCCGCGCTACCCCACCAATCGGCGTAATCGCGCCCAAAATTTTCACCCCAGATAGGCTGAGGGCGTAAAGGCTGCCCGAAAAAATCAGCACGCCAACCACAAAAGCCCAACCGGCGTAAACCAACCCACTCGCTTCAGGACGCTGGAGTAGCAGCAGCCCTACCAGCAGCAGGGCCAGGGCGTGGTACATCTGGTAGCGGGTGCCCAGCTCGAAGGTGTCTAAAGCTTTTTCGGTGAGCTGGCCCTTAAGTGCATGGGCTCCAAAGGCACCGCCCATGACAGATAGGGCGCCTAATAGGGCTGCGATCGCAATAAAAACTCGCGCCATAAGACCGGCAGGTGAGACAACTCTCCAAATCCTAACCTGGCAGGAAGTGGTACAGCACATCGCCTTTTTCGCTGACGCTGAAGTTTGCGCCAAACAGCTTGGCCTGGTCGTCTAGCCAGGTTCTAGCCTGAGCTGCGGGGAGGTCTACCGCCATGGCAAACTGCAGCAGCGTAAATCGGCCATCGGTGTCTTTGATCAGCTGGTAAAGCACGTCGCGGCGGCGTTTGTCCTCCGCTTCGAGCTGCGACTGGGCAGACCGTTTGCTGTCCTTATTCGCCCCAGCCACAAGCCAACCGCCCCCTGCTGTTGGTACCGCACCCACCAACACACAAGAAATAACGGTCATCGGCTGGTCGGCATCATCATCTGTCAGGGAAAAGAGCCCTGCCAGGAGGACGATGCCACCAAAGAAGAGCAAAATGCCGCCGACACCATATTTCAGAAACCGCATAACCGTGTTGTATTGCTGCTTAGAGGGATAGCAAGGCTGCGAGGCACGAAGCGCCTTGAGCTTAGGAGACACCCCCAATTGGAGGTTCCAGCGAAGTGCTCAGAGCTAACACGCCCAACTTTACCGAGCTTAGACTGACTGTGCCCAGTCTGGGCTAGTTCTAACGACGTTGGTCACTCAACCTTTGCAATGGGCTACACAACGCTTCACGGTTTTTTCTGAAACGTTTTCGGTATGGCGATCAGCGATTGGGATCACGGTTGCCCCGCCGTAACCGTTCTAGCTCTTCGTCGATGCTGTGGTCCGAAAAGGGGGACGAATCGCCGGACTCATCCTGCCTGAATACTTGGGTGTCTTTGCCGGTTAGGCGCAGGTAGCCAACGTAGGCTACGCCCAGCAGTCCCAGAAACAGCATGACCAGCAGTGGAAAAGGAATATACGAAAAGACCAGAAAACGAATTTTGCTTAGGAACCAGGTCACCCCCAGGTAACCCACCCCCACCAGAGCCAACCCTTGTATGGCCCGAAAGGCAGGCACCTGCTCTAGGGGCAGGCGCTGGCGGGTAACCCAAAGCGACACGCCCACGTAGTAGCAGGGCGCTGAGATCAGCAAAATATCGGCTTCTTGAACGATTTGGGTCCAGCCGCCGGTGCTGTTGGCGTAGGCCAGGTAGCCGATGGCCATGAGCAAACTGAGACAGGCCATCCCCAGGTTAAAGCTAAGGATAAACGGCTCCTCACGCCGCCCCGGAATCGCCACACAGAGCCCCAGCGCTAACCACGGGGCAACAAACAGCAATAACAGCACCGCTGTCCGGTATTCGACAAACCCCGCGAATATTGCCTGTAGCGTCATGGGCCCAGAAATAGTTCCATTCTATAGCAGCCGCCAGTGACCTGAGGACAAGGCTGCGACGCCATAGGGGGTTGTGCCCAGCAGGATCACCGCACTCGGTGTCCTTGTAGGTTGATAGGGGAAGCGCTAGCTATATTTCACCGCCTCTAGCAGCCGCGAGAAATAAAACTGCGTTGCCGTAAACTCCTTGCGCTTGATCGTCCAACCATTGGCGGTCAGTGCTGCCATTACGTCTCGCTCGCTGTGCAAATAGGCCCGTGTGGCTTTGCTGGGACCAGGAAAGAACTCACCAATCCGCTTTAGCAGTGTGTAGAAGGGATTTTTGGGAGCAAAGCTGAGGATCACCCGGTGTTCGGCCAGGCTGCTGAGGTGGGCAATCATATCAGCGGCTTTGTCCTGGGGGTAGTGGATCAACACATCTAAGCAGGCAACGGTGTGGTAGCTGCCGTCCAGCGCTTCTAAATCTTTGGCCTCAAAGGTCGGCATCTGTTCCGGCGTTAGCACCTCAGCGGCGCGGTCCTTGGCCTCGCCCACCATCTTGTCAGAAATGTCGCTGGCCCAGACCTTGGCCCCCAATGCCGCTAGGGGAATGGCTAAACTTCCGGTACCGCAGCCTGCGTCACAGACGGTCATCCCAGTGGTGCCAGTATCGGTCTTGAACCAGTCCACCACGTAGTCCACGGTCTGCTGATGCCCTTCGCGGATGTCGCGCTGGACCTTGTTGACGTTGTCTTCGCTGCCGTAGATGCGTCGCCAGCGGTCAAATCCTTGGCTATTGAAGTAGTCCCGTACAATGGCCTTGTCGTTGGTCGCGCTCGTCATGGGCTGTCTTGGATGTCGTTATGGTTGGACACCCTCGATCCTATTATGATTTGCTCCCTCTAGGGAATTTGAATTCAGTCTTGCCCCGCCTAAAACGGGCGTTGGCCTCAAGCAAGCCGCAGGTTTCAGATGGGATGCGGTGGTTAAGGCGCAGAAGCCCATGCAGACCTTTGTCTTCCGATGGGCTTCCGTTACCTCAACACGGTGTTGTCAAATGACAAGACTCCGCCCAGCATCTAAGCCTGACGCTGTGCTTGTAGGCGACGCTTCGACACCAGGCCGACGAGGGCTACTCCCCCCAGAGATAGCAAAGACATGGGCTCAGACGTTTGCTGAACGGGCTGACCCAGGGCAATATCACCGATGCTGATACCGTGACTGCTGGGGTCATCTTTTTCAGTCTTGAGGCCATCGGAGAAGAAGAGCTCAAAGCGGTCAATGGCGCTGCCAAAATTAACTCGAACGTTGGCAGTGTCATGATTGTTGTGAATCTGACTCTCGTTGCCTTCTAACGTAAAGGCATCTAACTGACTGACAATGTTGCTGCTGTTAGCAGAATAGTCTTGCAGCTGTTGATTGTAGAAGCCAAAGTCAGCGGCAACTTCCTGTTCGCCTAAAAACCCTTTGACGATTACCCGGTCATGCCAACTTCTGTCGCCGCTGATGTCGATGTCGTATAGGTTAAAGGAAACCCCCGCTAACGCACCACCGAAGTCGGCGAACGAAGTTGTCATCTTGATATAGTTCTCTGCTGGATCGACCGACCCACTGTTGATCTGCATGTGCAGGGTCCGATCATCGCTGCCAGCACTGCCGTTAACTACATCGTTAATGTCCGGGGTGATGCTGCCACCGCCAAAGCCGACGAACCGACTGCTACCGCCTGTTTCAAAGTTGACGTTGACCGTGCCTGTGCCGACATCGAAACTACCAAACCGCTGACCGGCTTCCCATTCACCGTCTTGGGCAATTTGCTCCCAATCTAGGATGGGGGCGGTTTGGGCCTGAACGGCCTGAGGCACTAAGCTAGCTGCCAAAGCGAGCCCTACTAAAGCGAAATTAGAACGTTTCATAACAGACGGTTTTCGATGGATATAACGGCTGGCGATGGATGTGCTGAGCGGCTGTCTACCGCCTAGGTTGCTCAACACGTTGTGATACATCCATGATGTGCTGTCTGTTTGTGCAACATACCCGCAGAAATATGGAATCTGAGGCGGTTCGCTGTCGTGCCGCAGATGCCTGCTGGTCTTTTGGTCACTCTGCAAAGGATATCTTTATGATTCTACGGCGCTCTCGTGTAGCATTCACGCAGGTCACCGCTGGCGGATGAACCAGAAAAGGGGGTTGAGCCTCTGTAATCTTACAGACAGCTTGATTTTCGGACGGCTTCAAACATCTATTGGGATAGCCATAGATCGTGAACCCAACAGTACGTAGACAGAATCCCCTGATAGGCTACTGACGTGAATAAAAAGATTACCTCACGGAACTCAGCTCAGCGATGGTCGATGGCGTGGCCTGAAGATGCTCAAAATTGGGAATGCGCCCCAACAGCTTGACCTCTGCTGTGCAGACGTTGTTGACTAACGCTAGCCCCCGTTCGCGCTGCTCGCCCGCGGGCAGATTATCGAGAATAGTACTAGCAATGTTGAGCTTAATCACACTGTCTCTCAGCTGCGATCGCAGTTCGGTGATGAGCTGCGCCTGGTCTTCGCTCAACACATCACGGAACTGCTGAATTTCTGCTTTGAGTTCCGCGATCTGCTCGGCCTGGTGGGCACGCTTACCCGCCAGGATGGACTGTCGCTTCAGCTGAGCCTGTACGGTAGCAATCACGTCATGGCGGGTAAAAGGCTTAGTCAGATAGTCATTGGCGCCCTTGAGCATGCCTTGACGAATATCGCTTTTGTCAGCCAGTGCCGTCAGAAAAATAAACGGGGTCAGGGCAGTTTCAGGTTCTTGGCGGATGGCCTGTAGCACGTCGTACCCATCGATCTCAGGCATCATCACATCGCACAAAATCAGGTCGGGATGATGCTCAAATGCGCCGACAATGCCGTTCACGCCGTTGTCGGCACTGACAACCGTATAACCTTCTAACTCCAGCAAATCGACCAAGTTGGCCCGGATTTCGAGTTCATCTTCAATGACTAAAATTGTTGTCATGGTTCAAAGTAGGGTAAATGGACCGAGTATGAGCGGTGTAAAAACTATCAGAAAAATAATGGCGCTAAAACAGTGGCCCTAAAGAGATGGCCCTAAAGAGATGGCCCTAAAGAGATGGCCCGATGGGTGAGTTACCCGCTCTCGACCAGGGTTTTAGAGGCCGTGTTCACAGCGTCGTCTCCTCCTTCACAGAAGGCAACACCTGTAAAAAAGTTGGGTAACGTCTGTTGAGGAATGGAGATTGTAAATGTTGTTCCCTCATTGACGACACTGTCAAAGGTAATCTGGCCCTGGTGGCTTTCCACAGACTTCTTCAAAATAGCCAGCCCCAGCCCGGTCCCTGAAATGGTGCCAACGTTGTCACCGCGCACAAAGGATTCAAAAATGGTTGCGTGGGCCGACTCGGGAATGCCAATACCGTGATCTTGCACCCGCAGCTGCAGCATATCTGCGGTCTGGTCGAGGGAAACCACAACGTCCCCGCCCTGCGGAGAGTAGTTAATCGCGTTGGAGAGCAAATTACTCAGAATGTGACGCATCAGCTTGCGGTCGAGCTGGTAGGGGGTATCGGGTAGCTGCGATCGCAGCGTTAGCTGGTGACGGTCGGTGGTAATCTGCAATTCTTCAATCAGCTCCTGACAGAACTCATTGAGGACCAACGGCTGCGGGCTGCACTCTACCTTGCCTGCCGCCGCCTGGTTAATCAACAGGACATCATTAAGCAAATCGGTCATGTGGCTGGCGGCAACCGCTATCTTGCGCAGGTACTTGAGTCGCTTGGCAGGGTCCCACCGCTCTTCATAGTGTTCTAACAGCTCAGCCGAGGAGAGAATGGTGGTTAGCGGGGTGCGAAATTCATGGGAGGTCATAGAGACAAATCGGGTTTTCATCTCGTTGAGTTCGCGTTCGCGCTCTAGCGCCATGCGAATGTCACTTTCGGCCCGTTTCCGCTCGGTAATGTCGCGAATAATCGCCATGACTTCGTGAGTAGCGCTAACCGCCAGCCGGGCCTCAAACTCCAGCGGAGTTCCATCTGTCGGCAGCTGAAACTCCACCACCTGCATCTCTTCTGTGCCTAGGGCCGCATCGATACAGCCCTGCATAGCCGCAGCAACGTCGGCAGGGAACACCTCCGACAGGTGACAGTGCAGGCAGGCTTCCGGTTCAAAGGGAAGCGTATGCTGCTTGGGCGTTTTGAAATTGACGATGTACCCCAAATGACTCAGCCGCAGCATCGGGTCAGGAATGGCGTTGAGCAGGGCTCGATTGGTGGCGTAGCTGGCCAGCAGGGCCTGCTCTTCCTGTTTGAGCCGTTCAGCCGCTTCCAGGTACTGGGACGTGCGCTCCTGGACCTGCACCTCCAGCGCATCGTGCAACGCCTGAAGGTCGGCCTGAGCCTGTTTGCGGTCGGTAATGTCGATCAGATAGCTGCGGATCAGGTCGCTTTGAGAAATGTAGTTGAGCGCCTGCTCGAAGGTGCGATCGCCGACCTGGATCTCTCGCATGCAGTGCGGCTGCGGCTGCCCCTGCACCAGCTCGATCACATTGTTGAGGATGGGATGGTCGAGCTGGCGGGTCTGAATATCGGGGAACTGATTGACTGCTGCGGGATTGAGATAGGTAATCTCGCCCGACAGCGACAGCTCAATAATCGGATGAGAGAACAGCTCGGGGAAGGAGGCTAGCCGCACCAGGTCGGCATCAAAAGAGGCGTCGGTCTCGCCTTCAGCATTGGGCTCAACGGGAGCGGCAATGAGCGTAGCTAGAAAGTCTCCGGCGGTGTCGCTTCCGGCCAGCAGCCAGTCGGCTTCTCCGGTTTGGTCGGCTACGTGGTAGCGGGCCTTGACCTGCCCTCCAAACACCAGCGCGTCACCATGACGCAGGTTATGAGAGCGGCAGCGGCGACCGTTAACAAACAGCCCGTTGGTACTGGGGCGACCCCGCAGATCGCCATCGATAATGCGAAAAGAATGGTCGTTAGTATCCGGCGAGGTGACCCGCAACAGAATGGCGTGCTGACGAGAGACATCCTTGGCGTGCAACACAATTGAATTGCTCGCATCGCGCCCGATAGAGCTGGATTCGGCATGAAGCTCAACTGCGCGGCTGCCGCTGTCATCATCAAGTAAAAGGAGGTGCTGCATAGAGACTGATGGGTTCTATGCATTAGTGTTAGCTGTTTTACGGGGTGAATCCAATGGGAAAGACTTCGGAAACTGCCGCTGCGTAATTTCGCCCACAGCAGGCAAGCTGAGTTACCGTAACTTTCCCCTCAACTACTGAATTGAGCCGAGGGTTGGCCCCAGCTTTAGGTAGAACCATGCCACAGGTAGAATCATGCCACAGGTAGAATCATGCCACTGGCCTGACTCAACGCTATTCCTCTTCAGTCAAAATGCCCTGCACGTCCAAAGCGGCCAACTCGCTCCAGAGCTTGTTCATAAACCGGTCAGAGAACTGTTGCGTATCTTTGAGGTGAATCTCGGAAATCGCTAGCATCTCGTCCACGCTGTAGTCATCGTCGCTATCGACTACCGCCTGTATCCAGGCCGAGAACTTGACTGGTTCTTGGAGTAAATCTTCGGCAAAGGCTCGGGGAGAGCGACCCGAAACATCAGGATCGACCTTCGCCGCCAGGCAGAAGTTTAAGAGCTTGCCCAGGGTGGTGTCGGGTGTGGTGGACATCAGCAGGGCCATAGCTTGAGCCAGCAGCAGTCTTTGAGTGTTGAGCGGGGAGGTATTGGGTGCGTGGGAGGAGGACATAAACAACTCGCGCAGACTAGGGAGTAATGCCAAATTCTAAGCGCTGATCCGGGGTCAGGCCTGAGAATTTTCTTTATCCCTAATTTTTTGCAGCATCTCGGCCTTCGCCACCTGCACCGGCTGGCCCTGCACGTCGGCCCGGTACCGCAGCGGCGATAGATACACCTGAATGCCCAGCTGCTTACAGCGCTCGTGGAGGGCGTCCAGTCCGGCATCCCGCGACGCAATGCCGGGCTCGATGTGCTTGATCACCCCATCGAAGCCCAAAAACACCAGTCGGTAAATCAGTTCGCGGCTAAACTCACCACGAAAGTAGCCGCCGTGGACGTCCCGTCGCCCCAAAATTGAATCCAGCGCCAGCAGGGTATAGTCCAGCAGGTTCAGCGATCGCTTCTGTGCGGCGCGGCTGAGAATTCCCACCGCCCGAGCCGAGCGCCGTCGCTGATCGCCCTCAAACTGCAGATAGCGGTCTTTGTAGTCGGTACAGTCTAGAAACGTAAATAAATCGGCAATGGACACCTCTGGGATGGGCTGCTGCTGCCGCCGCTCAAACAGTTTGGACAGTGCGCCTTTGTGCCGTTGTCCCCAACCCCGCGCCACAAATAGGTTATTCAGAATTTCATCCGGGTCCAGTGCCAGGGCTTTGCTCAGCCGTAGGTGCCGGGGAAAGTAGCGGTGCAGGTTGCGCAGGTTGACGATGCCGTAGCCGCGCCGGTGCATTAGGGCCACGTTCCCCAGACGGTAGCCCCGCGCCTCGGTGGCGCTGGGGAAGGAGATGTAATTGGCAGTAGTAGAAGCCAAACGCAGGGCTAGATCGCCTTCGTTACTAAATAGATAGGTCTCGTTGAATCGCCGCAGCGATGAGGCCAGCACGTTGGCCCGACTGGTGATGATGGACAGGACCGGAATATCTGGGGCAACCAACACCAGCCGATCCAGGCTCAGGGTATGGCCAATGTCTGCTGGGGGTTGCTTATCAACCGAGCGCATGTCAAACACATCGGACAAAATGCGCACGATATTGGTCACCACCAAGGCTCCCATGCTGTGTCCAATGAAGCTGAGGCGGATTTTCTGGGCAGATCGCTCCCAGTCGTCTGTGGCCGAGCGGTAGGCTTCGGCATCGTCCACCACCGGGGGGTAGTCTAGCGCTCGCCGTCGCACCAGGTCTTTGTCGAGCTGACGGACCAGCTCAACCAGGTCGAGAACGCCAAAGTTAGTGGCCCGGTAAACGTCTCGAAAGTACACCGATAGCCGCAGCAGCAGCAGCGAGAGACCAATGCCAGTAAAGGTTGTCGTTAGGGTCAGCAGGGCCGCGATCGCAAACTGAATCCAGCTGCCACCTGCCCAGCCCATCAGCGGCCAGTCCATTAACGGTAGAGGCGTGACCACCAGCAGCGCCACCGTCAGCATGAGCCCTAGCACCAGCAGCCCCCGCGGCAGCGGCGGCAGGGCGTGGAAGTTTTGCCAGAGGTGCAGCGGGTGTAGTCGTAGCGACTCGGAGGACCAGCGGTAGCCGATGAACACCACGTTGCGGCGACCCACAATCGCTGGGTCGGTCTGGTTGATGTAGCGATAGATGTCGGCGTACCAGGCTTTGATCCCTTCTTCGCGGGTGTTGTAGCCGTGGACGGTGATCACCAGTTCTGGCGCGTCCGTCTGGGTTTTGTAAATGCGGTAGAGGTCAGCCGCGATCGCGCTAACGCCCTGCTGCGCTGCGGCACTATCTTCTGCCACGCCGTCTTCGATATTAGGTGGGGCGGTACTGACCACAAAGTAGCCAGGAATCCCCGGCGCGCCCCGCGTCACCGGGCCAGTTCGCACACGTCCCCGAGGATCAAAGCGAAACTTTTCAATGCGAAACGGAGTGGCACCCATAGCAGTCCATCTATCGACCTATACTGTGCCTGATAGACCAGACTTTCTTTCACGCTAGAGCTATTTGCCTTCAGGCTAGCAGCCTACGCTTGTCCGGTCAGGCCGATCAAATCGAATGTTAATCGTACTCAGGGTGCGAGATCAGCACCCGGTTGGGTAATCATGACCTGCCTTACCTTAGTGACCGGCCCTACTCGTTCGGGCAAAAGCGACTGGGCCGAGCAGCTGGCGGCCCGCACTGGGCAGACCGTGGTTTACATTGCCACCAGCCGTGTAGACCCCAACGATGCCGAGTGGCAGCAGCGCATTGCCCAGCACCGGGCCCGCCGTCCCCTTCACTGGCAGCTTCAGGAAGTTCCCCTAAAGCTGCCTGACGCCGTACAGCACAGCCAGCCGGGACAGTGCCTACTGGTAGATTCGCTCGGCACTTGGGTTGCTAACACTATCGAGTCCCCGGATGCTGAATGGCAGCAGCAGCAACAGGCACTGCTAACGGCGCTTCAGCAAACCCCTAGCCCCGTCATCTTGGTGGCTGAGGAAACCGGCTGGGGGGTTGTACCGGCCTATCCTATGGGGCGATGCTTTCGCGATCGGTTGGGGAGCCTGTCTCGGGCGGTGGGTGCGATCGCGTCGGACACCTATCTGGTCACCTGTGGCTACGCCCTCAACCTCACCCGTCTAGCTGAGCCGGTGAGCGGCATCGATACCGCCAAGGCACCCTGATCTCAGAACGGGCATCAACGGCAAAAGGTTTAAACAACCTTACGATTTGGCCAGTAGACGCAACGATTTCGAGCAGAACGCTAGGATCGATTTAGAGGCTCTTCTTAAGTTTCTCTCCCAGAGATGCTGCACACGCCTCAAACCCAACCCTGACACGGAGTATTCCTTTGGCCAATCAACAGGATGTTAAAAACTATTTAGCCTACTGGTCACAGCTTGGTAAAGGGATTGTTCTCGCTGAGAGTGAGCGGCCCTACTGTCCTAAATCTGTTGTCCAGGGCGATCGCTTTAGCGATGACTTTGAACACTGTTGGGCAAAAGTTCAGTCTTGCAACGGTAAAGGCTGCCATCTAGAAGGAACAGACGTCACTATCGACCAACTGTTGTCTTCCGAATGGGAAATTGACAGCTGTGCCCGCTGCGGCATGGCGGTGCCCAGCCCTGTGGTGATGTACGACGGGCTGCTGTGCCCCTGCAATGACGTCGCAGGCTGGCCCAACGACGAGCTGCCTCGTCCCCGTTTGCCCCAGAGCAACACCGCCCACTTCAAGCGCATCTCGGCTCACCTTTCCAAAGATTAAATGGCGTCCCAAGAGGCGTCTGTGCAAACAATGTTTCTGTTTGCTAGCTTCTGTTTGCTAAATGAACGATAAAGTCCGAAGCGAGCACATCAAAGCGCAATGGCGGCGATTCAAAAAACGGTCAAAGTTTGATGCTTATCTATGACATTGTTTCGCATTTTTCTCGTTTTTGCGACGCTCTTGATTTACGCCATGACCCTAGTCGCATCTGTCAGCCACGGCATTAATTGGCCGTTGGTTGCGGTTAACGACTTGACAGCGTTAAACTGGCGCTCACAGTTCGACACCGACTTTCTCGTTTACCTTTTTCTGGGCGCAGTTTGGATTTTTTGGCGTGAAGGTCTTACCGCTAAGGGCCTCACTTTTGGCTTGCTGAGCGTAGTCTTGGGTGGCATGTTCAGCTTCCCTTACCTGCTGATGACAAGCTATCAAGCCAATGGCAATCCCCAAAAAATATTGCTGGGGGTCCATGCAACGCAAGACACAGCAACCGAAACCCGTGAATAGTAAAACATTGGACTGAATTGTCGATTTAACGCAGCCGGTGGGTTGCTACACTGCCTGTCGTTCGATATCAGCCGTATAGAAATCGTGGGCCATGACCGTGTTCGGAAAGATGGCCTTGGCCTCAGATAACAGATCTTTCAGCTGAATCGGGTTGCCGGGTGCGTAACGGGGGCTAAAGTGCGTCATGATCAGCTTGTCGGCCTGGGCCGCCAGCGCCACTTGGGCCGCCATGGTTGAGGTGGAGTGCAGTCGCTGGTAGGCTAGCTCCGCATCCTGATGGGAAAAGGTGGCCTCGTGCACCAAAACGCTGGCGTGGTCTGCCAGCTCGACCGATCGCTCCGAGAAGATAGTGTCGGTACAGTAGACAAACTTACGTCCCACTAGCGGCGGACCGCATAGATCGTTACCGTTGATGACGCGCCCATCGGCCAGGGTGACCGCTTCACCATTCTTCAGCTTGCCGTAGATGGGACCCGGGGCAATGCCCAACGCCTTGGCCCGCTCCACATCGAAGTGACCCTTTTTGTCTTTTTCTTGCACACGATAGCCGTAGGCGGGCACGCGATGCTCTAGCCGCTGGCACGACACAATAAAATCGTCATCTTCAAAGACTTTACCAGGCTCAACGGTGTGCACCTTGAGCGGGTAGTTGAAGTGCGTTTGCGAGTAGCGACGACTGGCCTGCAAATAGTCGTTTAGCTTGGGGGGACCGTAGATGTCGATGCGCTGCCCCGCCCCAGCCATGCCGCAGGTCGCCAACAGCCCCATCAGCCCAAAAATATGGTCCCCATGCATGTGGGTGACAAAAATGCGGCGGATTTGACTGGACTTAAACTCGCTGCGCAAAAACTGGTGCTGGGTACCCTCGCCACAGTCAAACAGCCAAATCTCGGCCCGCTGCGGCAGCCGTAGTGCCACGCTGGACACATTACGAGAGCGGGTGGGCACGCCGGAACTGGTGCCAAGAAACGTCACTTGCAAGCCGATACCTGAGCAAAAATTAGCCTAACTATTATCGGTGATTTGTTTCGAGATGATACGAAACTGTCGGGATTCTTTAACGGCAAGGCTGATGTCTAGACCTAAGCCTGATTTTGCTCTGTATATCGAACTGGGCATTATGAAACCACGTCACTAGGAAGAGAGTTATGATCGCCACCCGTCTGGGGTGGGCAAGTGCAATTGCTACCAGCCTTACGCTGACTGCGCTTGCCTTTCCATCTTTTTCTCAATCGCCTGACCCCACCCCAACTGTCCAACTCAACCCCCTTGCCACCGTTGCTGAGTTCGAAGGCCAGGTGGGGCAGGCATTTACCATTCGCCGCACCGACCAGCCCACCGAGAGCCTGGACTATTACCTCTTGGTCAACGGTGAATCAGTGGCACCAGTTCAGTATCGCTACAACAACCTCATAGAGGTCTCCTTCTACGCTGGAGAGTCGCCCTATGAGGTGATTGTGCTACCCCAAACCGGCACCTACCAGCTTCATGTGATCGCCGATGACTCCACGCCTATGGTGACGGTGACCCCGGCCACCAGCTACGAGCGGGTCATGGCCAAGGCCAACAGCACGCCCACCGATGAGCCTGCCCGAATTGACCGGGCCGTGGCCCTCTACACCGATGCGATTGGCATCGCGCCGGAGTCGATTGAGCCCTACGTGCGCCGCGTGGGCCTCAACCTGATTGCGCGGATGGGTCTGCAGTTTTATGGCAGCGAGAGCAACGACGCCGATAGCGTAGCTGCAGAACTCCAAGCCCACTACCAGTCGCTGCCGCCTGAGCTGCAAGACATGGTTCGAGCAGACCTGGATAGGGCTGCTGCACTGGCTGACCCAGAGGCCCCAGCCGCTCTCTACATCAGCGCCATCGACATCATGGTGACCACGGGTGAACTGCCCACCGATCTGGCGGATCAGCTGATGGAACTGGACGAGTCCTTGAACGAACCCAGCACCAGTGAAACCACACCCGAGCCTACAGCGGAGGAGTCTTAGATGAATCGCAGCATCTTGAATCGTTTCTTAAGCCGGCCAAGCTTGAATCGTTCGGTCGTCCTCGCAGCTGCCACGGCCTGCGCATTGGGTTTTGGGGTAGCCAATCGTGCCCAGGCCAATAATCTGCCGATGGTTATCGAAGGCCAGCTTCCCACAGCACTGGATGGCACGTCGCAGGACAGCTTCACTTTTTATGGAGAAGTGGGTACGCCAGTAATGCTGACGCTGGTGAGTGAGGACTTTGACGGCATGCTGGTGCTGCTCGGCCCTGCTGGTGATGTGGTTCGCTTTAACGACGATCCTTTTCCCACCTGGTATGAGCCGAACGCGTTGGAGGTGGTCACGGGTAGCGCCAATTTCTTCGACTCAGGACTGTACGTACACCTACCCACTACCGGCACCTACACAGTTCAGGCCCTTTCCTTTAGTGGTCTGAGTGGCGACTACGCACTAACGGTGCGGCCAGCGACCGCCTACGAGTCCCTGTTGCATCAGGCTAGAGATCTATACAACGGTCCCCATTGGGATACCATCACCACCGAGATTCTGGCACTGTACGATGCCGCGATCGCAGCTGAGCCCGATCAGCCCTATGCCTATGCTGAGCGAGCCTTAGTCAGGGTGGTCAAGGTCAGTGAAGAGAGCCAAGAACGCGGTGACTCCGTCTACAGCATTTTCGAAGATGAGCAACTGCGGGCGCTGCTGCTAGACGACTTTGAGCAGGCCGTGATGCTGTTTGAGCAAACTGAGCAGACCTATTCAGGTTGGTATACCTATTCGCTGTCTATGATAGACCGCCTGCAAGCTTACGAGTAGTCCTGCGGCCCTGCGAATCTGACCCAAGACATCAACATCCTACGGAGAGACCTATGACCGCCACTCGTTTGGGGTGGGTCAGCGGCTTGGGTAGTGCCCTAGCCCTGGCCCTGACCCTAGTGCCCGCCATGCCTGCTGCCCGTGCCCAGGACGTTGCCGTCCTGCTAGAGGCAGACGATCAACAGGCCGAAATCACAGTAGAGGCCCAGGCCGGTGACGTTGTCACCATTCGCACCGCTGACGGTACCGACGGCATGGAACTGTGGCTGGGAGACCAGCGGATTTCCATCGACATTGGCTTTTTCTACGACGCTGATTTGGGAGATAGATTTACCGTAGTGATGCTGCCCCAGCCGGGGACCTATACCCTGCGTGTTGGCTTTTTAGACAACTGGCCTGTAGTTGCACCCACGGTCACACCAGCTACCACCTACGAACGCCTGATTGCCAAGGCCAACAGCCTGGAAATTTTCAATCCGCAGGCGGCCCAGACGGTCCTCCGGCTCTACACCGCTGCCATCGAAGTGGCACCGATGCAGCTGGACCCTTACCTGCTGCGTATGGGATACACTCTGACGACCGCTAATGAGGACGTCGTGTTCTCTGATCCGGCGGCGGTCTACAGCGTCTATGAGACCTTAACGGAGACCGAGCAATCGAGAGTGCGTGCGGACGTTGCCAAGGTAATTGAGCTATCTGATGACAATGTCCCCCTCCAGCAGCTTTTTACCGCCTTTGGCACCCTGTTGAGCACCGGGACAGCCCCTGCAAACTTTGACGAACTGCTAGATAACGTGAACGCCCAAAGCAATGACAGCCTGCCCGACAACGAGATTGATGAAGCATCTGTTCAGGAGGCCCAGTAATGCTGCTTAAACACAAAATGCTGGCCGTGGTCGCCTGCACCGCTGCCCTTACGACTGTGTTTTGCCCGACAGGTCGAACGAACGATGCGCCCATGCTACCGCTAGCCATTCAAGACCAGCTCGCCCCGGCCATAGACGGCACAGCCGAAGACCGCTACAGCTTTCGGGGCGAGGCAGGTACAGCCGTAGTCGTTACCCTGGTCAGCGAAGACTTTGACCCGGTGCTGCTGCTGACGGGGCCTGACGGTGAGCTGCTGGTGCTCAACGACGATACTGATGGGGAAGAAACAGTGGCGACGCCTGTTGTTGAAACCGGTAGCCTAGACTGGCTTAACGCAGGCATTTATCTATCGCTGCCCCAAACCGGCACCTATACCGTACAGGCCCGCTCCTTCAGCGGATTGGGGGGCAACTACGAGCTGGCGGTACGTCCGGCCACACCCTACGAGGTGGTGCTATATCAGGGGCGGCAGGTATACCACGATTACTACAACAATCCAGAGGCTGAACACAACCATCAGACGGCGCTGGCACTGTTTCAAGCTGCGATCGCAGTTGACCCCGACCAGCCCTACGCCTACATCGACAGCGTAATAGCTCGTCTGTCCCTGGCCTTCATCAACCGCGACCCCGATCAGGACGGCCCTGTCTGGGAGGCAGACCCCCAGCTCCGCGCGTCCCTGATTGCGGACCTGAATGAAGCCGAGCGCACCTTGGCAGAACAGGGGTTAGCAGACTCTGACTGGTACAGCTACGTCAGTAACTTCCTGGACCGTCTCCAGGCCGGTGAATAAGTCAGCCATCAGTAACCGGATCTGCAACCTTTTACGCTGTAGAGACAAAAGGCCCACCGTTAGCAGTGGGCTACCTAGATTTATCTGACCGAATCGCTATGCTAAGCCACGTCCAAGTGCCCCCCCGTCATTTCTCCTATCGGAAAACCGACCGTTCTGGGCATGGTCAAAGTTTATGCGTTCTGACCTTCTATACTGTGGGTCTGCTGCTGGCTGGGACAACGGCTGCACAGGCAGAGACGGAATACGACACCTTTTTAGACTGGTGTGAAAATCTCAATGCGATCTCTCCCGCTGCCCAAGATACGGTGATGACCGTTATGGCGAGGCTCTCCTTACTCGATGCAGACTGCGAGACTGCCCATGCAGCAGCTAGCCAAGTTACCAATCTTGAGTTAAGCCAAACCGTTGTCACTGACCTCCGGCCCCTGGCGACGCTGTCTGCCTTAGAGTCTCTATCTCTGGACTACAACGAAGAGATTTCAGACCTGTCACCGCTGGCATCGCTCCATCAGCTCAGGGTACTATCCCTGGCCGGTAATCGGGTCTCCGATCTCTCACCCCTGGCCAACCTGTCCGAGCTGGAGTACCTGTACGCCAGCCACAATCAAATTCGCGATCTCTCCCCACTCTCTAGGCTGACACAGCTTCGGTTTCTAGACTTAAACCACAACCAAATAGAAGAGATTACGCCCCTACGGTTCTACAATCGTCTCAGCAGCTTAGACCTGAGCCACAACCAGATTGAAGATATCAGCATTTTCTCTCAGCTAGAAGGCAGTATTTTCCGCCTGTCTCTGGGTAGTAACAATATTACAGACATTAGCCCGTTGACTGACCTGTCCGTCAGTGTACTGGACATTAGCAGCAACCCCATCACCGATTACAGCGTTCTCTCTCGGTTAACGAGAAACGGCTTCCCAGGATTGACTGAGCTTATCCTAGGGGGAGAACAGATCGCCGATCTTGACGCCATGGTGGACAACCTAGTCTATGACGAGGATTGGGCACCTGAACTAAGGCTGGAGATCGTTGATGGTGATTTGCGGGATGCCAGTCGGCTGTTGCCCCTGGTTCGACTGGCATCCCGGCTCGATGAGCTTACAGTACGCAACAGCCAACTGCAAGACCTGCGCATACTCACTGACCTCACAGCACTCACAAGGCTGGCTCTCTCCAACAACCAGATTGACAATCTCTCTCCCATTGCAGCACTGCAAAATTTAGACGGATTGGACCTCAGCCATAATCCTGTCTTCGATCTTTCACCCCTGTCAGCCTTAACTCAGTTAGAAGGTCTCAACCTAAGGTATACCGACGTTACTAGCCTCGAACCCCTGAGATATCTGCCCAGCCTACACACCGTTGTTGCAGATGGCACGCCACTATCTGAGCGAGAGGTCTGTTTGCCGCCAGTGCGTGCTAACCCCACCTAGCCTTAGTCCGGCTCCCAGCAATCCCACGAACAATCCTACCAACTGGGAGACAGCCCCTACTGAGCCGCCTACAGTTTCCGATCTGTCCTCTAGCGCTGTTCCACCAGCCACTGTAGCCCATGCCAAACAGCAGCCCACGCCCACGCTGCCCTTACCTGAGCGAGCTGCCCCTCCCAGCCCATTCCAAAGCCTATCGAGCACCGACTGCCGCAAACCTGATGGAACAGACTGGCGGTACTGGCTTGATGATTAACCCTGCCCCACAATGAAACGCTCCAATCACGCTTATCTCAATCCTTTACTACGCTTAACGGCAACGAGTCTGTTGTTTGACGCGCTACTGTTGCTGCTGCTGAGCACAGTGCCGTCTCTGGCGTCGGAAGCTCTGTTTGGCAACGTTTTTTCGATTTTTTGGCTGATGGTCTTAGGGGTGTGTCTGGGGGTGGGGCTGCTGGTGGTATTGGCGCTGCACCTACGGCGTAACCGTCCTACTACCGTTCCTCAAAGATTCAGCCGCCGCCTGCGAGAGCTGCTGATCTGGACCGTCGTGGCGCTGGCGTTCTGCTTCAATACGGTGCTGTACAGCGGTTCACTTTGCCTGCTACTCAGGACAACCGCTGATTCGGCTGCGGCAACCCTGCTGTCGGTGTTCGCGGTGCCGCCGCTGGTGATTGCCGGGCAGTTAGGTGCGATGCTCCTCGGGACCGGCTTAGCCATCGCAACCGTCCCCATCCAATCCCAGCCTAGTCCCTTCCGCTGGCCCCGCCGCACCCTCTTGATCTGTGCTGTGACGCTGTGCCTCAGCGTTTTCATGCTGGCTAATCGCCTTCCCACACGATTGGCCTTCCGTCTTGTCCGTCCCACCCTAGAGCAGGCCCTACAAAATCCTGAATCACGGCTCAGCCATCAGCGCGTCGGCCTTTATCGCATTCAGCAACAGTCTACCCAAGCCAACGGTAGCACCACGTTCACCCTCGATAGCCCTAGAGGTATCTTTAGCGTGCTCAACGATATCCGGCTTTGCTCACACCCCCGATTTGTCCGTCCATCCCTTGTCTGGTGACCAGTACTACAACGACTACGCCTACAGCCATCTCACCGATGACTGGTACACCTTTGAAATACATCGCAACGAATATTTTTAGCCCCATGGACCGTCTAAGGATCTACCGATGAAGACCCGCGTACTTAACATGTTTAATGTCTCTGCAAAAGGTGTCCTGCTAGGCAGTTTTTCACTGGCGTTACTCGGCCTTACGACCCAACCGGTTATTGCCGATACGCTTCTCCAGGTAGAGGGCGAGCTCTCAGAAGCTGATGCCTTACTCTATGACGACACCTACTACGACGATTATGTATTTGAAGGGGTTGCCGGACAGACCGTTGCGGTTTTACTCGAAAGTGCGGTGTTCGATACCTATCTCTTCTTACTCGATGAGAACGAGACAATACTGACTGAAAATGACGATCTGAGCGTTCGTTCGCGGGACTCTTTTTTGTTCTTTACCTTACCTAGGGACGGGCAGTACCGTGTTCGGGCAAACGCCTACGACAGCAGCAATCGTGGCCCTTATCAGCTAACGGTGACGACGGGCAACACGGCCCTGATCTCGAATGAGGCGATGACCCGACGCCAACAGGCCCACGAGCAAATCAACGTGGGCGATGCCGATATTGCCGCAGGCCGCTATGAGGCCGCTATAGAGGCTCTGACGGTAGCACTGGCCAATCTATTGACCATAGACGATCCGATAGATACGGTCTATACCCTGTCTCGATTGGCCGATGTTCATCACGAGTTGGGACAATCCGAACAGGCACAGCAGTATTTAGATCAGGGGTTTGCTCTGGCTGCTCCTCTGGAAAATGACCATTTAACATTCCAGTTAAACTACGCTCAGTCCACACTGTATGAAGATTTTGACGAGCATCAGCAAGCTTTACCGCTCAACCAACAAAACCTAGAGATTGCGAATCGGTTAGACAACGATTACTGGCGCGCCCTCGCGTCAATCAATATCGCCAACACGTACCATGACCTGGGTGAATACGCCTTATCCGTTGAATATTTTCAATCTGCCATTGCCTTAACACAACGGCTGGACAATGCCGCACTAGAGGCTTCCGCCCAAACTAATGTAGGCCTGCTGTATCACGACCTGGGGCAATTCGATGCGGCTATTGCCAGCTTTGAGCGGGCCATCGTCCTGGCACAGACCAGCGAACAGCTCGAAGTTGAGCTAATTGCAACAGGCGGCTTGGGCCTGGCCTACTACGACCTGGACAACTTACCGGCTGCCTTGGCGCAAATGCAGCAATTTGTGCAGTTAACTGAAGTCTTTGGCCAGCCCATCCGGATTGCCGAAGCGCTCTACAACCTTAGCTACGTTCAGCTGCAGCTCGGTCAATATGCAGACGCGTTAGACAATGCTCAACAGGCCATTGATATTTTGGCAGAGACTGGCGAAGATGCTCGCTTTGAGCAGGGTTACGCCTGGCATACCCTGGCCGAAGTGTACCGACGCAGTGGGGGTGACGCCGCCCTCGCCTTTGATGCCTATGGCCGCAGCGCAGCAATTTTCCAAGAAATTGACAATATCTACGGTGAAGCGTGGGTAATGAGCAATTTAGGAAAGCTAGCATCTGACCAGTCAGATCAAGATCTGGCCATTGTTTTTCTAAAAGCGTCGGTCAACCAACGAGAAGCGCTACGCGCCAGCTTACAGGCCCTAGATACAACAGCACAGCAGTCCTTTGTTGATACCTTTGCGGAGGATTACCGACTGCTGGCGGACCTACTGCTAGAGCAAGACCGTATTCTAGAAGCGCAGCAGGTGCTAGACCTGCTCAAAGTGCAGGAGCTGGAAGACTATCTCAGCACCGTGCGCGGCAACGTAACAACCGCTCAAGGCGTCGAATACCTGCCCGCTGAAGCCTCAATTTTGGACGAGTTCAACACCCTTCAAACCAGCGCCGTTACCCTCGCCCAAGAGATCCAGTTGCTCAACACATCAGATAATCTCACAGCCGATCAGCAGCAGCGACTAGAGGCATTAGAACAGCAGCAGCTGTCCATGCGACAAGACTTTCGCGAGTTCTCTCGCAGCCCTGATATTCGTGCCTACCGAGAACAGCTGAGCTTTGATGCCCGTGAGCAAAGCGTTAGTTTGCAGAGCCTGACGGGTCTGTCTGACAATCTCGCCGCACTCGATCAAAATGCGGTGCTGTTCTATCCGCTGATTTTAGAAGACCGCTTGGAGCTGATTCTCACCGTTCCTGGCGTGTCACCTATCCGTCACACTGTAGAGATTTCTCGAACTGACCTGAACCAGCTGGTGGTGGACCTGCGCAGCAGCCTGCGTAGCAAGAACCAAGTCGATATTCCAGCAACCCGGCAACTATCTCAACAGCTCTACGATATTTTGATTCGCCCCATTGAGGCAGACCTCCAGGCGGCAGGGGCCGAGACGATTATCTATTCTCCGGACGGGGCGCTGCGCTATGTGCCGTTGGCTGCCTTGAATGACGGTGACGCCTGGCTCATCGAAAACTATCAGGTCAATAACATCACCGCTCTGTCGTTAACAGACCTGAACACCCGTCCCAGTGGCGAGTTCAACATTCTGGCGGCGGCCTTTAGCGATGGCTTTTACGAAGTGCAGGTGGCGGAGCGCTCCAGCCGCTTTGGCGGATTAGAAAATGCCGGGATTGAGGTGGAAACTCTGGCGAGTCAGTTCAAAGACAGCACCACGGCTTTTTTCAACCAGGAGTTCTCGCCCGACGCCATTGTGCCCCAACTCGATGACCACACCATTGTCCACCTAGCCACCCATGCGGAGTTTGTCACCGGTCAGCCCGACGCCTCCTACATTTTGTTTGGCAATGGCGATCCGGTGACGCTGCGCGACATCCGTAACGAGTGGTTCCTAGACGATGTGGACCTAGTGGTGCTGAGCGCCTGTGAGACGGGACTGGGCGGTGCGTTGGGCAACGGCGACGAAATTTTGGGACTGGGCTACGTAATGCAGGAGGTGGGGGCCAAGGCTGCGATCGCATCCCTCTGGCAGGTCAACGACCGGGCTACCCAAGAACTCATGGTCAAGTTCTATAGCGGTCTAGAATCGGGTCTGAGCAAAAACGAAGCCCTGCGCGAAGCCCAGGTGTACATGATTGAGCAGGGCTACACCAACCCCTACTTCTGGGCACCGTTCATCTTGATTGGTAACGGTCTCTGAAGTTGAAGGACTGCTTATCTGCCGAACCTCAGTTTTTTGAGGCTGCCCAAAAAGTTGTGACAGACTTCACATATCAAGAAATCCTGACATTTGCAGCTGATGCGGATCTGAAGAAAAGCGCTGGGATGTATACCACAACGGACTTGAGTACTTTTACTCAGTCAGGCGTGCGCTCAAACAAAAGAGGTTTGGTGAAGATTTATCACGAAATAAACTGTACTTCTTGTTACAATGCCGAACGGAGAAATAAAGCTTTATGCCCATTTCCTCCAATTGAGAGATCAACACGAGGCCGACGAAATTTCTGGAACGATGGAATTTCTGAGGTATCAGTCGGCTTCTAATCTAGAAGCCGATTTTTTTTGTCTAAGATTTTTGTGCCCATGATGGTGGCTAGCTGTAAGTAGTCTAAGCCGGCCCCTCACACGAGGAAATTCACCAAAAGCCAGAGCAGTAGCAGCGTCGAAAAGGCACCGGCCCAAAGGAGAAAGCGGGGATCTTTCATGATGTGGTCTGGGAGATTGCTAGCGGGTGAGTTATGAGCTGAATATCTTAATTATGGCCGAAATTGATTCAGATGTTCGATAACTGGACCGATGCGCTACGGGCCGATGCGCTCTGGCAGGCGCTATAGCAGTCGAAGGGTTGGTAGACCCATTCGGCTGCGTTGAGGGGCTCCTGCGTCAAGGACTTCAGTGCCAGGAACTGTCCTTAGCAACTCGAC
>CAWUKV010000073.1:0-23262 GCA_963923025.1 uncultured bacterium
CGGGGTTGGTGTCCATCGACAGGCCATGAAGGGAGTATTCGGGAAAGACGACTAGGTCCATGGTGGGCATATTGCGGCGGGCCTTGGCGACCATGTCGCAGATGCGTTGGGTTTGAGCGGCGAGGTCGTCGGGGGTGACGACGTTAGGGAGTTGGAGTTGGATGACGCCGAGGACGACGCCATTGGGGGTTTTGTTTAGGCCGCCGAGTGAACTCATTGTTGTTTCCTTTGATTTTGGCTAGGGGTAGGTTGGGGTAGCGAAGCGTAACCCAACATGCAGTTGTTCTGCTATCGGCAAGACGTTAGAAACCTTGCGAGGGGATTCCTTCGAGTTCCCCCTCCGGAGACGAGGGATTATCAACTCGCCATATCGGGGTTTCCCTTTCCTTAAGGAGGCACGCATTCCTAAGAACCCTCCAAAAGAATTATCCTGATTAGTGGAAGGTTTGAGGGCGGTCAGCTGTATGGGTTTCATTTCCCTGGCTGCGGTTGCGTGCGAAGGAATCAGACGTTTGATCAAGGGCTAGAAAAATGAAAAAGGATAAGGTATCGCCCTAACCTCTAACTATCTTTTCTTTGAATAATTTTTTCTCTCTTTCAAAGCCCCCTCCTTAAGGAGAGGGCTTTGTGGTGAGGGCTCAAGAAAAGGAAGATTACGGCAGACAATGCAGATAGTTATCGGTATCCCAGTCGCTTGTTGTCGCCAAGAAGCGAATCCACTCATCGCGCTTGTACTCGTCAAATAAACGGTACATCTCCCCAGGAAGGGCTGACTTAATGACGTCATCCTCTGCTAAGCGCTCTAGTGCTTCGCCTAGAGACATCGGCAACTTCTTCACCTGCTTGCCTTCCTCCATTGCTTCGTAGATGTTGCGTTGTTCGGGTGCGCCCGGGTCGAGGTTGTTGCTGATGCCGTCGTCGAAGGCTTTGAGCATGGCGGCGGCCATCAAATAAGGATTAACCATGGAGTCAACGGCACGGAATTCGAAGCGGCCAGGAGCAGAGACGCGGAGGCCGCAGGTGCGGTTTTGGTAGCCCCAGTCGGAGTAGACGGGAGCCCAGAAACCGGCATCCCACAGGCGGCGGTAGGAGTTGACGGTGGAGCAGCCAATGGCGGTAAGGGCACCGAGGTGGGCGATGACGCCGCCGATGCAGTTGAGCCCAATGGGGCCAGGTATGCGTCGAGATTTGCCCTCTTCGGGCATAAAGGTGTTTTCGCCGCCGTGATGGTAAGTGTAGTTGCCCACCATACCAGGGAGGGTGTCGAGGTCAAAGGTTTTAACGGTTTCTTCACCGCCCTGCCAGAGAGAGAGATTATGGTGACAGCCCGAGGCGGAGACGCCCAGGAAGGGCTTGGACATAAAACAGGCAATCAGATTGAATTCTCTGCCCACCTGGGCACAGATTTGGCGGTAGGTGGTCAGGCGATCGCAGGTCCGTAGTGCATCATCGAACATAAAGTTAAGTTCGAGCTGACCGGGAGCGTCTTCGTGGTCGCCCTGGATCATGTCTAGCCCCATAGCGCGGCTATACTCGATAACGCGCAGAAAGACCGGGCGCAGTTCTTCAAACTGGTCGATATGGTAGCAATTGGGTTTGGTTGCGCCACCCATGGGCTTACCGTCAGGGCCTTTCTTCAGCCACATCATTTCGGGTTCGCAGCCGTGGCGGAGCTGCAGGCCATGCTTCTGTTGAAACTCGGCGTGAATACGCTTGAGGTTGCCACGACAGTCGGCCGTGAGGAATGCGCCAGGATCCTCTTCTTCCTCACGGTTGCGGAAACAGACGCAGTACACGCGGGCGACACGCGGGTCCCACGGCAGCTGACAGAAGGTTTCAGGGTCGGGGATAGCGACGAGCTCTGCTGATTCGGGGCCGTAGCCCAGATAGTTTTGAGTACGGTCAATGGCGAGGTTGACTGTCGCACCATAGACCAGCTGAATACCTTTTTCGGCAATGCTTTCCCAATGGTCGGCTGGGACACCTTTGCCGGTAATTTTGCCGGTAATCGAAATGAACTGGTAGTAGATATATTGCACACCCAGTTCATCGATCTTGGCGCGGACTTGACGGACGCGATCGCTGCGACCATCGGCGTTAACATAGGCCTCTAAATCTGTTCTGGTTGCCTCAGTTAGGGGCGTTTGCGGCTGCGTCAGAACTCCAGTCACTGGTCGGTCTCCCGCTGTGTATTATTGTTTACAGTTAAGCTAACCTGTCATGACAAGTTTGTAACAAGGGCTACGACTTGCTGGTTTATGGGTGGGTTAGTGAGCCCGACAGCTAGAATGGGAAGGGCTTCCAGGGAATCCAATGGGCCCACAGTGCGGCCATGGTGCCGTCGGCCCTAACTTCATTCAGCGCTTCTTGAAGTTTTTCTAATAGATTGGGTTGAGCTGGGTTGACGCCGATGGCAAAGGGAGCGCGGGTCGGCAAGCTAAAAGCCAGCTTTAAGTGACGATCTTCTGCGGCAGCTACTAGCAATACCAGCTCATCATCAATTAGCGCATCAATGTCTCCGGCACGGAGTGCATCCAGCATTTCAGGCAATACCTTATCACTGCCAGGGTAGGGCACGGCTGTTGCGCCGGGGAACCCCTCTACCAGCGCGATGTTGGTGCTATCGGCCAGTCCACCGACACGCTGGCCGCCTAATTCCTCAGGTTGAGTCACTGTACTATCGGCCCTAACCAAAACAGCCTCATCGAACAATCCATAGGGTTCGGTAAAGGTGACCCACTGTTGCCGTGCGGGGGTAATGGCCTGGTTAAACCACACACAGTCATAATCACTCGACTGGGCGGCAGTGTAGAACTCGGCCATCGGCGTGTTGTGCCATACGGGCGTCAGACCCAGTTTTTTGCAAACGGCGCGAGCCAGTTCAGGTTCATACCCCGTCCGCTGTCCATCAGGGGTGAGGTAGCTCATGGGGCGAGCGTCAAAGTCACTGGCGATGATATTGAGAAAACCCGCTTTCACGGTTGCTGAGCAGTCGCTGGGGGGCGTTAACAATTCTTGAGATTCCATAAACAGTAACGAAGGATACCCCTTCCTATGAGTGAAAACTTATTATGACAAGTAGAAACGGCACGGCTAGTTTTGTCAATGATTCGTTTTTTTTGGGGTTCGTTTTTTTAAGGTTTGTTTTTATGGCCTACCATCCCGTACAGCTCTCAAAACAACAAATCGAGCAGTTCCAGACTGATGGGTTTCTCATCCTAGAGAATTTCTTGCCCGAAGACTTCACCCAGCAGCTACGCAGACGGTTAGACCCGCTGTTTCACGGTGAGTTTGAAACCGGCATCTACCCCGACGAATGGTACTGGCGACCAGGACTAAGCCTGCCGGATGTGACTCGGGAAATGTGCAATGCCTGGAAGTGCGATCGCACCATTGCCAGCCTAGTTCTCTCCTCAGAAATTGGCCGTCTGACGGCGACGCTAGCAGGCTGGGATGGGGCTCGTATCGGTCAAGACAGCATGTGGATGAAGCCGCCGGGAGCAAAACCCGTTGCCATGCACCAGGACGGGGCCTACATTGACTACCTGACACCAGCAGCAATGATGACCTGCTGGATTGCACTGGACAATGCCACCGCCGCAGATGGCACATTGGTCTATGTGAAGGGCTCCCACAAATGGCCGTTGGTAGACGTGGAAGGTGAATTTCACGCGCCGAAGAAGGACTATCGCTGGGCAATGCTCCAGGCAGCGGAGAATGCCGGGGTAAGCGAGCCGGAATTAGTCGTGGTTGAAGTGCCCCCTGGGGGCTGTGCGTTTCACCACGGGCGCACTTGGCATGGCCTTTGTCAAACCACACGCATCGAAGGGACCTTCCACAGCATTGGTCTACACACCATCCCTGCCCGTGCCCAGTTCCACCCGGTGAACGAACCGGGCTATATCTATGGTCGCTACAAGCGAGTGGGTGAAACGGTGATGGACGAGAGCTTTTTCCCGGTGCTGTGGCAAAAAGATGGGTATCGCAGTCCTCACTTGGCTGACTACTGTCCTGACCCGCTGGCGCAGCCTGTTGCTGCTGTCGTGTAGTCGCTTCTGCTAGTCGCTTCTGCTAGTCGCTTCTGCATGGTTGGGTTTTTACCTCAACCTACGTTCCATGTTTATTGTCTCCATTCAGTTCTATGACCCCGACTATGCCCCCGTTTCCCAATCGTCTCAGTGAAGATTTTGATCCTCAGTGGCTGCTAACGCCTGAACAGCAGGCACTGCAAACTAAGCTCATCGCGCTGTGTGAAGAAGTGCTGCGGCCCAATGCGATCGCATCTGACCGTAGCCTCATCTATCCCAGGAAAAACTTTGAAGCACTGGCATCGCTGGGGTTGCTGGGCTTGCTGGTACCCACAGAATGGGGCGGGTTAGGCGAGAACCACGTCTGTGCAGCGATGGTGGTTGAAACCATTGCTCGCTACGGCTGCCCCAGCACGGCCATGTGCTACACCATGCACCTGGGGGCAGTGGCCGCTGCCCTATTCCGAGCACACAACAACCCCGAGCTACAGTCTCTGCTGAAGCAGCTCGACAGCAACGTCTACATCGGCACCCTGTCCTATTCCGATCCTGAAACCGGCTCTCACTTTTGGTATCCGGTCTCGTCCAAATCGGAGCGCACCGCTGACGGCTGGCAGGTATTCAAGCGAGCATCGTGGACCACCTCCGCCGGGTTTGCTGATTGGTATATCGTGCAAACCACCAGCCCCAACTTCTCGGGTGACTACTCCGACCTGTCCTGTTTCCTCATCTACGGCGGTGAGGTCGAGGCCGAGCCCCACAAGTGGGACGCATTGGGCCTGCGCGGGAACCAGTCCGGTACGCTGAAAGTAGACGGCGTTGCGATTCCCCAAGAGCGCATGGTTGGTCCTATCGGCGACGGCGTTGCCTCCAATGACGAGATTGTTGATCCGTTCTTTCTCCTCTGTTCGTCGGCCTGCTGGAACGGTATCGCCATGGGTGCAATCGACATCGCGAAAAAGCACGTCACCCGTAAGAAGCATGTAGACGTGGGCATGCGCGTTGCCGACTACCCCACCATTCAAGACTACTTCGGCGAGGCGATTATCGACACCAGCGCCTGCCGCATGTACACCTTCTCCATGGGGCAGCTTATGGACCAGCTCACCAACAGCTGCGACTGGTCGGTCCATGCCGATATCTCAGCTCTGCCCCGCTCGGCTTACCTGCACTGGTACTGGCAAATCAAGTTCTCCGCAGCCAAAAACGTGGCCCACGTCTGCGACAAAATGTTGCACGCCTGCGGCGGCTCCGGCTTCAAAAAAGATATGGAAGTCGAGCGCTACCTACGAGATGGAAAGGCCGGTTGGGTCATGGGACCCACCAACGAGATTTTGCGCCAATTCGTAGGTAAATCGGCGCTGCTCGGGTTTGACAGCCTGGACTACTGGAACCAGAGCGTCAACGAACGCATGCTGCACAACGAGATTAAGAAAATGGATGCAGACGAAAAGCGCCGCTTGGCGGAAAGTCTGCTGGCCGAGGTCGGCGTATCGGAGACCGTTAAAGAACCTGCTATGGCAGCTTCTTAAAACCATAACCGCCTACGCAACCCACCGCTCGATCAATGTAACCCCACGCTGATTTTGGAGCCCTATCATGACGCTTGCCCAGGACCGTCCCGTTCTCACTACAACCGCGACCCATCCATTAGAGCCGCTGTCTCCAGATGAAATCCGCGCAGCTGTTGCCATTGTCCGCTCTCAGCAGACATTAGGCTCTACCACCCGGTTCGCTACCGTTACCCTTAACGAACCCGACAAGGCAACCGTTCTTTCCTTTCAGCCCGGCGACGAAATTGAGCGAGAAGCCTTTCTAATTCTGCTCGATAACGAAACCACCAAGACCTACGAGGCGGTCGTTTCTCTCACCTCCGGCACCATCAAGCTTTGGCGGCACATTCCTGATGTGCAGCCCCCGATTATGCTCGACGAGTTTGTTGAGTGCGAGGCCGCAGTCAAGGCCAGTGAGGAATTTAGGGCTGCGATCGCAAAGCGCGGCATCACCGATCCAGACCTGGTCATGGTTGACCCCTGGTCTGCCGGAAACTACGGCATTGCCGAAGAAGACGGCGTCAGACTTTCCCGAGCCCTCTGTTGGGTCAAGGCCAATCCCACCGACAACGGCTACGCCCGCCCCATCGAAGGCGTCATTCCGGTGGTAGACCTGAACAAGATGGAGGTTATCCGTGTCGAGGACTACGGCGTGGTGCCCCTGCCCCCAGAAGACGGCAACTACACCCCCGAATACGTCAAAAACTATCGCCAGGACCTAAAGCCCCTCGAAATTGTTCAACCCGATGGCCCCAGCTTTGAAGTCGAGGGTCACCACATTAGCTGGCAAAAGTGGAAAATCCGCGTCGGCTTCACCCCCCGCGAAGGGCTCGTCCTCTACAACGTCACCTACACTGACGGCGACGTAGACCGTCCCATCTTCTACCGCGCCTCGTTGGCAGAGATGACCGTTCCCTACGGCGACCCGCAGCCCAACCACTACCGCAAAAACGCCTTTGACGTGGGCGAGTACGGCATCGGCTCCCTAGCAAACTCCCTCAAGCTGGGCTGTGACTGCTTGGGTGTCATCCACTACTTCGATGCCTTTATCACCGATTCACGCGGCGAGGTCGCCCAAATCGAGAACGCCATCTGCTTACACGAAGAAGACTTTGGCATTCTCTGGAAACACATGGACTGGCGCACCGAACAAACCGAAGTGCGCCGCTCTCGTCGTCTAGTCATCTCCTTTATCGCCACCGTCGGCAACTACGAGTACGGCTTCTACTGGTACTTCTACCAAGACGGCACCATCCAGTACGAAATCAAGCTCACCGGCATCGTCAGCACCGGAGCCGTCATGCCCGGAGAGATGCCCAAATACGGCACCCTGGTCGCCCCCCAGCTCAACGCCCCCATTCACCAACACGTTTTCAACGTTCGCATGGACATGACCGTGGACGGCGTCGAAAATTCGGTCTACGAGGTCGATATTGTCCCCGAAGACGACGAGAACAACCCCTACGGCAACGCCTTCTACGCCAAATCGACCCTGCTCCCCACCGAGCAAGCCGCCCAGCGCCTGATCGACCCCATGAAAGGCCGCTACTGGAAAGTCGTCAACCCTAGTAAAACCAACGCCATGGGCTACCCCACTGCCTACAAGCTCATGCCCGGCGAAAATACCTGGCCCATGGCCCGCCCCGACGCCAGCGTCACCCACCGCGCCACCTATATGACCCAGCACCTCTGGGTCACCCCTTATCAGCTCGAAGAGAAATTCCCCGCCGGAGATTATCCCAATCAGCATCCTGGCGGTGCCGGGTTGCCCGAATGGACTAAGGCTGATCGACCAGTTGAAAATACCGATTTAGTCGTCTGGTACACCTTCGCCCACAACCACTCCCCCCGCGCCGAAGACTGGCCGGTGATGCCCGTTGGTACCATTGGGTTCAAGCTAAAGCCGCTGAACTTCTTTGACGAGAATCCGGCAAACGACGTACCGCCGTCGGTGAGCAAGCATTCTTGTTGTGGGTAAGGTGAGATGACCGCCCAACTCCTCTCGCCCCCCACCTACACAGATCTCCCACCCCCTCTGGGCAAAGTCATCGCTGAGTTTCGCATCGAACCAGGAACCGCGATCGCATATCCCATCGCCCAAAACCAATACCTCCAAATCATCGACGTCGCAGGCACCCAATGCTCCGACTTCCTCGCCTTCGCCGCCCCAAATTACAAACAAACCATCGACAGCACCGTCACCCGCACCCTCAACAACATCGCCAATCCCCAAGCCGGACTCCATAGTAAATATTTCTCTCAGGATATGAGGCCACTGGTAGAGGTGATCCAAGACACCTGTGGTCGCCACGACAGCTTCCTCCTCGCCTGTACCTCCCGCTACTACGAAGACACCGGCTACCCTGGCCACCCCAGCTGTAGCGAAAACTTCAACCACGTCCTCAGCGACTACGGCATCGCCCCTTGCCCCGGCTGGCCCGCAGTCAACTTCTTCTTCAATACCGAAGTTGACTGCCACGGTAACATCGTCGCCGCCGAATCCTGGTCTCGCCCCGGCGACTACGTGCTGCTCAAAGCCCATCAAGACCTGCTCTGCGCCAGCTCCGCCTGCCCCGACGACATCGACCCCGCCAACGGCTGGCAGCCCACCCCCATTCATATCCGCGTCTACGAGCCCGACGAGAACAATCCAGCTTTCCACCGCGCTATTGGCAGACGGGCAGCGGTGGATTTTCCCCTTCGCCTCACCCAAGAAAGTGCCTTTACTCCCCGCATTCGTCAGCTTACAGACAATATTGTGGAGTACAACGGCTTCTGGGTGCCCAACAGCTTCGCCCACCAAGGCGACCAAGCCGAATACTGGGCACTGCGCCAACGGGTTGCGTTAATGGACCTCTCCGCCCTGCGAAAGTTTGAGGTCACTGGGCCAGACGCCTTTGCGCTGTTACAGTACGCCTTCTCTCGCAACTTAGAGAAAGTCACGGCGGGGCGGTCGGCCTACGGCTGCCTGCTCAGCCCCCACGGCAGCATTGTCGATGACGGCATTGTGTTCTGCTTTGGCCCCACCCGCTACCGCTACGTGGGCAACTGCGATACTGACGGCGACTGGCTACGACGCATTGCCCAACAACAGGGTTGGACGGCTGAGATTGAGAACATTAGCCATCAGGTCCACAATTTGGCACTCCAAGGACCGCTCTCCCGGCAGATGTTAGCCCCACTGGTCAAGTTTGCCGACCCGGTTATGACTTTGCCTACGCTGGGCTATTTCCGATTTGCAGCGGCCCGCATTGGCGACATTCCTATCCTGCTGTCACGAACGGGGTATACCGGCGAGCTGGGTTACGAGCTGTTTGTTCACCCAGAATACGGCGCACGGCTTTGGGACGTATTGATGCAGGCTGGACAACCTTTTGGACTACTGCCGCTGGGCATGCAGGCCCTAGACCGCGCCAGAATTGAGGCCGGGCTGCTAGCAGCCGGAGCAGAGTTTGACGACCTCACCTCGCCCTACCAGGCAGGCATCGGCTGGACGGTTGCCATGAAGAAGTCCGATTTTGTCGGCAAGGCGGCACTGGAGAATATTCGAGACTATCCCCCTCGGGTTGCGGTGGGGTTGGTCCTAGACAGCCACGAAGTCGCCGCTGCGGGCCAGTGTGTCTATGCCCAGAACGAGCGCTATCGGGTCGGGCAAATTACCAGCGCTACCTTCTCGCCCATTCTCAACACCAGCATTGCGATGGCGCAGCTCGTCCCCGCCTTCGCCGCTGAGGGAACAGTCGTTGAGGTGGGGCTAGTGGACGGTATGAAGCGCAGAGTCCGGGCAACGGTTGGGCCATTGGCAGCCTTTGACCCCACCAAAGGCAGGGTACGGGTATGAGCAGTCTGTGGGATGTGACCGGCATCGATGCGCTGGCAGTGATGATCGACATTTTTGGCGAATCCGTCAGCCAGCTTGCCCCATTTCAATCCTTGGAGACGGTGTTAGATGGGGAAGCTTGTTCAGTTTTGCGACTGTGCGATCGCAACTTCCGCATCGTAGCGTCATCCTTTCAAGTACCCACACAACAGGTTTATCTACACCAATTTGACTGGCTCAGTCGAATACGGCTACCCATCGAACAGCTATCGCTACTCTCATCCGTAGCAACCGTACGCCCGCCACATCGGCTCAAAGACCTCCCAGAAAACTGTGCAGTTCCCATTCAGGTATCAGGAATCGCAGTTTTGCTTTGGTACCATCCCGACCAAGGACAGCCCATTCTAGAGGGACATACCGCCCGCCGAAGTCTGACAACGCTACTTGATGCCTTACCCCAAGCCGTTCCAATCGAGAATCATTTATCCGCAACGTCTGTAGTGGCATCTGCCTAAAGCCGTATGTTTAGTGAGCGTATTGTAACAATGTTATACATCGGTCACTTTTCAGTAGTGGTGAATACAGCTTTGCCGTATCAGTATCGGCATACTCTTGATATGACAAGTTAGCTGGGTTGCAAGATAACCCAGTATCGCCTCTGCCAGTAAGGGTTTCGACGTCTTCCATGCCTTGTCTAAATAGGACCTATAGCTTTCAACCTGGGATGCTCTCAGGGGAATCGGGCTTCTGTTCTAGGTAACAATAAGGTTGGTGTTGACACAGTCTAAGTTTTCCCTAGTCTAGCTGCGCTTATCGCTAACTCTCCCGAAGTCTCCCAAGATTTTGGGATTGGTCCGCTTGAGGTTGTCGCTTTTTCAAATTGTTAGTCTTACTTAACGGAGCCGAGCATGACTCCTGAATCGCAAGAGTTTCTGGCAACATTCGTGTCGGAGTCCTACTACTACTGGGCTTCCGTCTTTATGATTCTGATTCACGTTGGTTTCTTGGCCTACGAGGGCGGTGCCTCCCGTTCCAAGAATGTTCTTGCCACTATGGTCAAGAACTTGCTGACACTGTCAATCATTGGTCTCACATTCTTCTTCTTTGGCTGGTGGGTATACAATGCCTTCCCGCTATTCCCACTGACGGGCGGCATTGTTGGTCCTTGGACCGACCCGAATGCTGAAGGCGTTGTGGGTGAAGTCCTGGGTCTAGTTCAGGCTTCTTATCCTTGGTCCCCAGCACTGGGCCCCAACATCGCCGACAACCTCACGGGCGTTTTCTGGTTTGCCTTCGCCCTGTTCGCGATGACCACTGCATCCATTCTCTCCGGTGCGGTAATCGAACGAATCAAGGTAGGTGCTTACGCTATCCTCGCCGTTGTTCTTGGGTCCTTTACCTGGGTTGTTGCAGCGGCTTGGGGTTGGAACCCCTATGGGTGGTTCCTAACTGAGTTTGGTTACCACGATTTTGGCTGTTCTGCCGTACTGCACGGTGTTGCGGGCTTCTTTGCGCTGGGCGTTCTGATTAACCTCGGGCCTCGCATCGGCAAGTTCGATGCGCAGGGCAACCCCAGAACAATCTTGCCCCACAACCTGCCGCTGACAATGGTGGGGCTAATGCTGATTTTTGTTGGCTTCTACGCCTTTCTGGCAGCCTGCGTCATCTTCGTCCCAGGTCAAACCAGCGAGATCACCATTTATGGCACGCCCATGACCTTGGCTTCGGTCGGTGTAAACACCACACTGGCGCTGACGGCAGGTATTGTGGGCTCCTACATCGCCTCCAAAGCCGACCCGTTCTTCACCATCTCCGGTGGCCTGGCAGGCATTATTTCTGTCGGTGCAGGGCTCGACCTTTACAGTCCGCCCATGATCATTCTCATCGCCTTTATTGGCGCGTACACGATGCCCTTTGTGGGTCGTGCGGTTGAGAAGGCAGGCATTGACGATGCGGTTGGTGCGTTTGCCGTACACGGTTACTGTGGTCTGTTGGGTGCCATGACGGTAGGCGTGATGGCCGCAGGCTATCCCCAAGGTGATGGCATTCCCCTAACTGGATTTGTGGGTCAGCTCGTGGGTACGGCGGTTTGTACCATCATTCTGGGCTTCATTCCGGGCTACGGCGTCAGCTTTGTTCTAAAGAAGATGAACCTGCTGCGCGTTCCCGAGAGCGAAGAAGTGATGGGTCTAGACCTGGCAGACTTTGGCCTAGAGGGCTACCCTGAGTATCCTATTGTGCCTGAGACCAACGGCCACGCTACCGCACCGCCGGTTACCGTGTCGCGCACTAGCGCGCAGATGTAGAAGCGCACCAGCGCGCAGATGTAGAAGGAGAAAACACGATGTCAAGTCCTTTTTCAACGTTAGAAGAGTTCAACGGGGCCATTGATGGCCCCACTGGCGGCGCGATTTACACTTTTGCAGGCAGCCCAGCAATTAATGCGATCGCGCTTCTAGTCGCTGTGGGCATCTTCCTGTGGTTCATGGTCAAAACCTACGCCACGGCCCACCAGGAGACCTCATCGGTGGACAAATCCATCAACAGCCTCAGCTCCTTTATTGTGGCAGGTCTTCTTTCGCTGGTTGCCGCCGATCAGCTCCAGCAGCCCCCTGTCCGAGAGCAGGCCCATCGTAGTGCGCCTCGCTCGAGCCTGGTGACCACAGCCAAGCGGGCACCGATGGCATTGCTGGGCATGGTTGGGTTGGGTGTACCGGCTCGTCGTGCAAAGCGGCGTCGCTACCGCGGGCTGCCAAGACGCTAGACCACATCCAGGTGGAAATCTGCAGTTTTACCTGCCGATAATCCAAGCTCTGGACGTGGCCGAAGTTGAATCTTGGTCACCCATATCATCAATCTCCTTTGGAGGTTACGCCTACGCTCCTGAACCTGGCACGATGCTTTTTACTGACCTGGAAAGCATCGTGTTTTTTTCTGTTATTGTCGCTCTGGGACGATATGGACAACCATGTGGACCCTGGAACTCCTGCCCTATCTCGAGCCGCTGCTAGCCCGTAGCCAGCAGCCGGATAATTTATGTGGCCCTTATTGGATTGCGCTATTGTTGCAGACGTTTGGGAAGCAAACGGTTTCTGCAGTAGAGGTTGCGATCGCGGCCCATACATTATTACCCGACCATGAAGGATGCTGGACGCCCCACGGTGCTGAGTCTCTAACCGGTGAAGGCTACGATAAGGTTCCGACTGTTCCAGATGCAGCACAGTGTGGCACCTCGCTGATGGGACTGCTCCAGGCAACCCAGCAGCTGAGTCAGGGTGAATTTTGCCTGCTGCCGCTGCAGACCCAACACTGGGAGTATGGCATCGCCGAGCTTTGGTGGCTCTGTCAAACGCATCCGGAGTGGCAGATTGTCCCATTATTAAACAGTCACACCAGCTATTTTTGGGGCAGCCATCTCACGCCAGCGAACCTGTCTGGTTACCTCAACGCTGGAGAAAGTGATCCACCGCCCGCAGATTGGTCAGTGGGTCACTTCGCCCTACTCGGCGGTTGGATGAGTGGTAGAGCGGCTCGACTCTATGCCATTCTCGATACCTACCCTCAGCTCGGCTGGCAAGGGCTGCACCTACAGCCAGGGCGCGCCATTGCACAATCCCTTGAACGGCCCCAGCACCCAACAGACGGTGGCGTGGCACTATTTGTATCTGCGAAACTGCAAGACCCGATCGAGCAGGCAGTGAACAGTATTGGGTTTGAAGTATCGACCTGGGATAACGGTACACCAGCACCGCAAGGTGCCTTTTGATCATCTTGATAGAGGTAAAACAGTTATGGTTGTTGCGGCTCCTCCCCTTGCCAAAAACATTGTTTCAGTGCCAAACTCGGACGCGATCGCAAACTGGGTGCAGTCGCTAATTGGACAGGGCGTGCGTTACGTTCGGTTTGAGCTACCCGACCTGCACGGAGTCTCGCGGCTTAAGGTAGTGCCCATCAACAAGGTTGAAGGCTACGCCCGTAAAGGGCTGAACTTCTATGGCGGCACGCTCGCCCTAGATACGGCCTCTTCTGTGGTGTCCAATTCGGGCTATCACGAGGAACGTAAGTACCGAGATATGGCGCTGTTTCCCGACCTTGAGAGCTGCACGCCCGTACCCTGGATGGATAACACCGTCAAGGTAGTCTGCGATGCCTATTGGACCCCAGACGAGCCCTTAGCAGGCGCACCTCGATATGTTCTACAGTCTCTGCTCAAGGCAGCAGAAACGATGGGCTTTCAGGTCATGATGGGCCATGAGTTTGAGTTTTACCTGCTGGATGCCGAGACCCACAAGCCCTTGTTCGACGGGCTGCACATTTTCAATCACATTCGCAACCAGTATGTACCCGAGCTGGGCCAAATGCTCGACTACCTGCAAGGGGCAGGCATCGACGTTATCACCCACAACTGCGAGTACGCCCCTTCCCAGTTCGAGATCAACTTTGGGCCGGGTATCGGCATCAAGGGCGCAGACAAAGCGTTTTCCTTCAAGAACGCAGTCAAAGAGATTGCCCACCATCTGGGCTACCAGGCCAGCTTCATGTCTAAACCCTTCGCCGGGATGGCGGGCTGCTGTTGCCATTTTCACATCAGCCTATGGCACACCGACGGTACCAATGCGTTTCTAGATTTAGACGACCCAGACGGCCTCTCTGCCACCGCAAAATCGTTTACCCAGGGCATTCTTGACCATGCCCCAGCCATGCTGCCGCTGATTGGCCCCACCCCCAACTGTTATCGCAGGCTCAAGCCCCACACTTTTGCCCCGTCCAACATTAGCTGGGGCATCGAAGACCGCACGGCGATGGTACGTGTCAAGGCAACAAAAGACGATGCCACCCACCTAGAAATGCGGGCCGCCTCAGGGCTCAGCAACCCCTACCTAAGCGCCGCCGCAACCCTGGCCGCAGGTCTGCTAGGTGTGCAAGAAGCGCGATCGCTTCAGCCCATGTCCGACGGCCCCAGCGAAGACGACCCCAATCTAAAGCCCTTCCCCAGAACCCTAGATGCAGCTCTGGATGCCCTAGCGGCAGACGAAAAGATGCGGTCAATGTTAGGGGAAGAATTCTGTCATCTCTTTTCTACCGTAAAAGCCTTTGAGCTAGACCGTTTCCACGATCACATTACCGACTGGGAAACCAACGAGTATTTGGAGGTGTACTAGCTGTGCCAACTGCAACTGGCTCTATTCTCAACCAACAACAGATTGACCAGTTTTATCGAGACGGTTATCTGGTGGTCGAAAACCTATTTAGCAAAGACCTAGTAGACCGGGTTGTCAGCCGCTTCAATCACCTCTATGCGGGCCAGTTCGAAACTGGCATCTACCCTGACGAGTGGCACTGGAACCCCCGTTTGGGCAAGCCCGGAGCTGCTGGGCAAATGACCGGCGTGTGGAAGTGCGATCGCACCCTCGCCGAAGCCGTCATGTCGTCCAAAATTGGCGAAATTGCCGCCACCCTCTCCGGCTGGAACGGTGCCCGCCTGCTCTCCGACGGCATCTGGCAAAAACCCCAGGGGGCCAAAGAGACCACCCTCCACCAAGACTCCATGTACATCAACTACCACACCCCACCGGAGGTGACGGTGTGCTGGATTGCCCTCAGCAATGCCAAGGCCGGGGCCAGCACCATTGAGTACGCCAAGGGCTCCCACAGTTGGACGCTCTCTGAAGCGGTGCCCGAGTTCCACAACCAAAACCGCAGTTACCTAGCCGAAATGGAGCACGCGGCCCAAGCCGCAGGAGTCGAAACACCAGAAGTCGTCCAGCTCGACATCCCCCCCGGCAGCGGCGTCTTTCACCACGGCAACACCTGGCACGGCTCCGGTCGCAACACCATGCCCGTCATCCGACGCAGTATGGTCCTGGCCTACGTACCTGCCAGCGCCAAGTTCAAGCCCTTCGACACCTATGTACCGGGCGGGTACATCGCCGGAAAATATCGCCGCCAAGGGGACGACACCATGGACGAGAGCTTTTTCCCAATTGTCTGGCGCGAGGACGGCTACAGAACTGATTTCTCGTAACGGAGATATGGGATGACTGCAACTTTGCCAACCGCTGTCAACGACTTATCACCCCAGCAAATAGAACAATTCCACGACCAGGGCTACCTAATCGTCGATAACCTGCTCACCACCGAACAGGTCAACTGGGTCATCAGCCGATTCGCCCCCCTGTTTAACACCCAGTTTGAAACCGGCATCTACCCCGACGAGTGGTATGGCAGGCCAGGGCTAAGCCAGCCTAACGCCACCCAGCAAATGACCGGACTGTGGCGGTGCGATCGCGCCCTTGCCAGCATTACGCTTTCTGCTCGCATCGCCAAACTAAACGCCCAGCTGATGGGCTGGCCCAGCACCCGCTACGGTCTCGATACCTGCTGGATTAAGCCACCCCAGGCCCCTGCTGTTTCCTTCCATCGCAACAACACCTATGCAGCAACGCTTGACCCAACAGAGATGATCACCTGCTGGATTGCCCTGAGCCATGCGGAGGTAGGCGCTGGAACACTGGAAATTGTGCCCGGTTCGCACCGCTGGGATTCACATGATGAAATTCGCTTTCTACACGCACCAGAAGCAGACTATCGAGCGCCGCTGTGGGCGGTAGGCATCGCAGAATCCGACGTCGTGCCAGTTGAAATCCCCAACGGCAGCGCCGTCTTCCTCCACGGCAGTCTTTGGCATGGCTCGGGTCCAAACCTGAGCAATACTCTGACGCGCCGCAGCCTTGCCCTGAGCAGCATCAGCGGCCAGGTTCAGTTCCAGCCAGAACCCCAGGGCTACATCTTCGACCGCTACCGCATGCGCAACAGCCTGACGGTAGACGAAAGCTACTATCCGGTGCTGTGGTCCGCCGACGGACATCGGACACCGTTTTTGCAACAGTACTGCCAGGAGCCCAACTACCAGGAGTCAAACCCATGACAACGTTGCGACTCGCCAGCTTTGACGTCGGCACCGACGACCTGCGCTGGTGGGCACCAGAAATTTTAGACCGCTACCCCGACGGCTTTTACACCATGCACCAGCAGCTCTTTGATGCCGTGTGCAAAGAGAGCAAACCGGAGGACTTAGGCGGCGTTGACCTGAGCGCGGTAGAGCTGATTAAGTACGAACCGCGCAAGTCTCATTACCCCACCGCCGCCGAGCTGGCAGAACTGGACGGCATTGTAATTTCGGGATCAGCCAGCGGAGCCTACGACACCGACGACTGGATATCGGAACTCATGGGCGTCATTCGAGACTACCACCAACAGCAAATTCCCCTGTCCGGGTTCTCCTTTGCACCGCAAATAGTGGCCCAGGCGCTGGGTGGCAAGGTCACGCGCAACCCCCCCGGTACCGAACTGTCCGTTGTCGAAATCAAGCTCACAGAAGCGGCCCGACAGTATCTGAGAACCGACCGACCATCCTACAGCATTCAGGTTCACCACAACGATGGCGTGGTTGAACTGCCCCCCGGCGCAGTCTCTCTTGGCACCAGCGGCGTCACCGAATACCTGGGTTGGATGCTAGGCAGCCACATTTTTGTCTTCTCCGGCCATCCCGAATATTCTAAAGACCCCTGGATCTTGGAACGAATGATGCTGGTAGAACGCCAGGACCAGCTCGTCCCAGCCCAGCTGATCGACTATGGCCTGCGGGACCTCTGGAAGCCCACAGACTACGTCTGGCAAACTCAGCAACAGTTTCGTTTTTTCCTTAAACAGTTTTCGCTCTAAACCACGTCCAGCCTGAAACCTGTAGTTCCGAACCGCGTATAGCCTGAGAATCGATGGCTTTTCCCCTGGGAAAACTCCAGTTCTGGACGTGGCAGAGGTTTAGCAACGGCCACAAATGCTCCTAGGTCATGCCTAGAACGTTGGTTCCCCTACTGAAAATTTGTTTGCATAGTCAGTGAGTAGCAAAATCGATCGGCACGAGAAATCGTTTCACCATGCAGAGTGGGCCGCTGGCCAGCATAGGTGGTATAGCGGTAAACAATCAGCGGATGGCCTATGGGTACCTCTAAATACCTGCTTTGACGGTAGCTGGCGTGGGTACATTCGATCACAGCATCGATTTTATCAATGTGGAGTCCTGCCGTTTTCAGCAACGGAAAGGTCATTTTGCTGGGCAGCTCCGCCAATAGCTGATCTCCAACCGCGCTGACAAGGTAGGTAACATCTAACGCGCCAGCGGCACCGTCCATTTTTAGTAACTTCTCTTGAAAAATTACCGTTTGTTGTTTACTCAATTGAAGGATAGTAGCTACGCTTGGAGGTGGCAACTGCGTCTTGAGCGTCAGATTTTCTAGCGTTAGGGCAACACCCTTTTGAGCCAAGTCATTTTCTAAAAAGATAAGCGGGCTAGATAATGAATAGTCTACCTTTTGCTGGGGCGCGACAAACACACCTTTGCCCTGCTGAGATTGAACAAGCCCCTGGCTGATCAAATTGGAGATGGCTTGTCTGACGGTAATACGGCTGACGTTAAACAACTCCATGAGCTGATGCTCGCTAGGTAACTTTTCGCCGGGCCTATACTCACCATCATCAATCTGCTGACGCAGTTTCTCAGAAATGCTGGCATGGAGTGGCAGGGACATAGCGATCGCGATCTGTAGCAAAGGACTGCTGGTGACGCCATTTCGTTCTATCCCAAGCAGGATTACTGTACTCGGTGTTCTGACGCAAATGGCGCTGAATATATTTTTAACCTACCTCCTTGTTATAGCAGTCTGGGCGTGCTAACTTTTACTTGTTATAACAAGTCATAAAGACGTTATAACTGAGCTTCTATCCGCCTATGTCGCCGCTAAGGCGCTTCATCATAATGATTGCGAACCCTGTTGACTCAAAACTGCCTAAACAGCCAGCTTCTGTCGATAATCCACGTCAAATTTTGTCTGCTGAGCAGTTAGCACAGCTCAATCAGCGCTCCAATAGGTTGGGCGGGCTACGACTGGCGCTATACCTGCTTGTCCTGGGCATTAGCGGCTATCTTTGGTCTACAGATCTGCCGTGGATTGCGATCCCAGCGCTGTGGGTCTACGGAACAGGCTTCGCGCTAATGTTTTGCACCATGCACGAATGTGCCCATCGGACGGCCTTTGCTAATGCTAAGGTCAACGATGCGATCGCATGGCTAGCTGGGCTGCTGTCCTTTTACAATGCGACCTTCTATCGGCGTTACCACAAGTGGCACCACCGCTACACCCAAATTTCTGGCAAAGACCCAGAGCTGGGCGACCCTAAACCCAAGCACGTTGCTCAATACCTTTGGCAGTTAACGGGCCTGCCCTGGTGGTGGGGTAAGTTAGTGACTCATACTCGTTTGGCCCTAGGCGATTTAGACGCATTCTCCTTCTTGCCTGAGGAGAGTCATGCAGAGGTTACTCGGTCCATGCGGGTGCAGTTGAGAGTATACGGCGCAATTCTACTGGTTTCTATGCTGCTGGGGCACCCTGGCTTTCTGTTCACCTACTGGCTACTGCCTTTGGCTGTGGGCCAACCCGTCCTTCGCTACATTCTCCTAGCCGAGCATGGCGGTTGCAGCTACGACAGCAATCCGCTGACTAATACACGGACCACGCTGACACTGTGGCCGCTGCGCCTCCTGATGTGGAATATGCCTTACCATGCCGAGCATCACCTGTATCCGTCTATCCCCTTCCATGCGCTGCCCGCTGCCCATGATTTATTAAAACCCCACTTCGCCACAGTGGCGTCAGGCTACACGCGCGTTCACCGAGGCTTCTTGGGCAACTTTGAGCAGGTATAGAACAGATGAATGCGCCCCAGCAGTTTTCTCTTAAAGACTTTCCGCTGCAGTGCGGCACAGTACTGCCTGAAACAACCCTTGTTTACCAAACCTACGGGGAACTCAACGCAGAACGAACCAATGCTGTTCTTTACCCCACGTCCTACGGGGCACAGCATACCGATGTAGACTGGCTGATCCGCCCAAATGGCATCTTGGACTCAACCCAGTGGTTTGTCATTATGCCAAACATGTTGGGCAACGGGCTTTCGACCTCGCCCAGCAACTGCGATGCGGCCATGCAGCCTGGGTACTACACCACCCACTACGACAACGTTCGAATTCAGGCTGCCCTCTTAGACAGTCTGGGTATTGAGCAGCTGGCCTTGGTCTACGGCTGGTCAATGGGCGCACAGCAGGGTTACCACTGGGGCGTACTCTACCCCAACCGCGTACAGCGGATTGCTGCGCTATGTGGAACCGCAAAAACAACGGATCACAACAAAATCTTTCTCTACAGCCTACGAGCAGCCCTACAGGCAGACCCAGCCTGGAACGGCGAACGGTTTGAGCGCACCCCCGACCGGGGTTTTCACACGTTTACCCAAATCTATGCCAGCTGGGCCGCGTCCCAGGCGTATTATCGTGCCAAGCCCTATTTAGCGTGGGGCTACGCATCCCTTGAAGACTATTTACTACGAAGCTGGGAAGCTGGCTATCGCAAGCGCGACCCCCACAACCTACTAGCCATGATTGAGACTTGGCTACACTGCGACGTGGGTAATAATCCGGTGTACCAGGGAGATACCAATCGGGCATTAAGCTCGATTACAGCACAGGTTTTGGTGATGCCCGCCACAACAGATTTATACTTCACACCGGAAGACTGCCAAGCAGAAGCCAACCTGATCCCCAACGGCAAATATTGCCCAATTCCATCTATCTGGGGACACCGAGCGGGTAACCCTTACCAAAATCCTGAAGACGAAACCTTCATCAAACAAGCCGTGCGCGACTTGCTCCTGTGTAAAGCTAATTAACGGTCCTTTGACTGTGCATGGGCTTTACATGGGCCTATGACGTCTATCTCATCCGCGTAGACAGTGCTGCACAGCGCTGTCTACATTGCTGCTGCCCAGCGTAGAACGGGACGAAGCACTGCGCCATCCTCACTCACCCCAAAGAGAGAATGATTAATGCTTGCAGGCATTAAAAACAGGAACTTTCACGGGTAGCGGAAGATACCCGTGCAGCCTTGTTAAGTAACAGTACATACAGAATAGAATTCTACCTTACGGAAGTATAATTTACGTGAGGTTAAAACACGCGGCCCTCCATACATCATGTCTTATTTTATACATCGCTTCCCTGATAGAGAGTTGAAGAATGTCAACGACCTCTCCCGTCAGAAAAATCTTAATTCTATCTGCTAATCCCAAGGGGACTTCAAGTTTACGCCTAGATGAAGAGGTTCGTGAGATTAAGTCTGGGCTGAAGCGTTCGAGACAGCGTGAGCTTTTCGACGTAGAGCAAGCCGAAGCCGTTACCCCCAGAGACGTGCAGCGAGCAATGCTGGAGTATACGCCCCAGATTGTTCATTTTTGCGGACACGGCATGGGTGATACGGGAATTGTTCTGGAAAATCAGGTGGGTCAAGCTGAACTCGTCAGTGCCGAGGCCCTAGCGGATTTGTTTGAGCTGTTTGCAGATCAGGTAGAGTGCGTTTTACTCAACGCCTGCTATTCCGTTGTGCAGGCCAAAGCGATCGCACAGCACATCGGGTCGGTCATTGGCATGAGCGAGTCCATTGGGGACAGAGCCGCCATAGAATATGCAGTCAGTTTCTACGATGCGTTAGGGGCCGGACGGGAAGTCGAATTTGCCCACAAACTAGGCTGCAATGCCATCAAACTGATGGGCATCGAAGAAGAGCTAACACCGCTACTCGTCCAACCGGGTTCCGAGCACCCTGAGCCAACACCGCCTCCACCCTCCTCAGCACCAGCTCGCAAGGCAACGGTAGTGCCTGCAACAACCCAAACCAACCAGGCACAAACGGCTTCAATCTTCATTAGCTATAAACGCGATGTTTATCCCGACGAAACAGTCGCCCTAGAGCTTTACCAAAATTTAAGCCAAAACTATAAGGCAGCCATTGACCAGGAAATGCTGGTAGGCACCGAATGGGTGCATTGGATCGATAAGCGACTACGGGAGTCAGACTTTTTAATTGTGCTGCTCTCAGAATCTTCTGTGAACAGCGAGATGGTAATGCAGGAGCTTGAAAAAACCTGCGCCCTCCACCACGAGCAGGGCAAGCCTCGCATCCTACCTGTACGACTGGCCTATCGTGAGCCCTTCCAATATCCGCTGAGTGAGTACCTCAACGGCCTCAACTGGGCCATGTGGAAAACCGAGCAGGACACCCCCGGCCTGATTGCAGCCCTATCAAAAGCTATTGAAGGCGGGGCCTTACCCATCAGTAGTGAAGCCTCCAAGGCAGAATTGCTAGAAGCCGTCCCAGCCCCAACCCTGCCCAAGCCCACACCCATGGCCCAACCCCTCGAACTACCCGAGGGGACAATGGAGCTCGAATCTAAGTTTTACATCGAGCGCAGCTCTGACCTGATTGCGCTACAAACTATCCGCAAGCAGGGAGTTACCATCCCCATCAAAGGCCCCCGGCAAATGGGTAAAAGCTCACTGCTGATCCGGCTAATGAATGCGGCCCGAGAAGCCCAGAAAAAAGTCGTCTTTTTAGACTTTCAATTTTTTGACAAAGCTGCCCTTGCCAATGCGGATCTGTTTTATCGGCGCTTATGCCAATGGTTAACCATCAAGCTCAGGGTTCCTGACCAGGTTGAAGAATGGTGGCAGCTCTACGGCTCAATGGGCAACCCACTGGCCTGCACGTTTTACCTGCAAGACTACCTGTTGCCCACCATTGATGGTCCCATCGTCCTCGCCATGGACGAGGTAGAGTCTACCTTTGGCACCGCATTCCGGTCAGACTTTTTTGCTATGCTACGCGGCTGGCACAACAGCCGGGCAACAGAGCCCATCTGGAAACAGTTGGACTTGGCACTGGTCACCTCCACAGAGCCATACCAGCTCATCGAAGACTTAAACCAGTCTCCCTTTAACGTAGGCCAGGTTGTAGAACTTACCGACTTTACCCAGGCGCAGGTTATTGAACTCAACCAACAGCACGGCACTCCCTTAACCTCTTTACAGATTCAAGATCTAATGGATCTGCTGCATGGTCATCCCTATCTGGTTCGGCGAGCCCTGTATCTAGTCGCCAGTAACCGAATGACCTTCGAACAGCTCCTGCAAAATCGTTGCTCAGAGCGTGGCCCCTTTGGAGATCACCTGCGGTACCACCTGTCCCGCATTTACGACCAGGCCAGCCTCGTCAACAGCCTATTTCATGTGTTTAGAACTCAGACTTGTCCTGACGAGCGCATTTTCTTCCGGCTAAGAGGCGCAGGCTTAATCCGTCGCGATGGCAAGAAGGTTGCACCCCGCTGTCGGCTATATACGGAATATTTTCAGGAGCATCTCAAGGAGCAAAGGTAGTGGCTGAATCAGTAACCTACGTTGCCGGAGGAACCGTCCAAGCCGGTGGCGGCATTTACATTCCCAGACAGGCCGATCAAGATTTACTTAACCTTTGCCTCAGTGGGCAGTTTGCCTACATCCTCACGCCACGGCAAATGGGTAAATCTAGCCTGATGGTGCGCACAGCAGAGACGCTACAGCAGCAGAATATTCGCACCGTCATTGTCGATTTAACCAAGCTGGGGACCCAGGCCTCTGCTGATGCCTGGTACCTGGGCGTACTGACAATTATCTGTCGCCAGCTGAAGCTGCTACCCCAGCTAGTCACTTGGTGGAGAGCACACGAATACCTCGGCGTTACTCAGCGGCTAACGCAATTTTTTGAAGAAGTTGTTTTAAGCCGCGTATCCGAGAGAATCGTCATTTTCATCGACGAGATTGACACCACCCTCAATCTAGAGTTTGCCGATGACTTTTTCATCGCCATTCGTTACTTCTACCTGGCCCGCGCCGAAAACAAAGACTTTGAACGGCTCTCCTTTGTACTCATTGGCG
>CAWUKV010000074.1:0-23145 GCA_963923025.1 uncultured bacterium
CGACTAATCATTGTGTCCGCCTACTTATCAGAAGCCAGACTGAGCAGTAGGCAGCTTTAGCTGCTGACGCCCAAATCCTGATAACTCAGCGGCTCCTAAACCACGTCCAAGTTGCAACCTGCAGCTTTTCCCGCCGAAAAAACTCCAGTTCTGGACGTGGCCAAGATTTAAGAGCCACTGGGAACACCTGCAGCTCAGCACCTAAAGGCTAGCTCGTAGAATCTGATTCGGAAACAGCGCCTGAAACCCAGCTTGACGTTCAGCGATGGGCTCAGGGGACAAGTCCCAAAGGCTTTCGAAGAAGAAAAACGTACAGCCTAGTCCTGCAGACCGTGCCGTCAGGACCTGGTCTTCGATGAAAGACATGGATACCGGGGCATTTCGCAACCCTGACAGAATTCCCGCAGCGGTCGGAATCTTTTGCTGGGCCTCAACGATCTCAGGCTTGAAGATTTGCTCTCTGAAAGCATGGAGATTGTCGCGATAAACCTGAACAATCAGCTCATCTACCAGGTCTGACCGAACCCAAGTGCGCCAGTCCTGCAACTGAGCATTGTAGGCATAGTGGTAAGGATTGGGTGCGATGGAAAAGACGGCATGGGGACGCCGGGCTTTGACCGCAGCATGGAGCGACTCAACAAAGGCTGTAAACTTAGCCGCCCGCCAGTCAACCCAATGGGGATTGTGAGGGTCGGCGGGCGCAGTACGCCCCGTCTCTGCACGGTACAGCGCTGTGGTGTACGCATCGTAGCCAAACTCAACTGGAAGGCTAAAGTGGTCGTCAAACTGCACACCGTCAACGTCGTAGCGACTGATCAGCTCCAACACCAAATTGGTCAGAAACTGCTGCACTTCGGGGTGAAAGGGATTAAGCCAGGTCACTTCACCTGCAACCCCTACCGACGTCTGACTACCGTCACGTTTACGCGTCAGCCAGGCCGGGTGGTTCATGGCTAGCTCCGATGTCGGCGGAGCCATAAAGCCAAACTCAAACCAAGGAATTACCGACAGCCCCCGGTCGTGGGCATCGCTAGCCAGCTCTTCTAAAATGTCATAGCCCTGATCGCCAGTGCGGATAAAGGGCTGAATCTCCGCACGTTGTGCCGTTCCGCTAGGAAACAGAGCATAGCCAGAATTCCAAACCACTGGATAGACCGTGTTGAAGTTGAGGCGTGCCAGGTCATCCATAGCAGCGGACAGCTTTGTCCGGTCCATCACCACGTCCGTGTCGTTAGTGGTAATCCAAACCCCGCGAATTTCTGGCGTGTTGGGTGCCGACAGCACTGCAGTTGCAGGTCTTGCCAGTAGTAGCGTCATCAATAGCGAGACCCAAAATAGCGCCATGCACAAGGGTTTCCATCGCCGTATTCGTAAAGTCATAGGTGTGGGTTATACGTAAAACTGTCAAACCAATTCACTTAAAGCTGCGCTTAACCTGCTGTTGACTAGACTTGAGTGCCGTAGAAAAGGCAACTAGGTTACTGACCAGTCCCTGATCAATCTAGTTGGCAGGTCGTGCAGTCATTGGGTAGGGGCTTTACTAGCAGAGGACGAGGGAAGCTCACAGGGCAAAAGGACTGTCTAACCGTTGGGTATCGACAGACCAAGTAAGCTGCCATTATCTAAAGACAGCTAAGAAATATCAACCTTAAGACAGATCTGCTTATCTTACGTTTGTATACAAAAGTACTCAACTTGATCCGGAAGTTGTAAGTAGCAGGACTAACGGACAGTACCGTAATACTTACCAAACCCTTGTCATCGCAGCCATACCTACGTCTGTAAAAAGTTTTAATCGTTTGAATTAGAATCCTTTGGACTGTGTTGTTCCAATTTCAGTAAAATTCCCCAGGTCAAGGTTTTAGAACGCCCCAGGTCAAGGTTTTAAGATGTCCTAAGTCAAGGTTTTAAGATGCCCCAGGTCAAGGTTTACGGTCTACGGTCAGCTCTCCAACCTCACCAACAAGCGCTATCTGCCGCCATCCATCAAGCGCTGATGGCGACGCTAAAAACACCATCTGAAAAACGGTTTCAGCGGTTTATCTGGCTCGATGCAGAAGATTTTATCTTCCCAAGTGACCGGACAGCGCTGTACACCATCATCGAAATTAGCCTGTTCGAAGGTCGCACCTTGGCAACAAAACAGGCACTGATCCGCGAGCTATATCGACACATTCAGGCGGCAACACCCGTCACGCCACAAGATTTAGAAATCACGCTGTTTGAATCGCCAGCAGCCAACTGGGGCATTCGCGGCACCCTCGGGAACGAACTCAACCTGAGTTATAAAGCTGATCTTTAGCGGCCAGCCAATCTCTGAAATTCAAACAGATTAACCGTTAGGGTTACCCCCCTCAATGTTCTCTATCTCGCTTTCAAAAGTGGAGTGCAACAGTAGGTCTGCTGGTGATATCGCAGGCTTCATGCACTAGGCCTATGGGCTCAGCCGCTAGTCTTAGAGTCAGGTAGGCGATAGCGGACCGGACCTTTGACAATGGCAGGATCAACGACCTTGCCTCTTTGGGTGACGACGATATGCCCGGTGGATACGAGTTGCTGAGCTTGCGATCGCACCACCGCCATCAACTCCCGCCAGCCTTCACCGCCCAAGGCCCGAGCCACCTCTGACGGGCAAATCGTCTTATTCGGTCCCCGCTCACGCACCTTTGCCATCAGACAGTCACGAATGCGCTGAGCGGAGACCAGATCGCTCACTTACTCGCCCGTGATTGACAGCTCGTTCACCCAAATACGGGGGCAAATACCCCCCGGCGTCACCTCGGCCTCAGGCTCTACATAGAGAATCGACTTCAGCACCTCGCAAAAGTCTCCGGCGACAGTGGCCGATTCGATACTGATGCGCTCTCCGTTCTTGATTAGCCAGCCGTCAAACGGTAGCGAGAACGAGCCCTGTAGCGCGTTCACCCCAGCATGGAGCGACTGCACGTCATCAATAAAGACCACATTGTCTGCCGTCTCCAGCGAAAAGCTGTTGTCGCTGCTTTCGCCCTGGGTGACATGCAGAAAGTGAGACCCAACGCTGACCTTTGCGCCGATGCTGGCATGCCCCGTGGGCTGCGCGTCCATCCGCTTAGCCGTACCCGCACTATGCAAAAAGCTCTTGAGGACACCGTTTTCGATTAACGGCAGCTTGCGAGTTGGCGTGCCTTCCCCGTCGAAGGTTTCAGCTCCTATGTTTTCCGGGTGGAGCGGGTCGTCATAGAGCGACAGCAGCGGAGAGGCAACGGGGGTACCAATAGACGCCGCCGTGGACAAGCTGCGATTGTCCAACACACTCTGGGCGTTGTACAGGTTACCAAAGGCCCCAATCAAGCTCAGAAAAGCCTCTGCGGAAAACACCACCCGGTACTTGCCCGACGGAATCTTCTCGTAGTCGAGATGGCTCAGCGTCTTTTCAGTCGCTTCCTTGAGACAGCCCTCAACGTCTAGCCTTTGCAGGCCCGTGTTGATGCGCATGGCCCCAGCCGAGCGCGGCTTTTTACCCTCCTGCTCGGTCTTGGAGTAAAGATAGATAACGGCGGTGGTGCGGGCTTCGCTGCGCTCTGCACCGTCGCTGTTGACGTAGAAGTAGGTCATACCACGCTGGGCTAGCCCATTGTAGGGGACCGAAGCGATCGCCTCATGGGCCTGAAGCAGCGTCTGCTCTGCACTAACCAGCGTGTCGATGAGGTCACCAACCGGCGCGGCCTCATCCTGCTCCACGTTGACCTCCGGCAGGGGGGCGGTGGCCTCTGGGCTAAAGTCCGGCACGTGCTCTTTGGCCCCAAAGGCACTGGCCTCGGCGGCAGTTTTAAGGGCCAGTTCTAGCCCCGTCTCATTCACATCGGTGGTAGAGGTCACCCCCAGCAGTCCCTCGTCGTTCCAGACACGCACAATCACACTGGCCCGGTTAGACGCCTTGACCTGTTTAGGTTCACCCCGATCCACCTGCACGCTGGTTTCGTCAGTGGTAGACCCGTAGATGTCGTATTTGGCAATGCCCAGTTTGCTAGCCAGTTGCTGGGCCTGGGTAGAAATTTCAGTAATCGTTGGCATGGCTTAGCGACCCCCCACAGTAATGCTGTCAACTTTGATGTGCGGCTGGCCCACCGTTACGTACACGCTGCCGCTCACCGAGCCACAGAAGCCCGGTGCCAGACTCAGATCGTCCGAACACATCGAAATCTTCTGCATAACGTCTACTGCCTCACCAATCAGCGTTGCGCCTTTCACCGGGCGAGTCACCTTGCCATTTTCAATCAGATAAGCCTCATCCACCGCAAAGTTGAACTGGCCGGTCGGGCCAACGCTGCCGCCACCCATTTTCTTACAGTAAATGCCCTTCTCAACGGAGCCAAATAGGTCATCCAAGCTATAGTCACCGGGGGCAATATAGGTGTTGCGCATGCGGGACGCCGCGGCAAAGGTGTAGCTCTGACGGCGTCCACTGCCGGTGCGCGGATGCCCTGTACGCATCTCGCCCGCCCGGTCAGAAATGAAGTTTTTGAGAATGCCGTTTTCGATTAGCAGCGTGCGCTGGGTGGGCATGCCTTCATCGTCCATATCAATGGTGCCAAAGGCATCGTCAGAGCGGCCTTCATCCCAGGCAGTTAGGCTCTCGTGGGCAATTTTTTCGCCCTTTTTGTTCAGGAATGGAGTTGTGGCCTTCTCAATTTGCGTCGTTTCCAGCAAGTGACCGCAGGCCTCGTGGAAAATGACCCCCCCGAAGTGGTTGGCCATAATCACCGGGTAGTTACCCGATTCCACAAAGTCGGCATAGAGCATTTTGCCCGCAGACTCGGCCAGTTCAGCCGCTGTCGTGTCGTAGTCCCACGCCGTCAGAAAACTGGGGTCGCTGGTATTGCCCAAGCGCTGCCCAATGGAAGAGCGGTGTTCGCCGTCAGCGCAAAGCAGGTTGCAGCCCGCAGACTGGGTCAGGCGAATGTCACGGGCAAAGGTACCATCACTGGCGGCGACTAGCACCTCTTGCCAATCACGGAAATAGGCCGTACGGCGAGCCTGAACATGCTTCGCCTGTTTCGCAACAGTGCTGTTCGCCGCCAGCAAGACATCGCCCATCGCCTGCATAGACGGACAGCTAGCTAGCCAATTTTCCTTACCGTTGGCCGACGCATAGTCACGAAACAGCTCTAGGGTGACCTCAGGAATACGACCTGCGGCGCTAGGCAGCAGCAAACCCATGATCGATAGACCCTTTTCCAGTGCGGCCTTGAGTCCGTCAAAGGTGACATCGTTGGTGCTGACGTAGCAGTCAGACTGGCCTTTGAACACCCGTACACCGGCCCCCGTCACCAACCGTGGCGAAATACTGGTAATGGCATCGTCTTCAGCCAAACAGCTAATGTAGTTGTTGCGTTCTAGGAAGAACTCAATAAAGTCGGCACCGGCAGCCCGTCCCAAGCCCAGCAAGGTTGACAGCGGCGCTTCCCAGCTGCGATCAAACCGGTCTGAAGCGAAGGAATAGGTGAGTTGGGGGAGTTCCTGTAGGCGCAGGGGTAAGCGCGGTGAGGTGGCAAGCGGCATAGACGGCGGGCCGAAACGACCCCATTAGTCTAACAAACCTGAATGGGGTCAGCCGTCAGACAAAAAAGCAATGTTTAAGGCCATGTTTAAGACCGCTCGCTAAAACCGGCACAACCTAGCCAACGGTAAAAGGCGTCGGCTCAAGCAGCAGCGCAAGCCGCGCGGGCATATCCACTGCTCGTCGTCACAGTCAGCAAACCCTACAATCTTCAACGTCTATCAGCCATCTTCCGGGCAAAGACGGATGGCTTTTACTTCAAACTAGGTGAAGGTATAGAGGCAGGTGTGCCAGTTTACCGAGAGAACCACGTAGATATGAGTACCTTCGACCGAATTCTCGGCGACATTCTTGACTTTGTCCGCCGCTTCCTCTGGTGGAAGACAAAAACAGAAACCATCAAACGGAAGCCGTTTCGATCAATCCAAAAGCCTCTTCTGGGCCGAGAAGGTACCGCCACGCTGGTGCTGGGTCGCGACACACCTCGGGCAGTAAGAACCTGGATCTTTAGTCCACTCCGGGGACAGCAGGCCGCGATAGACGCGCTTCATACCGACCCCTGCAACGACATTCACGTCTATCTAGACTTTTTGGGGCCGCTGGCTAACGCACCCGAGACAAAACAAACCAACTGGACACTGTCACAGCGTAAAAAAAGAGAAAAGGGGGAAGCCTTCCTAACCCATCGTATTCAGGTGCTCAAGGCATCCCATATGCTCAACGCCCACGGGTTTTACGACTACAAACTGCTGTTTTGGCAAGATTATGATTTTTATCGACCGGGCACTGGCGACCCAGAACGATGGGCCATCACTACCGTCGACCGACTGATGCACCGCCTACTTAGCAGTAAAGATATCGACTGGGAATCCGTCATTCAAGACATCCGTGAGGAAGTACTCGGCAAATACCAACAACGTCATAGAGCGGCTTAACTAAAGTTCGTATCAGCAGCTCTTGGAATGGGGAGCCTCACTGTTATGACCTGTTCCGTATTTTTGCTGAGGATGCTGACAATCGTCTCAATGGACTTCGTGACCTTTGTGAATTCCTAATAACCTCTCAGCGAACACTTATCTGGCGGACCTACGATAAAGGTGACCTTGACACCGTCCGTGGATATGGCTAGCTTACTTCAGTCTTCAATGGGCTTACTCAAGTCCAAACTCTCTCGCAAGATTGTGGGATGGGTGTTTCTTAGTCTGGCCACCATCGAGGTTGCTATCTTTATCCCGTCCTACTTTAAGGAACGGTCGGACCGGCTAGAAGATTTAGAAAAGATTTCTCAAGAGGTCTTGTTCACCATCAAGAACAACGTCATGAGTGACATGGCCTCTGACGACCTCTTGACCACTGGACTCGGCGGTCTAAAACCTGGATCGGTTATCTTGGGTGCAACACTCTACACCCCTACCGGTGAGGTCATTAAAACCTTTGGAGAACCACCCGAGTTACCCACAGAAGAAATCACAAATCGCTGGTTCAGTGAGCTGTCGGAAGGGGGGACCCGTTACGACGTATCCTGGCCTGCTGAACGCTTTTCCGGACGTTATATCGTTGCTATTCGCCACGACGCAACGTCAGTTAAACAGCAGATGCGTCAATATTCCCTAGGCATCGCCCTGCTGGTAATCCTCATCTCCGTCTTTGTGACGCTAGTGACGATTCTGGTACTAGAGCGGATATTGATTAATCCACTGCTGCACTTGCGAAGTGACCTTAACTTAGCGGCTGCAGCAGTCAAACGTAACGAAAGCCCAGACTTTAAAAGCTTGGCTGAGCCCCGCGACGATGAACTGGGTGATGTTGCCCAGGCCTTTGGACAGATGTTTCATCGCATCGCCCAAGAAATTTGCGAACGCCAAGAGGCAGAAGCAGCGTTGAGAGTCGAGCAGGAGAAAGCTGATCAGCTATTGCTCAACATCCTGCCGCCCTCGATTGCAGCAGCCCTCAAAAATAACCTGACCAATCGGGGCGCGATCGCATCTCGGTTTGAGTCGGTTACCATTCTATTTGCCGACATTGTCGGCTTCACGCAGCTGGCGACTCAAATTCCACCGGTCGAACTGGTATGCCAGCTCAACAGCATTTTCTCTAAGTATGACAACCTGGCTGATCGGCTAGGTCTCGAAAAAATTAAAACAATCGGCGACGCTTACATGGTTGTTGGCGGTTTGCCCGAGCCCATTGCTGATCACGCCGCCGCCGTCGTCCAGATGGCCGTGGAAATGCAAATTGCCACTCGTGAGTTTGAGCGCGAAAGCGGCCAGTGCTTTCAGCTTCGCATTGGTATTCATACCGGCCCCGTCGTGGCAGGCGTCATCGGGCTCAAAAAGTTTAGCTATGACCTGTGGGGTGATGCGGTTAACGTCGCTAGTCGCATGGAGTCCCATGGGCTTAGCGGACGCATTCAAGTCAGTGAGACAACCTACCAACTGCTTAAGCATCGATTTGCCTTTGAGGATCGGGGACTGATCGACGTCAAAGGTCGAGGCCAAATGCGGACCTATCTGCTAGCCGATACCCCAACTGAGTCAGCGTCACCAGCCACAACTGCTCAGCCCCAGTCTTCCGACTCGTCATTGAGCGGAACGGATCGTGCGATCGCGTTAGGGGAACCGACAACCCCCTAAGTTTCATCGGCTAACTCGTAGCAGGGCTTTCAACCACGTCCAGCTTAAAGCTTCCCGGTTTTGCAAGTGAGCCCTCAGTTCTGGACATGGCTAAGGTTTAGTCACAGTTGCGGTTGTTCACCTGCCCGTCTGGCATGGTGGTGTTGCACATAATCGCTTGGGACCAGTTGGCACCTCGCAGGTTTGCCCCGCTCAGGTCAGCCTCTCGCATGTCAGCCGTCCCGATGACGGCAGCCGTCAGATCGGCATCGATCAGCTTGGCCCCTTTAAGATTGGCTTCGTCCATGTTGGCTTGGGTAAGTACTGCGCCCGAGAGGTTGGCATTGCTTAAGTTAGCCTCTTGCAACCGTGCGCCGTTCATTTGTGCCAGGGTCAGGTCTGCGCCGCTGAGGTCAGCTGTCTTGAGTTCCGTCAGCATCAGGTTGGTTTCCCGCAAATCGGCATTTGTCAGGTTGGCCCCGGTCATCTCGGCCACCTTCAAGTTTGCCTGATACAGGCTAGCGCCGCTAAGCGGCGCTTCCGTCAAAATACATACCGGGCATTCGTTGTTTTCAGTCAGCATGTCCATATCTTCCTGAAGGTAGGCCCAGCTTGGCGCAGCAAAACCCAATAGGCCACCGAGGAGACCGACCAAACAGACACAGACTACGGCCAAACGCTTGATTTTCATTCCCTTACTGCTCACGGCTACTGCTCACCATTACTCCATGCTCATTTCCAATGGAAATTGAGCTATCGCCACCATTCTCCCATTCATTGCCGCCACTGCTTGAATAGATCCAAAGTGAAGGACGTCGGTCCACGGTTGTTTAAGTTTTTGAGGACCTCGTAAAAAATCTGTAATACCACGGAACGGAAGCCACAGGCACTGCCGTCTAGTCAACTGAAGCCACCCGTCTTTGTCTTCCAGGGGACCGTCTGAATTGCCGCCTGAGTGGAAGATCAGGCCAACAAGTCAAGGCAATCGCTGAATAGTCTAATCTGACGCCAAGATTCTGACGCCAAGACTCAAATAGCGGTATTGGATATCGTTTCTCAACCCTGAATAGAGTCTGCCGCAAATCTTCATCCGTAAGGCTTGGGGCAAATCATCGAATCTTTTCAAGGTCGTAAATATATCCGAAAGCTTACTCAGATCTACTGAACTCCACCGCTACTTTATGAGAAAAATGCGAGATACCTGGGACTCCCCCCGAGAGCCTCCTCTAAGGAAATCCCCCAAAGGACATCTCAAACTCGCCTCTACGGGTCGCTTCTACCCCATCATCACCTGTCCGTATCCCGTACAGATTTAAGCGAATCCGCCCATGACTGAGGTTAAGCAACAGCTCGTCTTAATTTATCTAATTCTCGCGACAGTCTTTTTATCTTTTTTCCTGCCGGTTGACTGGCAATCCCAGGCTCGAATTCTCAGAGACTGTGTCATTTTTGCCTGGGCAGTCGGGATTGTTAATCTGGCTTACCTAGGCGGTGGGCTCAATCGACTGTTGGGAATTCGTCCCCGCAGCCTACCGGGCGTTATGGGCATTGCCCTTGCGCCCTTACTACACCGAAGCGCAGGCCACCTGATCGCGAACACATTACCCTTCGTCATCTTTGGCTGGATGGTCATGATGAGTCAAGGCATACAGCATTTTTACGCGGTCAGCTTGCTAATTATCTTAATCAGCGGCGTTGGCACTTGGCTGATCGGTCGTCAGGACGTTGTCCATCTGGGAGCTAGTGGCCTGATGTTCGGCTATCTGGGCTATCTGATCACTCGCGGACAAGAGAGCGTAATTTTGATGGCTTTGGGTCTGTGTTTCGTAGTGATGCTGCTCTACGGCGATCGCTTTTGGACACTCATGCCCGACCAGGATGACACGGCCATTTCTTGGGAGAGCCACCTATTTGGTTTCCTGGGTGGCGTGGTCGCTGGGTACAGCCCCATTGCCCTCGAGCAAATCTCCCTCTGGATCGGTAGCTATCTGAGCTAGGGTAGCCCTTTACCCAGGCCATCTGTGCCACTCACCAATCTGGCATAGGTTTATCTTTAATTTAGATTCAGCTTGTTTTAATCAGCTCACGGCACGCTGGATATGAACAGGCTTGGAGGCCGAACCATGAAAGGGAATGCAATACTGCTCGGAGGGCTATCTGCCCTGCTGATGACTGGAATGAGTGGCACACTGCCAGCAGTGGTGTCACGGGCTGCCCTGGCTCAAACGGCGATCTCACTCAACACCACCACCGACACAGGGGAAACGCTCTATCTCAATAGCGACGCCACCTACGAGTACGACTTACGCTTGGCTGAAAGCACCACCGTCAACGGCGTTTCATTCCCCGCTGGTAGTATCATCAGGGGACAGTTTGAGCCCGCCGAAGGGGGTCTTCAATTCGTCGCCAATTCAGTTGAGGCAGGTAGCCAGGTCTATCGCCTCGATGCGGCATCCGAGCTACTGCATGACCAGAAAGACCCTCGTGAAACTTCAGCTGGGGCCATTATTGGCGATGCGGCCATTGGCGCAGCTGGGGGTTTAATTCTGGGTGAAGTTTTCGGTGACGCCGACTTTTTAGAAATTCTGGGCGGCGCGGCGGCGGGCGTCATCGTCGGCAATACCACGGCCCCGTTTGTGGTGGTAATTGAGCCCGAGCAGACTATCACGCTAACCACGCGATAAACATCCGTCAAGCCTGCTGGCCGGGCTGTAGCGAGTATGTTGGACGCGCTAGCGTCAGCCCATTATTCTCAGGCCCACTACTTCCGGTGCACTCTGACTGGGCAAGGGGAGCAATTCCAGCCCGGTCTAAAATTTCTGGAATCAAGTCTTCCCGGCGAATCGCCATGATGTGTACGCCTTGACACAGGCTTTGGGCCGCTTTGACCTGTTCAGCTGCAATGTTCATTCCCTCTTGCAACGGATCTAGAGCAGCGGCTAACCGATCAATAATGGCCTCAGGAATATTGACCCCTGGCACACAGCGGTTCAAAAACGCGGCGTTTTTGGCAGACTTCAGCAGAAAAATACCGGCTAGGATGGGGCGGTTGCAGCCTGCCGCTATCTGCGTCATGAATTTATCGAGCTGGTCAAAATCAGAGATCAGCTGACTTTGAAAAAACTGGGCACCGGCGGCTAGCTTACGCTCAAATCGGCGCTGTAGTCCGGATTGACTCTTGCACTGGGGGTCAATCGCAGCCCCAGCAAACATTGAGAGGGCACCATCCGGCATGTCCTTATCGTTTAGGTCTACGCCTCGGTTGAGCTTGCCGATGGTCTGTAGCAGCCGTACCGACTCCAGCGCATAGACACTCTTAGCCTGGGGATGATCGCCCGCTTTGACTGGGTCGCCCGTTAGCGCCAGCACGTTGCGGATGCCCAACGCATGAGCACCCATTAGATCGGCTTGGAGCGCAATCTGGTTGCGATCTCGACAGGTCATCTGACAAATAGGCTCAATCCCAGCTTGCTGGAGTAGTACCGCACTAGCCAGCGACGACATTCGCAGCACCGCACGACTCCCATCGGTGATGTTAACCGCATGGACTCGCCCCTTCAGACACCGGGCCATGTCCAGCATGTGGCCAGGGTCCCCCCCTTTGGGCGGCATCACCTCGGCAGTAACCAGAAACTGCCCTGTGCGGACCGCAGCTTCAAACTGGGTCATCGACAGCGGCACAGCACCATTGGAAAAAGCGGACATGAGGAATCAGTGGCGAGAAAAGAGCAGGAATCAGATGTTTATAGGGGTAGTCAGAGTGCAATGGGTCAATTGTCAGTCATTCGTAAAAACGTCACTAGGGTAACCAAACAAAGTTCAATGGAGCTTTATGCATTCCGAATAGATCATTGCCAAGTTGTCCTACAGTGGCTGGGAGTAGCCAAAGGCCGCTTTTACCTTAGCTAGCGTGGCGTTGGCAATGTGCCGCGCCTTCTCGTTGCCGGCTTTTAGCACACTATCGAGATGCGTTCGGTCGGCCATGAGTGCCAGGTACGTTTCCTGAATAGGCTGGAGCGCCGTTACCGCAGTTTCCGCCAGCAGTGGCTTAAACTGCCCCCAGCCCATCTCGGCACATTCGGCGGCAACGGCATCTTTGGACTGCCCCGATAGCAGCATGTACAGCGTCAGGAGGTTGTGGCACTCTGGCCGCTCCGGGTTATCAAACTCTAGCCCACGCACCGGATCAGTTTTCGCCCGCTTAATTTTTTTGGTAATTAGGTCTGGCGAATCAGACAGTTCAATTCGGCTCATCTCCGACGGGTCAGACTTGGACATTTTCTTTGTCCCATCTGTCAGACTCATGACGCGTGCGCCATCCGGACGAATCAGCGACTCCGGCACCTTCAGCAACGGTGCTTCCTCACTGCCGTACTGATGATTCAGGCGAACAGCGATATCGCGCGTTAGCTCAATATGCTGCTTCTGGTCTTCGCCAACGGGAACCAAGTCGGGCTCGTACAGCAAAATATCCGCAGCCTGCAGAACAGGGTAGTCCATCAGCCCAACGCTAACGTTCTCACCCTGCTTAACCGCCTTCTCCTTGAACTGGATCATACGCTCCAACCAATTGATGGGAGTGATGCAGTTGAAGATCCAGGCCAACTCACTGTGGGCGCTGAGGTGCGACTGCACAAAAATGGTGGACTGCTCTGGGTCAATACCACAGGCTAAGTAGGCCGCAGCCACTTTATACGTGTTTTCAGCCAACACCGCCGGATCGTGGGGCACAGTAATGGCATGCAGATCAGCTAGAAATAGAAAACAGTCGTAGTCAGCCTGCAGCTCAACCCAGTTGCGAATAGCCCCCAGGTAGTTACCCAGGTGCATGTTGCCTGTGGTTTGTATGCCGGATAGCAGACGCGGCTGTGCCATGAGATTGGTTACGGTTAAGACGACGGATTAGATATTCTAGCTGTAAAGATTCTATAAGCATGATGACCCCCACCGACATTCAATCTCTAATCGACGAGCTAAAAACGGCACTGGAGAATGCCACTGAAACACAGACGTTTGATACGTCCCGCCAGCAGTTCGAAGCTATCCAGCGCCGCCTAGACGCGCAGGGCGAAGCCTTGGCACCCGTGGTACAGCTGCTGTGGCGTGAATATTTAACAGCCCGTCGCTCGTCCCTGTTCTGGCAGGAACTTTCCGACGCAGAAAAAAGCCTAGCCGACAACATGGCTGAAAAGAACATTCAGCTCAAGCAAAACTATATGCGTTTGGTGCAGGAACAGTAGTCCTTTACGCAGCCAGAACGTAGATCGTCAGCATTGGGTTTCACCAGAACGGGGGTCGCCATACCGAGAGGCCGTGTCTCGGTATGGCCCTAGCGGGCAGTCTCAACCTGCTGGGTATCGGCTTTCTGAACCCAAAGTTCGGGAATCTGCTTGTCCAGACGAACCTCTAGCTCAGGTTGAGCCGTGTCTACAGAATGATAGCGATAGCTGTGTAGCCGATCACCTTGGTAAACCGCCTCAACAGCAGCAGCATTCACCAGCGTTGTGCCATCGGAGCGATGTCGAACGCTCAGGTAATACGCACCGCTCCTTTCAAGAAGTTCGACCGCATAGCTCTGCGTTTCAAACGCCAAAACCGCCTTGTCTGGCGGAAAAATAGGTGCCAATGTACTGCGCTGGCTACTACCCTCAACATCGAACGGCTCAGTGAGTGCCACAAGTGGCGTTGAGTCAACAAACACTAACCAGTTCAGCAAGAAGGCCAGAGAAGCGATCGCCATCGAACTGAGGTTCAATCGTGACGGTCTCATAATTCCAGCTCCAATGAAGGTCTGTATGAATCTAAAAGATTTGGGGTTCAGCACGCTGGGGGGTACACGCAGGACCTATACCTTACCCATCTAGCTGTTCAAACCACCACACACCACTATTAACGTTTAGTAAGAGAATACTGCGCTATGTTACTGTTCAAAACACAACTGGCTTAGAAGTTTAAAGTTGTTTACGTTTCGTAGGATAGTTGAGCTCGTAGCATGAATTGAGCGAGTAAATGTATGGGTCTTTGAGCATCCTCAATAGGCTGAGCATGTGCGCCAAACGCAATTCATGACTCAATCGTGTTCACGCAGCGGCGTCCGTCTTCAATGTCAGTAATATTGGACAGTGTTGTCTCGGCGATATTCCGTAGCGCTTCTTCAGTAAAAAAGGCTTGGTGGGCCGTAATCACAACATTTGGGAAAGACTGAAGTAGTTGAAAAGTGTCATCTTGAATGATAGTTCCAGAAAGATCTTCAAAGAACAGATTGCTTTCTCTTTCGTACACGTCTATCCCCAGGTAGCTCAAACGACCTGACTTCAAAGCAGCAATTACCGCATCGGTGTCAATTAGACCACCCCGACTGGTGTTGATCAGCATGGCACCAGGTTTGACGTGGCTCAACGAGTCACGATTGATGAGATGGTGGGTGGACGGCAAGAGCGGACAGTGTAGCGAAATAATGTCCGCACGAGACAATAGCTCTTGGAGAGGAACGTAGGTTGTGCCAAGAGAAAGACAAACCGGGTTCTCTTTTACATCGTAGGCTAGTATTTTACAGCCAAACCCGTGCAGAATACTGACAAAGCGTTCGCCAATCTTACCCGTTCCAACGACGCCAACCGTCTTGCCGTAAATGTCGAACCCTAAGAGGCCATCTAACGCAAAGTTGTCGTCCCGAACGCGGTTATAGGCCCGATACAGTTTACGATTGAGCGCCATAATCAGCGCCACCGCGTGCTCAGCGACAGCATAGGGGGAGTAGGCCGGTACATGTACAACTTGTATCCCCAGGTCTTTGGCAGTGGGTAGCTCAACGTTATTAAACCCCGCACAGCGCAGAGCAACCAGACGCGTCCCTGTTGCCGCGATCTCGCTCAGCGTTTCATGCCCAACATCATCATTGATGAAAACACACACCGCTGGAAAGTCAGCGGCCAACGCAGCGGTATCGGGTGTCAGTCGCGGCTCAAAAAACGTCAGTTCGTGTCCGAAAGTCTTATTGACCGCTGAAAATGAGCGTTTGTCGTAGGTCTTCGTCCCAAAAAAAGCAATTTTCATACGGTGTCGTCCTCTGTAAGCGCCGGGTAGCTAGGCGCTAATTGTTGGGGTGTTGACGCAAGCTCGATTTATCCCACGCGGGATGCCTCAGTATGACTGGCGGATGACGCCACTGTATGGATCTTAAGGAAATTCGTGGAATGCGCCACGCCCATCGGCAATCCCCCCAAAATCAGCACCTTCTCATCAGGGGCTGCAAAATGTTGTTTTAACAGAACACGTTCAATCTGTATGAACAGATGCTTCAGAGTAGGATCCAGTTCGGGAACGTAGACAGGCCTCACGCCCCACACCAGACTGAGACGATGGTAAGTGGTTGGATTGGGCGTGAGTGCCACAATGGGCACACTGGGTCGCTCCGCTGCGGCCAGCCGGGCTGACTGGCCGGTTTCAGTTAGGGTCACAATGCAGCGTAGGTCAAGCACCTGGTCAACAGCGTTCAGTGCTTCACTAATGGCGTGGGGGTCGTCAACATTGTGGGGCGGATAGTTAACAAACACCGTTTCCGGCTCAATGTCAGCCGCAATTTTAGCCAGCATTTTGACTGACGCAACCGGATAATCGCCGACCGCAGATTCTCCTGAGAGCATGACCGCATCGGTGCCGTCGATAATGGCATTGGCCACGTCACTGACCTCTGCCCGCGTGGGTCTAGGGTTGCGGATCATGCTATCGAGCATTTGCGTGGCCGTAATTACGGGAATACCGCGCCGATTACAGGCTCGAATAATCTTTTTTTGAAGTAGTGGCACTTTCTCGGGGCTCATTTCCACCCCTAAATCGCCTCGCGCCACCATAACAGCATCGCACTCATCGACAATGGCTTCGAGATTAGCGATCGCCTGGGGCTTTTCTAGCTTAGCCAAAACAGGAATATCTGCCTGGTGCTCAGCCAGCCGTCGCTTTAGTTCCTGCACATCAGCTGCCTGTCGCACAAAGCTCAGAGAAATCATATCAACCCCTTGAGCAATACCGAATGCGAGATCTTGAATATCCTTGTCAGTCATCGACGGCAAGCGTAGATTGAGCGACGGGAAGTTGACACCTTTGTGACTTTTGAGCAGTCCCCCGGCTACAATCCGGCAGTGAACGCTGTCCCCCTCTACCGATTCGACCACTAGCTCTAGCAGACCATCGTCTAACAATACCTGAGTACCGGGCTGGGCTTCTTCGGCAACGTAGGGGTAGTCAATACCCACTGTATTAGGCTGCTGCTGATAGGCGGCCAACGGCAGCAGAGTCAGCGTCTCTCCATCCGTCAAAGTCAGCGGCTCAGGCAGGTCTCCTACACGAATTTTGGGGCCTTGTAAATCCTGAAGCAGGGTGAGGGGATGGTCCAGTTCTTGGGAGAGCGATCGCAGCTGCTGAATCCGCGCAGCATGGTCCTCGTAGCTGCCGTGAGAAAAGTTTAAGCGGGCCACACTCATGCCCGCTAACATCATCTGGCGGAGCGTATCGGTATCGCTACTGGCAGGGCCAACGGTAGCAACAATCTTAGTTCGATGGGATGAGAACATTAATTTTTACCTTGTGGGCAGTTCTTTTTCGCAGGAGATTCCGAAAACAGAAGACAGCAGGCAGAAAGCAAACAATAAAAATTTTGGTTCCTAGGTCCTAACTGCTGGCTTCCGGTCTCTCTTGCCATCCCGACAAGCCTTTTCTACAACAGCAGGTTTGCCCTATACAGGTTAAGTTTAGGTTATCTCTTCTATAGATTAATGTCGCCATCTAGACCAAGTCACCATCTAGACCAAGTCGCCATCTAGACCAACATGTTGCGGCGACAGTGTTTTTCAGAATGATTAAAGGTTATGCCAGTATGGCCTTAATAGAATGACAACAATACAAAACTACAGTGCAGCTGAAGCAGATAAATAGTAAGCATAGTAAGGACTGTATCCGTTGTTTGTGTTTCTTACTGCATAGTTTCTCAATCCTCTGAAGCCTCTGGAGAGTAACGCCATGATCACAGCGATCTCAAAACCTTCTGACGAAACCGCTCCACCGACCGCCTCGGCGCTATCCCCAGAGGAACTCCATAAAATTCATGCCTACTGGCGGGCCTGCAACTACTTGGCAGTCGGCATGATCTACCTGCGCGACAACCCGCTGCTGAAAGAGCCGCTCACCGCAGAGCAAATCAAGTATCGACTGCTGGGCCACTGGGGCTCATCCCCCGCCCTCAGCTTCACCTACATCCACTGCAATCGCCTCATTAACAAGTACGGCCTGAACATGATCTTCGTGGCCGGTCCCGGTCACGGCGCACCGGGTGTCCTAGGTCCCGTCTACCTCGAAGGCACCTACTCCGAAATCTATCCTGACAAAAGCCAGGACGAAGAGGGCATGCAGCGCTTCTTCAAGCAGTTCTCCTTCCCCGGCTACATCGGCAGCCATGTCACCCCAGAGACCCCTGGCTCCATCCACGAAGGCGGCGAACTGGGCTATAGCGTTTCCCATGCCTACGGGGCAGTGCTCGACAACCCTGACCTAATTGTCACCTGCGTCGTGGGCGATGGTGAATCAGAAACCGGTCCCCTCGCCACCGCCTGGCACTCCAACAAGTTCATCAACCCCGCCCGCGATGGCGCAGTCCTGCCCGTCCTGAACCTGAACGGCTACAAGATTGCCAACCCCACCATCCTCGCCCGCATCTCCCACGAAGAACTGGACTACCTCTTCCGCGGCTATGGCTACACGCCCTACTTCGTCGAAGGCAAAGACCCCGAGGAAATGCACCAGAAGATGGCCTCGGTGATGGAGGAGTGCGTTCTCAAGATTCGCGAGATTCAGACCCACGCCCGAGAAACGGGAGAAATTGAACGGCCCCGCTGGCCGATGATCGTGCTGCGCACGCCCAAAGGCTGGACCGGCCCCGAAGAAGTGGACGGCAAGAAAGTCGAAGACTTCTGGCGGTCGCACCAGGTGCCCATGGGCGGCATGCACAACAACCCCGACCATCTGGCTAAGCTCGAAGCCTGGATGAAAAGCTACAAGCCGGAAGAGCTGTTCGATGAGAACGGCAAGCTGGTGCCCGAACTGCAGGCGCTCTCCCCGGTCGGCAATCGACGCATGGGCTCACACCCCCACGCCAACGGCGGCCTGCTGCGCCACGCGCTGAAGATGCCCGACTTCCGCGACTACGCCATCGAGATGGACCAGCCGGGTACGGTTGAGTTCGAAAACACCAAAGTATTAGGCTTTTTGATGCGCGACATCATGCGCAAGAATCCCAACAACTTCCGGCTGATGGGTCCTGACGAAACGGCATCAAACCGATTGCAGGCAGTGTACGAAGTCACCAAGAAGGTCTGGATGGCCGACATCTACCCCGAAGACGAGGGCGGCACTGAGCTATCCCGTGACGGGCGCGTGATGGAGATGCTCAGTGAGCATACCTTGCAGGGCTGGCTAGAGACATACCTGCTGACGGGGCGGCACGGGCTGTTCCACACCTACGAAGCCTTTGCCCACGTGGTGGACTCGATGTTCAACCAGCATGCTAAGTGGTTGGACATCTGCCGCAACCATGTGCCCTGGCGTAGGTCAGTCTCTTCGCTCAACATTCTGCTTTCGTCGCTCGTGTGGCGGCAGGACCACAACGGCTTTAGCCACCAGGACCCAGGGTATGTGGATCTGGTGACGAACAAGAGTCCCGACGTGGTGCGGGTCTATTTCCCGCCCGATGCCAACTGTCTGCTATCGGTAGCGGACCACTGCTTCCGCAGCGTGGACTACATCAACGTGATTGTGTCGGACAAGCAGAAACACTTGCAGTACCTGCCGATGGATCAGGCTATCCAGCACTGTACCAAAGGTATTGGCATTTGGGACTGGGCCAGCAACGACGACTGCGGCACTGAGCCGGATATTCCTGATGTGGTGATGGCCTGCTGTGGCGATATTCCCACCATGGAGTCACTGGCGGCAACGGCTATCCTGCGAGCAGAGTTCCCGTATCTAAAGGTACGCTTTGTCAACGTGGTCGACCTGTTCAAGCTAGTTTCGGAAGGGGAGCATCCCCATGGTCTATCGGATGCGGACTTCGATTCGCTCTTCACCACTGACAAGCCGGTCATCTTCAACTTCCACGGCTACCCTTGGCTGATTCACAAGCTGGTGTATCGTCGCTCGAACCAGGACCGCATCCATGTGCGGGGTTACAAAGAAGAGGGCAACATCAACACGCCGCTAGAGCTGGCTATCAACAACCAAATTGACCGCTACAACCTCGTCATCGATGTCATCAATCGCGTGCCCAAGCTCGGGTCAGCGGCAGGTCACGTCAAAGAGCGTATGAAAAACAAAATCATCGAGGCCCTGACCTATGCCCATGAGCATGGCAAAGACCAAGATGAGGTCGTCAACTGGACCTGGTCCCACCGGATAGAAGACCCCTGTTAGGTTAAGTTCGTACATAAGTGGCATCAGACAGCAGTGTGCTGCCCCTCTGTCTGATGCTATCTGATGCTACAAACTATCAACGAATATCAACAAATTGCCATAGGTAGGGCTTATCTACCATTTTTAGCGCTTAAGATTTTAGCGCTCAGAGCTGTCTGACCCTAGCCACCCCTACAGAATTATGACTGCGATTGATACCGCTGCCGCGCCCTACTGCACGCCTAACATCGAAGATGACCGTACCGGCATAGATGTCGAAACCCTGCGCCGAGCATTGGCGGACAATCTGTTTTATGTGCAGGGCAAGTTCCCCGGCACGGCCACTCCGATGGACTACTACATGGCGTTGGCTTACACGGTGCGCGATCGCATCTTGCAAAGGTGGATCGCCAGCGCCCAGAGCTACCACAACCCCGATGTACGGGCAGTGGCCTACCTCTCGGCTGAATTTTTGCTCGGCCCCCACCTGGGTAACAATCTAGTCAATCTAGGCATTACCGCGCCCGTTCGTGAAGCGGTTAAACGCGCCGGGCTAGACCTAGACGAGCTGATAGCGCAGGAGGAAGAACCGGGGTTAGGCAACGGTGGCCTAGGACGGCTGGCGGCTTGCTATATGGAATCCCTAGCCAGTCTGCAGATTCCAGCCATCGGCTACGGCATTCGCTACGAGTTCGGCATTTTTGACCAAGAGATTCAAAACGGTTGGCAGGTGGAAGTTACCGACAAGTGGCTAGAATTTGGCAACCCCTGGGAGATCATGAAGGCCAATCTGGCCGTTGAGGTCAAATTTGGCGGCACCACAGAGAGCTACTACAGCGATCAGGGTCAGTACCGGGTGCGCTGGGTGCCAGACTACACGCTTAAAGGCATTCCCTACGACACGCCGATTTTGGGCTACCGGGTCAACAACGCCAATACCCTGCGTCTCTGGAAGGCCGAGGCCAGTGAGTCCTTTAACTTCCAGCGGTTTAACCAGGGCGACTACTACGGTGCAGTACAGGAAAAAACAGCGGCAGAAAACCTGACCAAAGTCCTGTACCCCAACGATGAGCAGATCCAAGGTAAAGAGCTGCGGCTCCAGCAACAATATTTCTTTGTATCCTGCGCCTTACAGGACATGATCCGCATCCATCAGGAAGAGGGGCAACCCCTACACACGTTCCATAAGAAGTTTGCCGCTCAGCTTAACGACACGCATCCGGCAGTCGGCGTCGCTGAGCTGATGCGCCTCCTGGTAGACGAACACTTTATGGACTGGGACACCGCCTGGGAAGTAACGCGTAAAACCTTTGCCTATACCAACCACACACTGTTACCCGAGGCGTTGGAAAAGTGGCCGCTAGATCTATTTGGTCGGCTGCTGCCCCGTCATCTAGAAATTATTTTTGAACTCAACAGCCGCTTCCTCGACTACGTTCGCCTGCGGTTCCCCAATGACGACGGCAAGCTAGCCGCGCTGTCAATGATTGACGAATCCGACCAGAGATATGTGCGAATGGCCAACCTCGCTACAGTAGGCAGCTTTGCCGTCAACGGCGTGGCCAAGTTACATAGCCAACTGGTCAAAACCTCAATTCTCAAAGACTTTCACGCGCTTTGGCCGGACAAGATTACCAACGTGACCAACGGCGTTACCCCCCGTCGCTGGATGGCCCTAAGTAACCCCACCCTGAGACAGCTGCTCAACGACACCATTGGCGAGGGCTGGTTAAAAGACTTAAACCAGCTGCGGCAAATCGAGACATTGGTAGACGATGCCAGCTTCTGCAGCGCCTGGAAGGCAATGAAGCAGGCCAACAAAGACCGACTGGCTGCCCGCATTCATCGGATCACTGGGATTGAGGTCGATCCTGCCTCTATGTTTGACGTCCAGGTCAAGCGTATCCATGAGTACAAACGCCAGCATCTAAATGCGTTGCATATTATTACCCTCTACAACCGCATCAAGCAGAACCCACAAGCTGAGGTAGTCCCCCGCACGTTTATCTTTGGCGGCAAGGCCGCGCCGGGATACCACATGGCCAAGCTAATGATTAAACTGATTACCTCAGTTGGCGATGTCGTTAACCGCGACCCCGACGTGGCGGGTCGACTCAAGGTCGTATTCTTGCCCGACTACAACGTCACCAACAGTCAGCCCGTTTATCCTGCTGCCGATCTGTCAGAACAGATTTCTACGGCGGGTAAAGAGGCCTCCGGGACGGGCAATATGAAATTCTCTCTCAACGGAGCACTCACCATTGGCACCCTGGACGGTGCCAATGTCGAAATTCGAGAAGCGGTGGGCGAAGAGAACTTTTTCTTGTTTGGACTCACAGTAGATGACGTGAACCAACTGAGAGCTGAGGGGTATTCTCCTCGCAACTATGTAGAGCGTAACCCCAACCTTCAGACCATTTTCCATCAGCTGGAAACGGGCGTGTTCTCTCACGGCGATGGCAACCTGTTCCGACCCCTGATCGATAATCTGCTCAATCACGACCCGTTCCTGCTGCTGGCTGACTACCAGGCTTACGTTGACTGTCAGGAACAGGTCAGCCAGACGTACCGAGACAAGGACCGCTGGACCAAGCTCTCTATTCTAAATTCAGCAAGAATGGGCTATTTCTCGTCAGACCGCTCGATTCAGGACTATGCCCAGAAGATTTGGCACGTCCAGTCGAGACCGGTAGAGATTAAAGATTATCTTCAAGCCAACGCTGAGTTTACCGTCAACCCCACTTAACGGCCTGCCCCCCCATAAAGGCCTAACCACTGACAATTCTCAGGATCTAATTAATGACGCTGACGCTGTATTTTTTGCGCCACGGTGAGACCCCCCACAGTCAAACGGGCGGCTACTGCGGCTCAACCGATCCGGAGTTGACTGCTGCTGGAGCAGAGATGGCTGAGGCTTTTGCCCAGCAGTATAAAACCGTGGACTGGGCGGCCATTTTTGCAAGTCCTATGCGACGCACGCGGGCTACCGTCAAACCGATCTGCCAAGCCGTAGCGATGGAAGCCGAGTTTCGAGATGGCCTCAGGGAAATGGACTTCGGCAAGTGGGAAGACCGCATGCCCGAGTACGTTGAGGCGCATTATGGGACCGACCACCTGAACTGGGTCACCGAACCCGCCTGGAACCCGCCCACTGGTGGCGAAACAGCCGTACAGGTCGCCAGCCGCGCTGCGCTGGTCATTGCCGAAATTGAAGACCGGCACACCGAGGGGAATGTGCTGATCGTGTCCCACAAAACGACCATTCGAATCATCCTTTGTAACTTACTGGGGATCGACCTGGGGCGATATCGCGATCGCATTGCCATGCCCGTCGCCTCGGTCAGCGTAATTCAGTTTGGTCGCCTTGGCCCGATGTTGAAGCGGCTAGGGGACTGCTCCCACTTCCCTGAACACCTGCAAAATCGTCCTGGCACTTAACGCTGGCAACCATCATGTACATTTTGGTTCTCAATGCCGGGTCAAGCAGCCACAAACTCTGCCTTTACACCATTGGCAACAGGCTACCCGCTGAGCCACCTGCCCCCATTTGGG
>CAWUKV010000075.1:0-23103 GCA_963923025.1 uncultured bacterium
TTGTGCTGGTGATGCTGCACCACAACGCCATTGCTCACCTACCCGGCCAGGCCCGCAGCAAGGTCGGACGTCGCTACATGGTGAAAAATGCCAAAGCCCTGACCGACCGGCTCAAGGCCGCTGGCGTGCCGCTGATGTTCACCGGCCACATCCACATTCAAGACATTGTTCGCGACGGTAGCCTGACCGAAATTACCACGGGCTCTCTGGTGAGCTATCCGCACCCCTACCGCACCTTAGAACTGACCACCGATACCCGAGGACAGCGCCAGCTCCGGGTCGACTCTCACCGGATTGAGTCGGTGCCAGACTTTCCGACACTCCAGTCCACCTCTCACCAGTGGATGGGGGAACGGTCATTCCCGTTTATGACGCGGCTGTTGATGGACCCGCCCCTGGGGCTGACCGAGGCGCAGGCCCAGCAGCATGCACCGATACTGCGAAATTTTTGGAGTGCGATCGCTGCTGGCGATGCCATCTTCGACTACCCCGATCTGCCAGACGACCTCCGCCAGCACTTCCACCGATTCAGTGCCGTAGATGCCCAGGGGAAGCCGCAGCTAATCGACAATGATGCCCTTCTGACCCTGTGACGAAGCGCGGCAGCCATACCCTGGCCAGCCCAATAAAAAACCCCGGCAGGGCCAGGGCTCAGTTTGCCAAATTATGTCGTGATGTACGAATGCACCCGGGGGGTCGGAAACATTTGTGGCTACCACGATAGCAACTCAAAACCAGAAAAAACGGTCTTGTATCGACTTGACATTGGCAAGGAACGAGGTTGTGGGGGTTGGCCCCGCTTTAAAGTCAGCATTGCTTAACGCGGCCCTAAATACGGTTGACAAGCACTGGATTTAAAGCGGTTTGGCGATGTTTCGAAGGGTTAATCTCCGTGAAGATTGTTCGTAGAGCCGTCGAATTTTGGACAATAGGGCTAGCGACAGGACTGATGACTGGGCTTTGACGATTTAGCGCTGATTGAGGGTGCTAATGGTCTTTAAATACGCCGCCACCGGCTCTTTTGCCACCTCACAGGCCCGACGGTCAACCGCTAGCAGGCTATCGCCCCAGATCACCTTGCCGATAGGAACGGCATCGCCCCGGTCGGGATGCCAGTCTTGACTCACAAACTTTTGGTCGCAGTCCACAACCCCACCATCGAACAAATGACCGATGGTGAAAAACACGTCTTGCAACACTTGCGGCACCGAGGGGCGGTGGAGCTGACCGCGAGAATGGGGGCTGCGAGCCTTGTACTTAGCACGGGGAAATAGGCCGTACAGGTTCTTTAACGAGGCCGACAGCAGCGGCTGCCCCTTTAGGCTAGTGAGCTTAAACGCGCCGACGGAAATGCGGCAGTCGACTTCGGTCAGCAGCCGGGGCGCAAATAGCTCTTTAAAGCGAACGGGTGCGGCGGCTCGGTTGGGATAGGGCACCAGGGGCAACGTATCGGCATCGAGCAGCTGCATGCCATCGCCCAAAAGTCCGTAAAGGCCATTCTTACTGGCAATCTCTGACAGCGGAACCTTGGAGCAAACGCCTTCGACAATCAGAATCTCTGCGGTGGGATTAACGGCCCGTAGACCGTCTAGCACCTTGCCTAACACCGTGAGGCTAACCGTAGCAGGTGGCCCCACCGGGTAGCCCAGATTGGGCTTGACCAAAATTTGCTTTGCCCCCTGCGCCGCTGGCGGTGGAGTATAGATAAACTCGCTGGTGGCAGCGACATGAACGGACGAGACCTGAGCGACCATGACCTTTACTGTGGTGACCCGCAACTTTCGGCAGGAGTACGAGCGGTGGACCGATGCCCTGGACAAAGCCAATGAGCTACGTAGCCAGCTAAAAAGCTGGTTTGCTGACGTGCGGGTGTTTGACGACGGCGAACTGGTGTGGATGTACAGCAAGCTCCGCGCCCACCCAGAGTACATTGGCCCTGGAACCTACGGACGCCTGGTGCGGCAGTTTGTTACCGAAGCCGAGGCAGAAGAAGCACAGCGTAGCCCCTGGCAGATCCGAGGGCAGACCTTTGACTGGGGCCGTCGTACCTATCTGATGGGGGTGTTAAACGTGACGCCCGATAGCTTCAGTGACGGCGGCGAATTTAACAGTGTTGAATCAGCGCTAACCCAGGCTCAAAAGCTGGTTGAGGCAGGCATGGACATCCTCGACATTGGCGGTCAGTCCACTCGTCCGGGTGCAGCGCAGATTTCCCTCAGCGAAGAACTCAACCGCGTCATTCCGGTTGTAGAAGCCCTACGGGCAGACCCAGACTTAAAGGACACTGTCATTTCGGTCGATACCACCCGCGCGGCGGTTGCCCGTGCCGCTGTGGCAGCAGGTGCAGACATCATCAACGATATTTCTGGGGGCACCTACGAGCCCGATATTTTTAAGGCGGCCGCTGATTTAGCGGTGCCCCTTATGCTGATGCACCTGCGGGGCACACCCGAAACCATGCAGCAGCTGACGGACTACGACGACGTGGTGGCAGAGATTGGCGAATTCCTCAAGACCCAGATCAGCGCAGCCGTTGACGCAGGCGTACCCCGGTCTAATATTTGCATTGACCCCGGCATTGGCTTTGCCAAAACGGTTGACCAAAACCTGACGATACTGCGGGAGCTGCGCCGACTCGAACCACTGGGCTGCCCGATTCTGGTGGGCGTGTCGCGTAAAAGCTTCATCGGCCGCATTCTCGATCGGTCGGATCCGAAGCAGCGGGTATGGGGCACCGCAGCGGCCTGTACGGCGTCTGTGGCAGGCGGGGCCGATATTTTACGGGTCCACGATGGGGCCGCAATGGCCGATGTCGCCCGAGTGGCCGACGCAATTTGGCGGAGCGACGATGATGACAATCGTGGCCCAGCCGACCCACCAGAACCCCAATAACCCGACTCAGGGGGGTTCAACCCGCCAGGGCAATACCGTAGAATACTCAACGGTACTCCACCCTATAAATATTTAGAGGCGACATGATGAAGTGGTATCGGTCTTTGATGGCGGTTGTGCTGGTTGCGATCGCGGCATTCACCGTCAGCTGCGGTGGCGGCACAGTAAAGGCACCCCCCACCTACACCCCTGAGAAAATCTCCCAGATTCAAATCTACGCGGGTCGCCTTACCAAATCCCAAGAACGTCTGCCCGAACTGCTGGGCTACATTGAGAAAAAGAACTGGGCTAATATTGACAACTTTATCCACGGTCCCCTGGGCGAGCTAAGAACGCAGATGATCCGCCTGAGTGGTCAGCTGCTAGAGGCTGACAAAAAGAAGGTTGTAGCCCTGGCGGACGAAATTGCCTCAGACCTAGAAGACATGAGCGCCGCCGTCGAGGAATTTAATCAAAACGAAGCCTACGACAGCTATGACGCCTTTGAGCGTGACTTTGCCGACCTGCTCAATGTCGTTCCTGAAGCCGCCCGTCCCAAGCCCAAGCAGGTTGAGACTCCCAGCGTTTACGAAATGACGACGCCCATCATGGAGTCGGACGAGCCTGAAGTGCGTCCCGACGCGGCTGATCTGGTGCGTCAGCCGGTGCTAACTGAGTAGGCATTGCCTGGCACGGTCATGCCTCCATCGGTCTCCCAAACGCCCCCCCGTGTGGTCATTGTAGGCTGCGGCGTTATCGGCGCAATGATCGCCTATGAACTCAGCCAGGTTCCCCACCTGAGCATCACCGTTTTCGAACGGCAACAACCCGCCGAGGGCTCTACCAGCGCTGCCCTCGGCGTTTTAATGGGCATTATCAGCCACAAGGTCAAAGGCCGCACCTGGCGGCTACGGCGCGACAGTATCACCCGATATCACACCCTAATTGACGAACTGACGGAAACAACGGGCACCCCCATTCCGTTTAACACCCAAGGCATCCTCAGCCTCTGCTTTGACGCCGAAAAGCTGCCTCGCTGGTCCTCGCTTCAGTCCATTCGGGCTGAGCAGGGCTGGCCCCTAGAGCTATGGCCCCGTGAACAGCTGGCCGAGCGCTGCCCGCACCTCAATCTTTCGGGTGTCGCTGCGGCGATCTACTCCCCGCAAGATAGACAGGTCGATCCCACCGCTCTGACCCACGCCCTGGTTCAGGCAGCTGAGCAAAACGGCGTTGAGTTTCACATGGGGACGGACATTACCGCCCTGGATGTTAACAGTGCGGGTAACGGGCAGATTGTCACCGCAAACGGGGCTATTCCCGCCGACTGGATCATCCTTGCAGGCGGGTTGGGTACTCGTACGCTGGTTGAGCATGCTCCCGAGCCGCTGGCACTGATTCCTGTCTTCGGTCAGGCAACTCGCGTTCAGCTGCCCCAAACGCTTGGTCATCCTGACTTTCAGCCCGTTATTAATGGTCACGATGTGCATCTGGTCCCCCACGGCGATAGTCAGTACTCCATCGGCGCAACGGTCGAGTTTCCAGCGGTTCCCGATGCCTCACTAAAAACTTTTCGGCCCGATCCCGCGTTATTCGAGCAACTCAATCACACTGCTGTGGGCTACTGTCCAGCTCTGACCCAGGCACAGCCCCTGCGGACCTGGCATCACTTCCGCCCCCGCCCCCAGGGGCAACCCGCGCCCGTAATTCAGCCGCTGGCTGGGTTTAACAACGTCACCCTTGCGACCGGCCACTACCGCAACGGCGTCCTACTGGCTCCCGCAACGGCAGCGCTAGTGAAAGCGCAGGTTCTGGGCGGGCTGGCATAATAGGGCGTGTGATCCAGACGGAAATGCTGCTCGACTGCTATGCCTAAATCTGCCGCTTTGCCGCCGGGGCTACTGATTAAAACGGGACGGACGGTTTGGACGACCCTGTGGCGGGTGATGATGGGCAAGCTAGCCCCCCGCGACCCCTCCGGGGCCTACATCCGTCCCGAAAGTGCCTTTCGCCAATGGGTAGAGCCGGGTAAGACCGCACTGTACCCCGCAGCATCAGGGCGTTACGAATTAATCGTGGGCATGAGCTGCCCCTGGGCACACCGAACGCTGGTGACGCGATCGCTCAAGGGGTTAGAAGAGGCCATTTCGGTCACGGTGGTGGCTCCGTCGGATGCCGGAATGTGGGTGTTTGACCAGCCGATGGAGGGCTGCAAGACGCTGCCAGAGTTCTATCAAACGCTCCAGCCAGGATATAAGGGACGCTCTACGGTGCCTGTGCTATGGGACCGCGACACCCATACGATTGTCAACAACGAAAGCGCCGACATCATCGAGATACTCAACCGGTCGTTTGATAAGTTTGCTCAGCGTCCAGACCTGGATCTGGAGCCCAAGGTGCTGCGATCGCACATCGCCCACTGGAATTCGCTGATCTATCCCAACATCAACAACGGCGTCTACCGCTGTGGCTTTGCCCAAACCCAATCCGCCTACGAAAGTGCCTGTAACGACCTGTTCGATACGCTAGATAAAATTGAGCGCGTCCTAGAAAAGCAGCGCTACTTGGGCGGCGACCAGCTGACCTTGGCCGACGTCCGTCTGTTCACCACCCTAATTCGCTTCGATGCGGCTTATCACACCCTGTTTAAGTGCAACCGTCGTCGTCTGGTCGATTACCCTCACCTCAGCGGCTACCTAAGAGACATTTATCAGCAGCCAGGGGTCGCTGATACTTGTGATATCGAGGCCGTCAAACGAGACTATTTCGGCAACCTGTTTCCGCTCAACCCAGGCGGCATTATTCCCGTTGGCCCAGATATTGAAGGGTTAAACGCCCCTCATGACCGCGCAGAATTGTCTGAGATATAGAATTGTTTGAGATATAGCAGTCGAAGGGTTGGTTAAAGCATTCAACTGCGTCGAGGGGCTCCAGCATCAAGAACTTCGGCGCCAGGAACTGTCCCTAGCAACTCGACGAATGCAATAGCTATCCGCCCTACCGCTTAGTCTGCACTTATCATCTGGCCGTAGGTTGGGTTGAACGGACGTGAAACCCAACCCAACCCTTGCCAGTGAGATTTCCTGACTGCCCCTATTTACGCCTTGGGTCGAAACAAGCCAAAGACGGACGTGAAGCCGTGCAAAAACGTGGTCCTGCCCACCGGGCCAATCTCACCGTTGCAGAAGAACCCGCCCAGCGGTGCGGGGCCAAGATACTCCTGAAATAGCTCAGAGTCGAAGTTAGGCTGCTCGTACAGGCCCTCGCCGCGTCCGGCACAAGCAAATAGCAGCGCCCCTGCGGGGGGCTGACCGTGATCGTCCTTGTAGTCGTCCAACAGCGTCTCTAAATCTTCAGCGGAGGTATCGGCATCACGCAGGTGAAACTGGATGATCTGCCCCGGTCGAACGTAATCGGCGATTGCCACTGCCCCTACCTTGGGGTCAACCCCAACCAGGTTGCGAATGAGGAAATCGCCCCGCTCCAGATTTTGCTTAAAGCCACTCTGGGCAATGCCGATAAACAAAGACTGCTGGGCTAGCTCTCGGTCGGCCTCGTCCAGCGTTTGAAACATGTCTTGCAACGCCGTCAGCGGCGTTTGCGCACTGCCGTTGTCCTGGGCCTCAATTTCTGTAATGACGTTGCGATCGCCGTCGGTAACCCGGTAAGCCTGACCAATCGGGCGACAGCCCTGGGCCACAATGGCATCCACCGTAATGTTGCCGGACAGCGCCACACCCACCAAACCTTCCCGGTACAGGTGCTTGCCGCAAAACAAGCCACTGCTGCGGCTAATGCTCTCAATGCCAGCCTGTCCGCCTACCTTAACCGCCTCCGGGTAGGCAAAATCTAACCCCTGAAGCAGGTCGTTCATCCCGGATGAAAACGGGTCCGCGATCAATATAAAGTGGGGCTGCTCCTGGGGCGTCACCCCAACAATTTCAGTCCACTCGCTGGGGGGACTGTCCAGGTCCGGCAATTCGTCTGTAGAGACATGAAAGCTGCGCAGGTCTACCCCTGGCAGGTGGGCCAGCGTCAAGCTGATGGCGGGGGCATCTTCGACCTCGATAGTGCTCCCGGCGCTGGTCATGCCAATCACGCCGCTGCCACTGCCACCCAAAATATGTGCGCCTCGCAACGGCTCACGCAGCAAGGGCAGCACTCGTGGGTACTCGCTGGCAAAGGTCGAGGAGATAAACAGAATCGCCAGGTCGGGCGGTGCATCCAGCGCACTTAGGGTCCGCTCCAGCACATCCTGCAGTGCTAGCTCTAGCGATGGTCGTGTCGAGATGGCGCTGGCCCACTTCATCACAGCTGCCCCTCCCCTCGCTGATTGGGAGTCAGACAGGGTCGCTGACGTTCAAGCTTGGGCTCAGACCGTCTATTCACGTGGTGTCCCAGACCTCATCAAAACCTTGTCAATGTCTCCTGTCATTGCTTCCGTCTTTGCGCCTGTCATTACCAAACGACAGAAACCCGCTGACGGTACGCTGATTAAGCCACATTTACTGGCCGTTGTCCAGCCGAGCCATCCAGTTGGGCTTGTGGCTTTCCCAGTTCGGTGGCAATCGCAACAGCACCGCCATTACATTACAAAATACCCTCAATAAAGAAATACTTCTTTAGGTCCCCCCATTCGCCCTAAAGCGGGCGTTAGTATGTAGATGCTCCAGAATAGTAAGGCATAGCTCTATGGCTTGTCGTAACTTGACTGGGCCGTGACGTTGCCTTCGGCTCCACAGCTAACTGCTCAGACCCAACGGCTGGTCTAGCTCAAACATCAGCTTCTGGACCGTGAGGCATTCACTTTAGGGAATTACTCCAAGGCAGACAACATGAGCGATATCAAAGAAAAAATTCAAGAAGAACTCCAGTCGGCTCGCGACACTTGCAGTACTGAAGGCGGCGATTCTGAAGCCTGCGCTGCTGCTTGGGACGCCGTTGAGGAACTTCAGGCAGAAGCTTCTCACCAGCGTGAGACTAAGCCTGCTAAGTCCAATTTTGAGCAGTACTGCGACGAAAATCCTGACGCGGATGAGTGCCGCATCTACGAAGACTAGTCGATAACCGGCAGTAGCGGTTATACAAGGTCCCCAACAGTTTACTGTCGCTGGCTCTTAGCCAAGGCAATCTGGGTTGGGGCATGGTTCAACCGCTGTGCAGATGATGCTCTAGAAAGGCGATCGTGCTCTAGAAAAATCAATCATCGTGAAGGCGTTGACCTAACCCAAGGTCAACGCCTTTGTCTTTATTGTTCGCGCTAACGCACGGTTCATTAGCAGACAGTGCTACGCTGTTGGGTGCTGCTTTTGAGGGTGCTAACGCTCGGCATGTTTGATCTTTCTCTGCTGCGGCCCATTGTTTGGACCGACTATCGCTTGGCCGTGTTGTTTACGGTCATTTGCCCACTGGTTTTGCTGGTGTGGGCAACGGTACAGCGCGCCAGTATTTTGCAGCAGCTGTTGCTAATCTACTGGAAAGTGTCGAGCCTGCTAGCCATCACGGTTTATCTGATGATCGGCGGGTTTTCCATTGCTTTTGTGGCTGCACTCATGGCCCGTATCCTGATCCCTATCAGCCTGTGGTATTGGGCCGATCTCAACGAAGAGATCCGTGAGCAGCCCGGCAACCTACTCAAGCTGTGCTTTACCGCATGGCGATGGGCCATTTCAATTTACAGCGGGCTAGGGGCGCTCCTACTGATTCCATTTTTGCGCTGCGCCTTCTCCCGAGCGGCGCTGTCTGGTGCAGACTGCCAGATCTGGCTCGACCCGCCCAAATTATTCCGCGCCTATTTCCATACCAATTACACCCCTGGCTTCTTGGGGTTTTGGGGCATTGTTGGTTTGGCACTGTATCTACTCTTCCTGGCCTACTTTGTGTTCTTCAAAGCTGGTCGCCAAGGCCGCTCCGCCCTCAACTAGTCAACTGCAGCCCTTGGTAACTAGCGTCGCTGCCCCTCAGCCCTCTGGAATCTGTGTTCTATGCCAGCGTCACTTGGAGTTCGCCTAGAGCAATACACGTTGCAACACCTAGACGAGGTGCTGCTGGTTCGTCTCGACGTTGACGGAACGCCAGACGAAGTTGTCATATTCAAAGGCTTTTCCAGTTCACTGATGCGTCCAACGGCCTTCGACCCAGATGTGCCAACCATTCCTGAGACAGCCACCATTAAAACCGTTGACCGTCTTAGAGGCCCCTACCAACCGGCATCACCCGAGTACTTAGAACAGCACATCAGCTGGTCTGACTTCAGCGATAGACTGACAGCAGCTGGGCTCTGAAATTCAGGCGCAATTGAGCTTAAGCCCGATTAAGCTCAGGCCCAATTCAACCTGGGCGCGACCAGCATAGTTGTGACTTGCTCGTAAGAATCGATACACTTTCACGCCGAACCTGACACAATAAAGCTAAAGCTCTCGCCATTGACGTTAGGACACCGAGTAAAGCTATCCTGCTCAGCCCGAGACAACGATGGCGTCGCATCCTGGTCCTCGCGGACCTATCGACTGCTACACCGCAGCGCTACCGTAAAGCCAGCACGACAACTATCTGTGCCGCCATTAGCCATGCCCAAAACCCACGATCTACACGTCGTTGAAACCCGTCCATTGGTCAGCCCTGAGCTGCTCCACTACGAGCTGCCTACGACAGATGCCGCCGCCTCATTGGTGTCCGAAACGCGCGATCGCATTCGCAACATTCTCTACCATGAGGACAACCGCCTGCTGGTCATCGTCGGTCCCTGCTCCATCCACGACATCAACGCCGCCTACGAGTACGGCCAAAAGCTGGTGAAGCTTCGGGAAGAACTCTCTGATCAGCTGGAAATTGTCATGCGGGTCTACTTTGAGAAGCCGCGCACCAACATTGGTTGGAAAGGGCTGATCAACGATCCTCATCTGGACGGCAGCTATGACATCAACACCGGTCTACGGCTAGCGCGCAAGCTGCTGCTGGACCTGGCGGAAATCGGTCTACCGGCGGCAACGGAGCTGCTAGACCCCTACACCCCCCAGTACATTGCCGACGTCATTTCTTGGACGGCCATCGGTGCCCGCACAACCGAAAGCCAAACCCACCGAGAAATGGCCTCTGGGCTATCCATGCCGATTGGCTTCAAAAACAGCACTGATGGCAGCCTACAGGCTGCAGCTAACGCCATGCTAGCGGCCAGCCGCCCCCACCATTTCCTTGGCATCAACCAGGGTGGGTTAGCCAGCATTGTCACCACAACCGGTAACCCGGACGGTCATCTGGTGCTGCGCGGCGGCAAGCACGGTCCTAACTACGCGCCCGAAAACGTGCTGCAGGCAGCCAGCAACCTAACCAGCCTGAATCTAAATCCCCGCATGATGATCGACTGTAGCCATGCCAACGCCAACAAGGATCATCAGCGCCAAATTGCGGTCCTTGACAGCATTGCAGAGCAAGTAGCTGGCGGATCAAAGCACATTCTTGGGGTGATGATCGAAAGTCACCTGAAGGCCGGCAAGCAGCCGATTCCAGAGGACCTGGACCAGCTCACCTACGGTCAGAGCATTACCGATGCCTGCGTTGACTTTGACACCACCGCTCAAATGCTCCGTCAGCTAGCCACCGCAGTTTCACCGCATCTTAAGGTCAAAACAATGGCAGGCTAATGCTGTAGCTGACGCCGTAGAAAAAATCGTCAAAGTTTACGGTCGTCAGTGACGAGCGACCGAAGCGATAGCCTGTGAATAGGTTGACGCGACTAGAGGGTGAGAGGTCATAGGTCAGCTGCCCCAGAATTTGGTGGTAGGTGTCGTAACGCTCGATTTGAGTGTAGTCATCCAAGAAGAGCTGATAAACCAGCGTGGCCCGAAACTCGCGGGTGAAACCGTAGTTGAGGGATGCGATCGCAGACTGACTAAAGCGGCTGAAAGTATCCGGGTCACTAAAGCTGACTCGGGCCTGGTAGTAGCTATCTAACCAGGTGTTGTAGCTCAAAATATCGCGGCGGCTCAGCAGCAGCTCGACAAAGTGCGAACTGAAAAATTCTTCGCCGCCGGGGACGTACAGCCGTTGGTTACGCCAGCTGAGTTGACCGAAGGCGCGCTCTGAGAGGCGCTGGCGCAGGCCCGCCTGAAGCTGTAGCTCGTTATAGTTGACCTGATTAAGCTGACCGTATCGCACCAAATTGCCTTCGACACCTGCGATTAGCGTCGTGCCCTCTGCCAATTCGGGGAAGGCGTACAGGCCTGCACCAACTCGGTAAACCTGCTCTCCCTCGGGCTCTAGGGCGCGGAACAAGTTGGTATTGCCAAAGGCACCAGTCCGCGCCGTCACAAAAATGCTGCGGGGTCGAGTCGGAATCGGTTCTGGCGGCAGCTCGTCAATTTCGCGAATTCGAATCACACCCAGGTCTAAATCGGCACCCACGGGCCGTTCTTGCAGACGCAAAATGCCTAGCTCGTTATCGGGCTCGGTCGATTCAGCGTTCTCCCCTAGCTGATTGGTCTGGCTTTCGGTGGCCTCGTCTTCAGTCGTCGCTTCATCATCCTCAGCGATATCCGCCATCGGTAAAACGGGCAGATTTTGCGCCAGTTGATGGGGCGCGGCGCAGTCCGGGCTAATGCTCAAGCTGCCCGCAGCAGGGGAACACCCAGCGGAGCTAGAAGCTGACTGCATCAGTTCGGAGTGCCGCCTGCTCAGTAGAGACAGACCTACCCCATCACTTTGCTCATCGTTGCCTTTGACGCGCAGCGGCTTAACTGGCCGAGCCAACGGCAGACTAGGCGAACTCAGCGTCTCAGCAGACTGTGGGTGTGGTGTAGGTAGAGACTGAAACGAGGCAGCAACTGCGGTATCGGCCGAGATCGCCACACCAGCGACTAACAGCAGCCTAATCCCAATCCATGTGCCATAAGCTGTCAAAGTTTCGAGGCCTCATCCGAAAATGTGCGTAGGTTAACAAACAAACGATACTGAGTCGTTCTTAAATTTGAAGAAGATATCAGCGGGTATTCGAAGATAATGTTAAAACTATAGGTAGTTCTACGACAATGTTGACCTTGCCGTCATTTTTTTTGCCTGTTTCTACGGAAAAAGTTCAGTCAGCCCCACCTGAGTTTTTTATCGGGTCAATAGATAACCCAGAAGGGCTGAGATCCCCCCAAAGGGTTACTAATGCTCCGGCTTCTGTCTCTGGTTGAAGGACTGTTTGTCCGCAGGGGTAACGACCCCTCATCCACTCGAGGCAAATATGACTGAAATCACGACCGGCGCGGGCGCTACACACGCCTATCGCGCAGTTTAGACAGCTCCCATCGCATCTGTATTTCAGCAAGAGTGACTTGGCATATGAGCATTTCCACTTCGACTGTTGGGCATACATCTGCTGACCGCCGATTGAGTCCATCGGTTAAGCCCGCTACCCGGCGAACGTTTAAGCACTGGTCGGCCCTGCTGGGCGTGCTTCTAGTCTTAGGTTTGCCCCAAGGGGCTTGGGCGCAGACGGCGCTGACTTGGGCGAGGGTTGAGCTGTTGCGCAACCGGGTTCAGCTGATTCCCAACGGCAGTAGTGCGCGGGCCGCTCAGGTCTCCGACATCATGGGGATTGGTGATTCGTTGAGGACAGCGCGGGCTGCGCGAGCAGAGCTGAGGTTTAACGACGGTTCTCTAGCCCGTATTGGCGAACGGGCAACCTTTCGCTTTACGCCTAACACCCGAAACTTTCAGCTTTCCAACGGAACGGTGCTTCTGTTAATTCCGCCCGGTCGAGGCAGAACGACCATTCAGACACCAAATGCAGTGACGGGCATTCAAGGCTCAGCGCTCTTTGTTCGTTTCATCGAGGAAACAGACACCACCATCATTGGTGCACTCACGAACAATCCTGCTGGACCAATGGTGGCCTACAACGGCAGTGGCTCCCAAGAGCAGCCGCTCTACGCGGGTCAATTGGTCGTCATTGAGGGCAATAACATTACGCGTCTGTTTGATTTCGACATTGCCGAGTTTTACCGTACTAGCGGGCTGATGGAAGAGCTGGACGCTGAGTCGGTTGAAGGGGTCTACGAAGAAATGAGGGAAGCTCTGGAGCAACAGCAGGAACTAGGCGGCGACGGTCTCCAGGAAAATCCTACGTTTATTGCGCCCCCTGTCGTTAGCGACGCCCCAACCGAGTCAAGCACACTCGAATTTGCTGATGTACCGACCTTCGAAGGCTCTCCTGCCGACCGTTTCCATCAAGAGGTAGCGACCGAACCGCGCTCGACGCGGTATAACCAAGCAACAGCAGAATCCTCTACGCCAACCGCCTCGATCGACGATACAGGACGAGCCAATCAGGTCACCGCAACACGTCAGCAGCGGAATGGTGGTAATGGCGATAGCGGCACTACCGTCGTCACGTCTATACCTAGTGGTCCAACCACGGTTAGAGAGCCTGCTGGCCCTTCAACGCCGCCCAGTACCGATACGGGTAGTGTAAGCACGCCTGATACTGACATTAGCAACCCGACTACGCCTGTCATAGAAGACGGTGGGCTAGTCGACAACATTAACAACCCGGAGACGGTTTACCCTGACTCCGACCTGCCAACTTCAGATGTCTCAGGACCTGATCCCGTTATCGATACACCGGGCAGCAACCCCGCGTCTGAGGTGCCATCGACACCAACCGTCACGCCAACGGTTCCCGATACAACGCCAACCACTCCGGACCCTGGCGTTCAGACTCCGACTCGACCAACCGATGGCTCCCTCGATTGGATCCCCGATACGCAGGATACTCTGGCACCCACTGTAGATACGGTGCCGACGACAGATAGCTTCTCGGACGAGATTACCGACCCCTCGCTGGGCATCGTAGATGGGCCTGCCCTCGAAACCAACGATGTTAGTTCGCCGGAAGTGCTGTCAAACCCGCTGTCGAACTCTGATGGTGACGGTGTAGTTGGTGATAGCCTACCCGAAACGCTCTAGCTGCCGCCTTAGCCGGGCCTCTAAACGCTTGCTTCTGTATCCTCTTGGTCTAAATGGTTAGCTGGACGATAGTCTTCGCCCCAGTTTTGAGGGAGCAGCACCGTTTGATCCAGGGCAGGATCAATGTCGACGATGCCAGGCTCCTGTAGGGTGGGTTGAGGATCAGCTATGGAAGGGGATTCTGACTGAAGCTCATCTATGGATATTTGTTTGAGGGCTTGTAAAACTAAACTGGCCTGCGGGTAGCGCGCGTTGAAGTCGTAGCGGACCATTTGCCTAAGAATGTGTTCTAGTCTTGGATTCAGGTTTTCAACCTTGTACGCCCACACCATCTCACCCGTCGCGCTGCGTTTGATAGCGTGGGGCGGTAACCCCGTCAACGCCTCAATGCAGGTCACGCCCAACGCGTACAGATCGCTGCTGCGGTTTGGCAGGCCCGCTGACTGTTCACTGGGCATGTAGCCATGGGTACCAATGCCAACCGTCGAGGTTAGACGAGCGTCGGTTTCAACAAGCCGATTGGAGATCTGCTTGACCTTGACCGCGCCAAAGTCGATCAGGACATAGCGCCGATCGCGGCTGCGGTAAATAATGTTCGACGGTTTGATATCCCGATGAATCACCCCATACTCGTGGACAAACTGAATCACCGGCAGCAGATCGAGCATCAGACGAACGACAGCCCGTTGGGACATGGGTCGCCGCTGGCTGAGGCGATCGCGCAGCAGCTCCCCATCGATCATTTCTTGGACGAGATAGAAGGCGTAGTTGTCTTCAAAGTAGGCCAGCAGGCGCGGAATCTGATCGTGTTCGCCTAGTTTTTCGAGCGTGGCCGCCTCGTCGGTGAACAGCCGCTGGGCCAGATGATGTGCCCGTGGATTGTCGCTAGCAATCTTGAGCTGTTTGACCACGCAAGCAGGATATCCAGGCCGCTGGGTGTCTTCAGCCAGATAAGTTTCTCCAAAGCCGCCGGCCCCCAAGACTTTGACAATGCGGTAGCGATCGCGCAGCAGCTTGCCCGCAATTTCGCTAGAGGGCGTTACCAGCAAATCTTGCAGGTCGTCTTGCTGGCTGATAATTTCCTGCACAATTGGCGAGGTAACGTAGCGGGCCAGCGTCTGTCGCAGGTGGTTCTTTTTGAGCTGTTCGCTGACCGCCGCCGCCGCCATGTCAATGGCACCCACGCTGACGATGCCCAATACCGGAACCGCCACGGGCACCAACCATCCGGTCAGAAACAGTCCATAGCCCGCCATTAGCCAGAAGGTCGCGCCACCCAGAATCCAGCCGCCCCGCTGTAGCAGCTGTCGGGTGGTGGGGTGAGATCGCGTTCGGGTCGCCACTGCCATGCCCAAGGCCACCAGCGCGATCGCACCCCACGTGGGCAACGGACGGACAACGTTGGCATTTTGGAGCGTCGCCACCGTATTGGCTAAAATTTCAACGCCAGACAGGGCCTCAGGATATTGCTGAGTTTGAGAAAACGGTGCTGCATGAAAATCACGATGCAGGGTAGCGGTTGAGCCAATTAAAACAATTTTGTCTTTGAAGAACTGCCCTGAATCGAGCTGAGATACCCAAGAGGTTGGGTCCAAAACGTACCAGAACGGAACTTGTGTGAACGTCCCTGCCGGACCGTAGAAAAAAATATGATCGCCCGAGTTCTCCGTCGGCGACACCTCGGCGGCCTGCAACGTTGCTTCTGCAAAGCTAGGTATCCGCTCATCTGCGGGTGCAGGAATGCCCGTCAGCTCTAACTCAGCCTGCTCGACCAATGACAAGTAGTGGTCACTCAGTCGATGAATCTGACCGTTGGGCTCTACACCAAAGTTGATCACACCCAAATGAACCGGCGTGTCCTGCAGGATGGGCAACGGCAATGTAGGCTGCAATAGGTCACCCTGCCGCAAATCTAAGTCGCCCAGCTCTGTGGCCAGCACAACCCGACTGCCATACTGAGATAACGTCTCCGCCAGGATGCGGTCATCGGCCTGCCCATAAGCGCTCGGGGTTGAAAAAACCAGATCAATGGCAACGGCGCGAGCGCCATTGTCCAGCAGCTTTTGAATTACCTGACCATAAACCTGCCGTTGCCACGGCCAAGCACTAATACCTGCCAGTTCTGGATATCTGGCCGGGTCGTCTAGGTAGTGCTGCCCTTGAGAGAGCGATTCATCATCAATCGCCAAAATGACAACGTCCGTGGGGGGTGATACCGGTCCCCGAATCTCCCAAAACGCCGTTTGTACTTGACGATCTAAACGCTGAACTGGCGTTGGCCCGAGGGCAGTCACCACGACCGCGATGCCAAAACAGGCCCACCGCGTTGCCTGACGCCAGCCCTTAGGACGGTACCGGTGCCAGTATTGACTGATGGGATGCGTATGGGTGAGCGTTACCGTCGTCGCTGCTTTCTCGGCATGGGGTGCAGCCTTGGGCGATGTCGAAGCAAGCGATTTGGGCGGCATAGGCAGCTCGGTCAAAGAACGTTTGGGACCTGCGTACAGGGAAAAAAGAAACTATAATGAAGGCCAGTTAAAGCGCTTGGACAATTGGGTGGTTTGTACGCTACCCTTCGGAGATGCGCCTGCTGGAATAGCGTTTGCATACTGTGGGTGCCTCATTCTGAGTGCCGATGGGTTGCTTGCCCAAGTTACGCTTACCCAAGTTGCTTTTGGGTGAGCTGGCTTTTTAACAAGCCAGGGTAGATTCACGGTTAGATAGCAGTAAAAAAACGTCACTATCTAACTGTATCCTAGCTGATCTAGATTTATATCTCTAAGTCTACTCAAGTAGGGCAACATCTCAACTGAGGCCATCTAGAGGCCATCTATTGGTCAAGTCATATTCACAACTTTAAGAGGAGGGAACCTAACTTAAGTCGAAAATAGTCGACACTCAATCACTGATATTTACAATCGCGGCGTTCCGATTTTATTTAAGTCACTAAATAGAGCATCAAATTACATAGCACACCACCCTAGCAAGTCCAGTAACAAGCTAGGTTGTCCAGACTCAAGCAGGTTAGTTTTACGAGTATCAATCAGTACTTGTTCGTGGCACTTTTGGTATAACGGCTGGTACAGCAATGTATCGACGCTTGGTTAATTAAGTGCAGCTAACGATAAGTAAGCTATTTCCGAAGGTGACCTGTTCCCGAAGCTAGAAGGGTTCTGACAAGAGGTCTACAGATCTTGATAGCTGTTTCAGAAGGCATCTGTGGGTCAAAGTACTTTACCTATTGCTCTGATGTTAGCTGGGTCATGATTTGTCGCTGTGTATCGCACGAAACAGCGGTTAATTTAAACTTTGCATCATTTGGTTCGTCTTTAACTCAGCAGCGTCAGTAAAGGCCTGCACTATTCCCATTGATTCCTACTATATGTAGTCCTCTACATCAATTTTATGCCAGTCAATTTACTGAACCGTCTGTCGATTTTTGTAGACGGAAACAACATGTTTTACGCACAGCAAAAGAATGGCTGGTTCTTCGATCCCAAACGGGTATTGGAATATTTCACAAGCGGCAAGGACGAACTTTCTCTGGTTAACGCATTCTGGTATACCGGGCTCAAAGATCCGCAGGATCAGCGCGGTTTTCGAGACGCGCTGATTAGCCTGGGATACACGGTGCGGACCAAAATCCTCAAGGAATACTACGACGACAATTCGGGTCGTTATTCCCAGAAAGCCAACCTAGATATTGAAATTGTCGTTGACATGTTCAATACGGTTGAGCAATACGATCGCGTCATTCTATTTAGCGGAGACGGCGATTTTGAACGGGCAATTGAGCTTTTGCGATCCAAAAACACGCACATTACGGTGGTTTCCACTGAAGGTATGATCGCTCGTGAGCTTCGTAATGTGACCGATCGCTACATTGACCTCAACAAGATTCGAGGCTTTATCGAAAAGCTAGACACTTGAAAGCAAAGCCAGCAACCGATCACGCCGACAAAACCCCGTCGTCCGTCACGCCTAAGGTAGCTGCGCCGTAACCCCTCTTTAGCCGTCTCATTAGTCAAGCTATCCAAGTACTGGCATCGCCTCTGCACTCTTGTAGGGTCGTGACTATACTGCGATCGCATAGTCCACGAGCTTGAGCAATCGCTGCCGCAGCGTATCCAACCCATAACGCTCCGTTGCGGACACGTACATGGCGTTAGGATACTTTTCTTTGGCAATTTCCAGCGTCTCGGAATCGGCCTGGTCGATTTTGTTGAATGTTAGCAGGATGGGGCCAGGCGTAATCGGCATCTGAGCCAAAATATCCATCACTGAACGAATATGAGACTGCCAGGCGGCATGGGAGAGATCGACCACGTGCAACAGGGCGTCAGCCTCCGTTACCTCCTCTAGCGTGGCCCGAAAGGCATCCATCAGCGATTCCGGCAGGTCTTGAATAAACCCCACCGTATCCGTCAACACCAGAGGCCGCGACACATAGGTGCCCGGATCCACAATGCTAATGCGACGCGTCGTCGGATCCAGTGTGGCAAACAGCTGGTCGGCGGCGTACACCTTGGCATTGGTCAGCGTGTTGAGCAGGGTAGACTTGCCCGCATTGGTATAGCCCACCACCGCGATCGCGGGTACGTCGTGGTGCTGCCGCTGCTGCCGCAGACGAGAACGATGGGCCTGAAGCTGGTTCACCCCTTGCTGCAAGCGCGAAATTCGCTTCTGAATGGCACGGCGCTCGGTCTCTAGCTTGGTTTCACCCGGACCTCGGGTGCCGATGCCACCTCCCAGTCTCGACATTGCCTGTCCGCGTCCGGTCAGTCTGGGGAGCTGATATTCGAGCTGGGCCAGCTCAACCTGGAGCTTACCCGCCCCAGTTTTAGCCCGCTGCGCAAAGATATCTAAAATCAGCTCCGTACGATCCACCACACGAATGCCCAGCTGCTTTTCCAGGTTGCGGACCTGTCCCGGTGACAGATCCCGGTTGAACACCGCTAAGCTCGCCCCCAAGGTTTGGGCCACGAGGGCAACCTCGTCCACTTTGCCTGCCCCCAATACCGTCTGAGGATGCGGGCGACTGCGCTTCTGTCGCACGGTGTCCAGCACGTCGCCCCCCGCCGTTTCCACCAGGCGGGCGATTTCTTCTAACCCGGTTTCAAACTGGCTGCGGTTTTGCTCGTCAGTCATCAAACCCACCACCAATACCCGGTCGTGGGTAGGATCCACCTGCTGAGCGACATACAGGCGACGAAATTCGGCTTCTAGGTTCTCGGCCAGTTCAATAAAGTCAGGCTCCGCGATCTCATCTAGAGACAGTGGCGCTGAAACGGTCCAGGTCTCCTCCGCATCAGGGACCAGATGGGCCAAGTAACCATGACGAATGTAGCCCGTCGCGCCACCGCCTCGCCGTTGAAAGCCACTGCCCGTCAGGTTCAACACCACTAGCGCATCCAGGCGCTGTAGCGCCATCGCCGTCAAGGCCCCCTTTGAAGGGGGCTCAACCTTAAGCTGCGTAGAGATGCAGCGAATGCCGCAAAGACGTTCGGCACCGTAACGGGGCAGGTCTTGGTTAGGGATGCGAGTTTGCCTAGGAGAACCTACCCCCACACGCACCACATGCCCTCGTCGGTCAACATAGGCACAAACGGGCTGGTTGATGTCGGTACTAATCGCCGCCAACCGCTGCGCAAACTCAGGCGTCGTGGTGTGATCGCGCGGCAGTCGCTGGTGATAAATTCGGTTGAGTTGCTTGAGCTGACTGGGTTTAAGCCCCTTTAGCTCGCCGTAAATGGTCTCGATAGGGCGGGTCCAAACGCAGATTTTATCGTCTGCCTATTTTAATACCGACCTTCCGGAGGAGATTTCCACCTGAGACAGACGTTACGAGGCTTAACACAGACCCAAAGGAGCCAGCCCAAATCGTTAGACTGTAGAGGTATAGACCTTAATACCTACTGAACTTGACACCATTTCACCTAAGGTCACTGGTGCCTACCCAACCGAACCGCAGTTAGAAGACAAAATCATGACATTAGGCCGTTCGCGCCGTTCCGGCTCACGCTCTGTTGCCTCACGCTTTATCAGCGTTCGACGACCGACTTCGCCCCAAAACCGTCGGCCCGATCCTGCGATCGCGATAGATGGGGAACGCCTTAGAAGCGTTTTGCAGCAGCTTGAAGGGTTATCTGGAGAGTAGTGTAGCCCTCAATACCAACCGCTATGGCGTCTTGATTACACCCTTAGCAATACATATTCAGCAACCGTAAAAAAACGCTTGCATTCAGGACAAGTCTGTCTTAGTGTCTAGTGTGTTTATTGGATATGGATATGAGCAGCGACGTTAACGCGACTGAAGAAACCATCGGCACTCCCAATGTTCCCCCCGTAACTGTCCCCGAAGATGGCACCTCAGAGTCATTGACGCAGGTCAAAGAAGTAGCGTCAAAGGTGTTTGGCGTACTAGGTGACGCGCCCGAGTATCTTGTCAGTATTTTTGAAGAATATAAGCGCCCCATTACCGTGATCGGCTTGGTCCTGGGCGCGCTGGTTCTGGTTAAGCTAACCTTTGCTATCCTTGACGCGATTAACGATATTCCTGTTCTTGCGCCAACCTTTGAGCTGATTGGGCTGACTTACACGGGCTGGTTTGCCTATCGCTACCTCTTTACAGCAGAAAAACGGCAAGAGTTTCTAAAAAATCTGAGCGGCATCAAAGACCAGGTCATTGGAAACAACTCTTAAGCTGTAGCTGGCTCAATTTTGCGGCTCAATTTCGCGGCTCAATTTCGCGGCTCAGTTAGTTTAACGACGCCCAAACAGCCGACCGTCCCCCAAACAGCCGACCGTCCACAGTGGCGGCTCTGAGATCTGCCAAGTGACGGCAGCATAGCTTGACTTGGGCAAAGCGTTAACAAGGCAGGGGCTAAAAACCCTACCTTGACCGCACAGCGGTTCCCACTAGAGCGCTTCTATACTGGGGGCAGACGCTGAAGGTTGGGCAATGCTACAGACTGCTCCAGAGATTATGACCGCCGTTGAGACCCTAGATTATCGGGTCACGGTAGCTGACGTTGCTGCTCAGTCAGGTCTATCGCTGCCGCTGGCGCAGCAGGGCATCATGGCGCTGGCAGCAGATACACAAGCCCACATGCAGGTGGCCGAGTCCGGAGACGTTGCCTACGAGTTCCCGCGCAACTTTCGAGCCGTCCTGCGCAATAAATACCGACAGCTCCGCTGGCAGGAAACCTGGGCCAAGATCTGGCAGGTGCTGTTTTACCTGATCCGTTTGTCCTTCGGCATCGTCCTACTGGCGTCGATTGCCATTATTTTCATTGCCATCTTTGTATTGATGATGGCAGCCTCGTCCCAGCAGGGCGATCGCGATAATCGTAGCGGCTATGGACGGGGACCCAATATCTGGATTAGCCCCAGCTGGTTCTACTGGTTAGACTTTGGCGGCAGTCGCAGGCGGCGGCAGCAGCGGGCCAGAGGCGTCAGCAAAAGCGACTTGAACTTCTTTGAAGCGATCTTTTCTTTCTTGTTTGGAGATGGTGACCCCAATGCTGATTTAGAAGATCGGCGATGGAGCGCGATCGCAACCCTGATTCGCAACAACCAGGGGACGCTGACCGCTGAACAGGTGGTCCCTTATTTAGATGATGTCAATCCTAATGACAGCCTGGAAGACTTTATGCTGCCGGTGTTGAGTCGCTTCAATGGTTACCCCAAGGTCAGCCCAGACGGTGACTTGGTCTACTACTTCCCCGAGCTGCAAGTAACCGCAGCGTCCCACCGCACCCGATCAGTGCCAGCCTACCTCAAAGAGCTGCAAGAGAAGTTCAGTGCGGCTAGCTCTGACCAGCTGATGCTGGCCGCAGGGCTAGGCGGATTGAACTTTGTTGGGGCTGTCATTCTCGGGGGGATGCTCTCTGGCGCACAGGTTTCGTCAGAATTCATCCTATTCGTCGAGAGTATCTACTGGTTCCTCTGGGCCTACGGTGCAGCATTCTTGGGTGTACCGCTAGGGCGCTACCTGTGGCTCCAGGGCAAAAACGCCAAAATCGAGGCCCGCAACCAAAAGCGACAGTCGCTAACGCGCCTGTTGGACTCGGCTAACCCAGATGTGCAGCGCAAGCTTAGCTACGCCAAGACCCTGGCGACCGAAACCGTCCTCCGCAAAGACGACGCCGTTTACACGACAGAAACCGATTTGTTGGATCAAAACATTCAGCAACGAGAGCAGCTCGATGCCGAATGGCTCAAGCGTCTCAGCCACGGTGATACCTAACAAAAAAGGCAACTGCTACAACGACTACAGCCGGTACCCTTTTCGTTTGTTAATCTGCTAGCAACCTAGGTGAATTGATGGCGGTAGCGTCGTCTCACCAACTCCCGTGTTTGTGACAGACACTGCTCAAAGCGTTTCCATGTGTGGCTCAGGCCGTTTGGTCTGAGCTTTTTTGTGGGCTTATTTGAAAACAAACGGGACTGAGCGTCTGATGGTCTGACTCAGGGCGCGTAGGGTTCGCCAGTAGTAGGCCAGTCCCAGGATGCAGGCTAGCTGAATAGCGCTTAAGCCCAGTAAAGGATGAAAGTCAGGCTTGATCGCATCAATCAATAAACGAAAGCTGAGGTACCCCACCATGAAGCGTCGAAACTGTTCTCCTGTTTGGTTAGCCCCCTCAGCCGCTTTAGCATCTGACCCAACATAGTCTGACCCCATAGGCGGCAAGGATCGACCCTGCCCAAGGTAAAGTAGCAGCCCCAGCAGCGCTAGGAAAAGAACCTCATAGAGCTGGGTCGGGTGACGGGATAGGCCATCGCCAAAATCAACGCCGATCGCGAAGTAGTCTTCTCCCAGGGCCTTGCCGAGTTGCCGGCCGAGAACATCGACCCCGCCGTTCCCCTCTCGCCGCCAGACGTGCTCGTTGTGGGCCCAGAGCACCGCCCGTGGGTTGCCGTAGTGCTGGCGAAACCAGGTCAGGTTTTCAAACATATGGAAGTCGCGAGGCTGGTGTTTGCTCCCTTCTTCGCTCTGCGCCATCGCCAGGGTGAATTGCTCAACGACGCGCACCAGTCGCTCGGCAAACGCCCGGCGTTTGGGATCTTTCGGCCCGGTCTTGCTGGCAAGCCAGCCCCGAAGGCGACGCAGAAGCTGCCAATAAACGTCGAGTGTGTCTCCGTCCATCGGCTGCCAGAGAAAGTCGAATTGCTTGGCGGGAGCGACTTTGCCGGCAATGCGTTCGACCGGAAACGTCCCAAACGCCTGCGCTGCGGCGCCAGTCTCAGCGCGGAGTCGGTGGAGCACCCGCCCTACGTACTGCA
>CAWUKV010000076.1:0-23043 GCA_963923025.1 uncultured bacterium
TACCCTTCTTGCCGTTGATGATATCGTTCCCTCCTCTGCCATAAAGGGTCTGATTACTGTCATCACCAATTAAACGATCGTTGTTTTTAGTCCCCTCGATTACTGGACGGTCATTTGTGGGCGGTTGAGGGCTGGGTGTTGGAGCCGGAGCCGGAGCCGGAGTTGGTGCTGGCGTTGGGGCGGGAGCAGGAACTGGCGCAGGTGCTGGAGACGGGCTAGGAGATCCTAAAGATGTAACAGACCCTCTGCCGCTACCGTAGGCTTGGCGCAGCGTTTGAATATCGTCAGGCAGCAGGTCAGCCTCTCCTAGGCTGTCAAACCGTCGCTGAATGCTGGGGTTCATAATGGCATCTACACCAGAAACGTGCTGTAGCCCTAGGGCATGCCCTAGCTCATGAATTACCGTTTCCACAAAGAAGCCGGGAGACTGCCAGTTTTCTTGGTCAAAGAACATGTCCCCCCCTACCGCCAATACCTCAGAGGGGAAATAGGCAAAGGCCAGGGTCCCACCGGGGCCATTGATAAATCGATTGTGGAATCGAAGCTGCGGTTCATCGGCCTGAGCGCGGGTACTAGTATTACTCAACAGGGTTGCCGCATCTAACCCTTTATCGACCTTTTCAACAAAATTGATTGGCACATATTTGGCAACAACTTCAAAGGCTTTTTCAACTGATGCCTTAGCTTGGCCCGCTGTTAAGCCAGAGATGTTGTTTAAGAAGCCTTCGGTAAAGCTATAGGTCAGCGTTAGCGGTGAGCCCTTACCACCCAGCTGATTCCAGGTGCTGCCAAGGGAGCCGTTGCTCCGGCCAGGGTCAGCCCCATCGGCAGCTTGGCGATGGCACGACGCACACACGCAAGCTGCCAGGTGTAAAGCTGAGGCATGAGATAGCACATTATCTTTAGACTGCATGGCTGAAGACGATGCAGTCTCAGATAAAAGACTTTGAAAAGTAGTCATGGGTTCTATTTCAAATATTTTTGCACGGGCAAATGAACCAGGCAGGAGAGAAGTCGCACTCCTGGGTAAATGGCTTAGTTTTTCAGAACGATAGCTAGCGCCATATCGGGCAGGACACCAAGTAGGATTGTCCGACATGGCGTAAAACCCTAGGCTGTCGCAATCTGGCCACAAGGTCACTGGCGGCCGCTGTAACAGATTGGGAAGGTCGGCAATCTGACCTTCCAGACGCTTTAAGGGGGGGGCTAGTAATCAGGAAGACAGAAGACAGGAGGTAGAAGGAACCTGGCTTTACATTCTGTCTACAGCACGAGTAATTGAGACACCAGCAATTGAAACACTAGGTCGTGCCTACAGGGACAGTTGGGAGGAAGCAAGACCTGGCTGAAAATGGTGTGAGTTTATGGTCTTTGCTGACCTAGATTGAACACTGACGCTGTGTTGAAACAGGGAAAACTGAAAGGCTAAAACTGTTCTGCTGTTGCCTCAGTTCGTTACTCATTGTTTGAAAAAATGCCATTATCGTCAACGTCTGTAGATAAAGTCGTTGTAAAAAAACAGTGAAGATGCCTATCTGAGCAAAGAACAACAACCTCAGCTCAGTGGGTGTATAGCCTGGAATGTGAGGCGATCAGCTTTGTGTCGACTGTTGCGTTTCTAGCAGTAAGCCGTGCGATCGCACCAGCCGAACGCCCAAGAAACCAAGCAGTACGCCCATATACCCGGTGAGTGCGGCCCATAAGATCGTCTCACTCTGCTGCGCTACGGCCAACACCACCAGCGGCACAAACCCCACCATAAAACCCATCAGCGCCCCGTTACGCAGGGTTGCCCCGTCTTTGATGCCAATGAAGTAGCTCTCTAACATAAAGGCCGCTGCCGTCAGCCCCAGTAGCGGAATCAGCCAGCCAGTGTACTGGCGCATTGCCAGGGAAACCTCTGCATGGTTGGTCAACAGCCGGAATACAGCATTGGGAAACAGGAACGTACTCACGGCAAAGGCCATGGCAATGGTTAGCCCCGTCACCAGCGCTACCTGCAGAACCGCTAAAATCTGGTCTGTTTTGCCTTGGCCCTTAAAGTTACCGATCAGCGTTTGCGAGGTCATCCCCACCCCCTGCACTGTGAACTGGCTCAGTAGCGCAATCTGTAGCAGCAGACCATTCTCGGCCAGCAGCTCTGGACCAAAGGACGCACTCAGGTTGGTAAAGATGGCATAGGCCGAAATTAGCGCTAGGAACCGGACCAAGATATTCCCCTTCAGCACCACTGCCGAGGTCAGCGCGTCTCGATCCTGCACGACGCTGGCCCAGGCAGGCTTGACCAAAGACCACTGGGTACTCAGCAGCATTGCGCCCAGCGCCACCGCTAGCGCCAGGTACTGGCTTAGCGCCGTGGCAATGCCAGCCCCCGCACTCTCCCAGCCCCAGCGGGTAATCATCAGATAGTCGAACAGCACGTTGGTGCCGTTCCCGACTAGGGACATGAGAAACACCACGCCGTTTTTCTCGCGCCCCAGGAACCAGCCAATCAGCACAAAGTTGAGCAGGACTGCTGGCGCACCCCAAATCCGCGTGTTGAAGTAGGCTAGCCCCGCTGACTCAATGTCGTTGGTACCGGACAGGAGGGCAAATCCCAGCTTGTGAATGGGGTATTGCAGCAGCAGTATGGTGATCGCGATCGCACCAGCAATCAATCCGCAGCGCAGCAGCGCCACCAGCACTGCTTGGTCATCCTCTGCACCCACGGCATTGGCCGTCAGCGCATTGGTGCTATTCCGCAGAAATTTAAGAATGCGATAGATGTAGTCGAATAAAATTCCACCCAAAATCACCCCGGCCAGCTGGTTAATGTCTGCCAGGTGACCCAAGAACGCTGCATCGAACAGCCCCGCCAGCGGCACCATCATGTTGGAGAGGACGGAGACCGAAGCCAAGCGGTAGAAGCGGGGCAGAAAGCTGCGGTATGGGGCAGGGATGGAAAGCGCCATAGAAGATAGGGTCGACCTAAAGATTTCCTTTATGTTTCATTATGTAACTAGATTCTGTATCTGCGCTAGCGGATCGCGCTGTAATGAAGCGGGTGACGCCGTGTAAGGCATCAGGGGTCACCCGCTACACTGGGATGCGTTTGCTTGCAGGGGTCAAGGTCTTGGGCAGCTACTGGCAATCGATAGGGCGTCGATACGGTCACCGCCGTCGTAACTGGGCTGTCGTAGTACTGATGGCGCTAATGTTTGCCCTGGCAGCACCGCTGGCGCTGGCGTCCTCTGGGACAGCGCCAAAGTTAGCGGTAATTGAATGGCTGGGTCGCCCCGACAGTGAAGCGCTAATCCGAGATGGGTTCCGACGGGTGGACCAGGCGGCTGACACCACCGCTACTGCCAACACCGCGTCAGACTGGGACCGGGCAATGGTGGACTGGATGGGCGCGATCGCAACCCTCCAAGCCGTCCCTGGCGATGCGCCCCAGCGGGCCTTCCTCCAGCGGCAACAGCGGCAGTACCTCCAACAGCTGGTTGCCGCCCAGCGACAGGCGGAGCTGACCAGTTTGCCGTCCGTCTTTCCCAACTTGGGGAGTCCTGTTCTTAACGAGCAGCTGGTGCTGTACCTGAGCTATGTGGCCACGTTTGGCCCGCCGGATGTTCTGATTGTGGGTAGCTCGCGCGCCCTGTACGGCATTGACCCCAGCGTGCTAGAGCAGGCCCTGGCTGCTCGGCCGGAACTGGCTCCCGTCAGTGCTTACAACCTCAGCGTCAATGGGGCAACGGCCCAGGTCTTAAACTTCATGCTCCAGCGGCTCCTGCCGGATCAGCTGCCGCGCGTGGTGGTCTGGGGCACCGGGTCGCGCGGGTTCAACAGCGCCCGGTTCGACACTACCTTTGCCAACGTGCTCGACTCGCCGGGTTACCAGACCGCGCTGACGGGCAATCGCCCCGGCTTTGGTCCAGTTCAGTCTGCCCCCATCGTTCAGCCCAGTTCGCTGACCAGTCAGGGCTTTTTGCCCGTGGCTACCGTTTTTGACCCAGCGGTGTACTACCAGAGCTTTCCGCGGGTGGAGGGCCGGTTTGACGGGTTCTACAATCCGTTCAATTTAGATGGCGTGCAGACGGTATCGTTTCGCTCACTGGTCGGCTTTTTGCGATCGCGACAGATTCCCTTAGTCATGGTTAACCTGCCCCTCAGCGGCGACTTCCTAGACCCTTTTCGCACCAGTCTGGAGCAGCGCTTTCAGCAGTTTCTGCAAACAGAAGGCGAACGGCTGAACTTTCAGGTGGTGGACCTGCTGACCCAGTGGCAGAACCGCAACGACGTTTTTGCTGACCCCAGCCACTTGAACCAGATGGGGGCAGATGCCATTTCTCGCCAGCTGGCCAACACCCCTGCTATCCTATCGACACTCAACCAGACGGAGCCTGAACGCGATGGCGGGCTGAGGGACAGGGGACTTAGAGATCGAACGCCGGAGTCATCAGCCAGCTAAGAAATTGAGCGTTACGACAATTACGGCAGTGCATCAAACCCGTCGTCTAATGCTATATCTACACACTATGCCCCAAACGTGAATGCCACAGCATGTCTGATGTCCCTGCCAACAGCCCAACCCTTGACGACCCGAGTCCAGTAGCCCTTCGGCAGGTGCGTCAGCAGCTAGCGCAGTTTAGCCGCTTGCAGGTGCCGCCACAGCTGACCACCGAGCAGCAACAGTCTCTCCGGGAGGCGGTGTTATGGTTTAGCGACTTGGCCGAGTACGAGACGCTGGGCATCTGTGCAGAGAGTTTGGCCATCGCCAAGGCTGCAACCGAAGCTTACGTGGGTCAGCTGAGCCGCCCCGTCGCGTTAGATTTACCCCACCGGGACGGCGCGGTCTATATCAAGTTCAATACGCTCAAGGGTGCGTGGTACCTGGACGACTATCCCGGTCCATCCCGTGGCGTACTGGTGTCGTTCCACACTTCAGAACCTGAACTCGATTTGATCAACGGCACCTATGGGCCGCTGCCGCTGGATTTGTTTGGGTAGTGATTGTTGTGAAGGGTCGCGCCGTTGGGTGGGTGGGTGCGATCGCGTTAAAAACCTAAAGAATCCCATCCTTCCCACCACCACTCGATACAATCGCAGCCGTCCACCCCCTTAATAAAGCTATGGCTCAGGCAAAAATCGGCGTGATTGGCGGCAGCGGCCTTTACCAAATGGAGGCCCTCACCGACGTGGAAGAAGTCGAGGTCGAGACCCCCTTCGGCAAGCCGTCTGATGCCCTCATCGTCGGTAAGCTTGATGGCAACGCCGTGGCCTTTCTCGCCCGCCACGGTCGCGGCCACCGGCTAATGCCCTCTGAGCTGCCCTTTCGGGCCAACATCTACGCCATGAAGAGCCTGGGGGTGGAATATCTGATTTCTGCGTCGGCGGTAGGGTCGCTAAAAGAAGAAATCAAGCCGGTGGATATGGTTGTTCCCGACCAGTTCATCGACCGCACCAAAAACCGGGTGTCAACCTTTTTTGGAGAAGGCATCATTGCCCACATTGCCTTTGGTGACCCCGTATGTGGTGCGTTGGCGGGTGTGTTAGCGGATGCCGTTGACAGCTTAGACCTAGAAGGGGTGGACCTGCATCGAGGGGGCACTTACGTGTGTATGGAGGGTCCCGCTTTCTCGACCAAGGCCGAATCGAACCTGTATCGCAGTTGGGGGGCCAGCATTATTGGCATGACTAACCTGCCCGAGGCGAAGCTAGCCCGCGAAGCCGAGATTGCCTATGCAACCTTAGCCATGGCGACAGATTACGACTGCTGGCACCCTGACCACGACAGCGTCACCGTAGACATGGTGATTGGCAACCTGATGAAGAATGCGGAGAACGCCCAGCGAGTGATTCGAGAAGTGGTGAAGCGGTTGAGCGAGGCACCACCAGAATCTGCGGCCCACTCTGCTCTCAAGTTTGCCGTGTTTACCCCTCTGGATAAGGCTCCATCAGACACAAAAGAGAAGCTCTCTCTTCTGTTGCAAAAATATCTTTAATAGAGCCGTTTTGTTGAGGCTTGGCCGAATCCTGTCAAATCAGCAAGCGAGTCAAAGTCAATCCAACAAAATTCTGTTGTCGAGACGCGTACCAGACCGGATCCAGCCGCCGTTGCTGTGAACCTGAAAGATGCGTGTGCTATTGCTCAGCGCAATAATCCAATAAGTACCCACACCATCAATGGAATGAATCCCTTCGGGCAGTCGAGATCGCTCGTGTCGTCCTTTGGCATAGCGTTCTTCCTCAGCCTGCGTGTTTCGCTCTGTCTGGTTGCTGGCTGCGAGGCGACGCAGGATGTGTACGATACCCTCCAGACAATCCATCCGTTTGGGACAGTGTGGATCAACAGCTGCCTCCAACAAAACTTGTATTTGAGCGGGGTTGGTTGACCACCACTCAGTGTCAGACTGCCAGTATTCTACATAGGCCCAAATTGTCGTCGAAGCGGCACTGTAGGGAACAGTCTCTTTGAGCGGGTACACTACACCAGCTTTTGTGAGCGCATCCCACAGCTGGGCAAAGCTATGTAGGAAGTTCGACAATCGGATACCGTTGCAAACGTCGTTCCAATACGTTTGCGAGAGCATGCCACGAGTGATGGCATCCACCATTACCGCCTCCCAGTCAGCCAAGAAGTCAGGACTGTGCCACAGATCGTCAATCAACTCAGCTGCGTCGAACCCGTCATCAACAACGTAGTCCACCAAAAATTCCAGCGCCTCGGTCAGCGTCATAGGAATAGCGCGCGAGCCAGTGGCCTACTGTCGGTTGACCGTACGAGCCAGCAACAGGGACGACACAATTGCAGCAAAATGAGCAATCAGCGTGTTGATCGACGCCTGCACGATGAAAACATCCAGCGGCTCCACAAAGCGTCGTAGGGCACCTTGACCAATCACGACATTCTGCTGCGGCTGAGAGATCACCTTAACCAGCAGCGTGCCAGAAATTGCGCCAGCCCCCAGCAGCGCCAGCCCCATGCCCACTAGGCTAATCATTAGGCCCGTGTTAATGATTTTGGTGGCATCCTTAGGGCGGGGTCGCAGGTCCGGATTGGTGGTCTGCATTTTGCGGGCAAAGCGGGTGTAGCGAAATGCCCAGAACACGCCAACATAAACGGCAATTAGCCCAAAGGAGGCCAAAAACAACCCACCCCCAGCGGCAGCACTCTCATTCATCGACTGGATGCCGAGCAGGGCTGAGGCAAACAGCAGCGTGGCAATCACGCCAGAGATGATTTGAATCCAAAAACTGATCCAGCCGATCAACCGAAAGCGGCTGGCCACGCGGCGGATAGCGGGGGATAGAGAATAGCCAAGATCGCCTGTCATGGTCTTAGTTTGCCACGTGGATGCCGATTCTGTAGCACCCGTTGCGTTTTTTCACGCCAGAATAGAATCAACTACGGGGATTGCCATGTCTGATGTCAGCTTCACTCAGGAAAAGAACCGCCTCACCGAGCTGCTAGCCCGCTACCAGGCCCAGGTCGACTACCTGGCGATTCGGCTGGAGCGTTCCGAAGGGACGGACATTGCCCTACGGTCGGGGCAGGTACAAACGCTGTGCGAAGCCGTAGAGATTGGTGGACAGGTGCGGGCCTGCTATAAAGGGGGCTGGGGGTTTGCCAGCTTTAACCGGGTTGAGGACCTGGCCGCACGGGTGGAGGATGCGATCGCATTTGCCCGCCGCATTGGTACCGACGAAACGCTGCTGGCTCCCATCGACATCGTCCAAACCACCCATATTCTGCCCCTGGCGGGCACCGATCCGCGCCAGGTCTCCCTTCAGCACAAAAAGGCGCTGTGCCACCACTACGAGGCGCTACTGAAGGAGGGAGGAGATGCGATCGCGGCCACCGCCGTCCGCTATGCCGACAGCTACCAGCACATTCTGCTAGCCACCTCAGAAGGCACCCTGATTGAGCAGGGCTGGAGCGATATGGAAATGCGCTTTTCCGCCACCGCCCGCGACGGCGATACGGTACAGACCGGACGGGAGACCACCGGCTCCCGCAACGGGTTTGAAGCGCTAGAAGGGCTCGATCAGCAGGTAACTGGCGCTGCCCAGCGGGCCATCACCGCCCTGACACTGCCAGTGGCCAAAGGGGGCACCTACACGGTGGTCATCGACCCCATTTTGACCGGGCTATTTGTCCACGAAGCCTTTGGGCATCTGTCCGAAGCGGACATGGTGTACGAGAACCCGGAGCTGATGGAGGTGATGACGATGGGGCGTCGGTTTGGGCCGAAGCAGCTGCAAATTTACGACGGGGCCGCGCCAGCCGGCCATCGCGGCAGCTATGCCTTTGACGACGAAGGCGCACCGGCAACCACAACGCAGCTCATTAAAGACGGCGAACTGGTTGGTCGCCTCCACTCTCGCGAAACCGCAGGCCAGCTCGACGAAGCCCCCACCGGCAATGCCCGCTGCCTCAGCTACCAGTACCCCCCCATCGTCCGCATGACCAACACCTGGATCGAACGGGGCGATACCCCGGTGGATTCGCTCATTGATGGCATTAGCGAAGGCGTCTTTGCCCGAAACTGGCTAGGCGGACAGACCAACGGCGAAATGTTTACCTTTGGCGCGGGCGAAGCCTGGATGATTCGGGAGGGTCAGCTGGCCGAACCGATTCGGGACGTAACACTGTCCGGCAACGTATTTAAGACCCTGGGCGATATTGAAGCGATTGGCGATGACTTCTACTGGGACGAGTCTGGCGGCTGCGGGAAAGCAGGGCAAGGCGGCATGCCCGTTGGCGTCGGCGGGCCAAGCTTGCGGATTCGAGATGTGGTGGTTGGGGGAGAGGCATAAGCCTCCTAGGGCATACGCTAAGCTGCCAAAGCAGTCCGTACAGCGCATGCAAACACGAGTCTATGCCATCCCCTCCCAACAACGCTTCAGACCGAGAGGTGTCATTCTTCCTTTCCGGTAAGCCAGTAGATCGCCTGTGGTCTGTTGGGGAAGGTCTTTACGGCCCAGCCCCGGTTCACACCAACCATCTCGTAAAATTCTGCCAGGCGGAGGCCTTTGTCACCGGATGGGGGGATGAATGCCACGCGGACTCGTGGCGTTCCACCTGCGGCCTCATAGGTATCGGGCATTTCGTAAATATCTAAAAGTGCCAGCTGTAACTCTGCTGTAGAAAGGTCAGCAAAAAATAGACGACAGTTGTTGTCAACAGCAAGTTGATGACTCTCAAGCAGCTCACGTCCAGCCTCCTCAGCGCTCACACATCCAGAAAAGATTGTTTCAACAATTTCAAGGTCGGCGTTGTAAGTAATCGTAAATGGCATCGTTTATCTTTGGCAGGACTAACAATAGCGCATTGCACTCTTAGCCCATCATATCCAGCACTGCCACCATTTACGATTAACAAACTCAGCATCAAAACCGAGCTTCTATTGACAGTATTGAAAGCAAGACAGGTGAGATATCGCTAACTCAACAAGCCAATAAGGTTGGTAGGTTCTGAGTGCCTAGCATTATTTCTAAACTCTCAAAAGAGAGCTGATACAGGATCTTCGTGCTTAACCCAACTTATCAGGAGGATGCAATCGCGCTGTCAGATAGCATTGAGCCTCACCGGCTGGAGGTACCCTATCGAGCAAAACAGATCCTGAACAAAGCAGTCCGAGCACACGCAAATGTCAGGCAATCAACGATTCGCTGATCTCTGCCATCATCACCAGATCCCGTTGTGGATCGCTACCGAATTGAAATATATGCTCACCCACAACACTGAATCCATACTTCCCATAGAATGCTATTGCTCTAGGATTATGTTCCCAAACTCCAAGCCATATACGATCCGCTCCGGCATCCGCAGCTGTGGAGAGGATTTTTGCCATGAGTCTATGTGCCACACCCTGGCCATGCCACTCTTTTCTAACGTATAACCGATGGAGCTCTGAAGGGTGATCGGCAGCGACACATTCTTTGGGTGAGTGTAATCGAACTTGAGCGAAGGCTATTAACCGGTCTTCCACCTCAGCTAAAATCGTGGCACGGTTAGGATCTAGAATTTCCTGCCGTTGAATCTCTTCACCAAAGTTATTTGAACAATGGAACTCCATGTCATTGAGATTATTTTCCGTTGAGAAAGTCTCTCGGAAGGTATGCTTAGCTATATGGGCTAAGGTCTTGGAGTCTTCAGGCTGTGCTTGCCTAATTGTAAGCATAAGGATTGAGTTTCTAATCTGAAAATATTTTGCACTAATAAACAGAATCCCACTCTTGATGAGCCTTTAAACATCCTAAATGCCGCCATTTATCATCAGCATTCTAAAGAGACCGTATCACTGATACTTGAGGCTGTTTCCTAACAACTAAGCTCACCGGGCACAGATAACCTTTGAAGTCAATCCACCAGTTTTTAGTGCTGCAGTGCAGCGACGTGCTATGCAGTTTCAGGGCATCTATTAACTGTGCTCTTGAGACTGGGCACCTAACCAGCTCTGCTGAAACTCTCCTGACAGCACAAACTTCGGAAATGTATAGAACTGCTCGGCGTACAGGCGAGTCGCAAAATTCCAGCTACTGCTGAAGGGTTCTGTAGCTTGCGCTTCTAGAGCATGTCCTTTGCGCTGCAACCCCAGTGATACCACGGCTACGCCAACGCACGTCAAAGCTGGCAAGGGCTTGCGATAGGAGATCGCAGCGACTAACCCTACATGAGCCAGGATAAACAAGGGAACAGCAACCAAGTGGATTAGCAAGTTAGTCCGGTGGGCATGGACGTGAGCATAGGGGTTCATGGCTCATTCCTTTTGAATGTTTACACTGATAACATTAGCGCATTAAGTTGGCACTGTCAACTTTTTATAATCCGGTGTTTGTATTGAGTTAGTTAAGTCACTTCACCAATGCCTAAAGTGCGTTCCAGGGCTGTATATCACCCTGGCGATTACGGCAGGCGTTGATTGACCTAGCATTGGCAATCATTGTAGAAGACCGGGATGCTGAAAATGTTTCTCTGCCGGGTCGAATAACCTCCTCAGCCCTGCCTATACTGCATCCGCAGTACCTGTTTCTTTGGGTGACGTGTACTGCGGATCGTGATGGTAGGGCAGCGGCTGGTCTGATGCTAAGGCGTCGAGGATGACAGAGAAGTCAACCTTGGGGCGAAACCCCAGGTCTGTTTGTGCCCGTGAGGCATCGTACACTCGCTCAATATGTTGAGGGAGGCTCCAGCCTGCTTTGTCATATAGCGCTTTAGCCTCTGGAAAGTACCGTGCAATAACGCTAGGCGCGTCTGATATCAGCGTCTGTGTATCCTCACGACTAAAGGGGGTCGATGCCGACAAGATAAACGTCTTGCAGCCTTGGCCCTTGATTCGCCCAAGCGCAGCAATGTGGGCGTCTGCAGCATCTTCGACGGTCAGCCGCCGATGTAGAAACTCATTGGCCTTCAAATTTGGACCGCTAGGAAATCTCAGTGTGTCATCTTCTTCAGGAAAGAAGCGTGCGGTGCGCAAAATAGCGATATCCATCCCATGCTTTGCAGCAAACAGCTGACACATATTTTCAGCGGCAAACTTCGTCACACCATAAATGTTGCGAGGCTGAATGGGGCCAAAGTTCTCGTCTAGCCAAAAAGCGGCGTTTGCGCCGCCTTTTCGACCTGCCCGCACCTCGTTTGAAATCATCAGTGAGGTTGTGGAAGTAAAGATGAAGCGATCGTGTCCTGCTGCGGCCGCAGCCTCAAGCAGGTTGAGCGTGCCCGTTATGTTCACATCGACAAAAGCCTGCGCCGGATAGCGGGCAATGTCTGGCTTATGAAGCGCCGCGCAGTGAATCACCGCTTCGATAGCATAATCGGCAAAAACCTGATCAACCAAGGCGCGATCGCTAACGCTGCCGACAATAGAAGTCTGGGAACCCGGAGCAATATCAAGCCCAATGGCGGAGTAACCCACCTCTTGCAATCGTAGGATCAAGAAGCGTCCCAGCCACCCCGAAGCACCCGTCACCAGAATCTTGTTCGTCGAATGGGGTAGCTCAGAAAGATTGCCTTGCGTCATGACGTTTACTTTTAGTGGTGAGATTGATCTAGATAACAAAGGACGGCCAAAGATCTTATTCGCAGGCTATGGATAAACCTGGAGATAGGAACTTGATTACTCAAGCTGTCTCAGTAAAACAAGACCGTGGAAAATCAGATCGTTGACCTGTCCCGCCAGCAGTACATAGGGATTGATTCTATAGTCTGGTTCTCCAACAATTTTACAGCTAGCGCCATTACCGTTAGGGCACTCAGTGCAATTCCTCGGACGAAATAGCGTTACCAATGTTCATGCCCATCCTGAGCAAAGCTGGTCAGTAAAACAACTGGCTGAAACAGTGGCTTTTTCTCCTTCACGATTCGCCGCTAGATTCTCGACATCTCTAGGTGAACGTCCCATGGCCTATGTAACGAGATGGCGAATGAATATTGCCTGTCGACAATTCATTACCATGCAGGTCGAAATTGAAATCATTGCAGCCAATGTCAGCGATGAAGGTGCTGCATCGTTTAGTCGTGCATTCAAGAAGCATTCAAATGTTTCGCCAGCCGCGTGGCGCAAACGCGAACTTCCGTAAATACCTCCAGCTTTCTAAGCTGAGCCAGGTATTTGTGCGGTCCGAAACAAAAGTAAGAAGAGTTTGTCGAACGGTTTTTACTGAGAATGAGTCAACCCGATGGGCTGCCTCGGACTAAGAACCTGACAGAAAGGCAGATTTGTCAGGTTCTTAGATTTTTTCTTGTCCGTATAAATCTAGAGATTTCGGCTTGGGAAGAAGCCCTACTCAAAGTAAACACCTCGTAAATAACTTCTCTGTGAAGTCTAACGGACAGCCGGTGACGTTACTGTCCCTCTGGAGGCTAAGATGCCATCAATACTGACTCAAGTTACAAACGATATCTCGACTTTTGTTGTCATTTTCTTTTGTAGCTTTCTCTAGAAGTGACGTTTAGGTGGGCATTCTAGGTTGCCGATCAGTCTACGACACCCTCGTTACTGATTGAGTAAGGGTTTCTACCACATCAGTCTAATAGCCCAATCTTGGGCACCACCATCCTACGCAAAATCGCGATCGCACAACCTGCATCGTGTACGTTTTCTTAGTTGCGTGAGCTAAAGCACTCATAGGCTGGTCACCTGTTTTCTTGGTGGCCGGTACTGAGCCGCTCGTCACTCTATAGAGCAATCAGAGTCAGGATAATTATTCGCAAAGCATCGCAGCATGCACAGTCTCGTTTAGACGGTTGTTTTTCAAATGTTTCAAGCACCGTTGTTAGGAGTATACGCTAGTGGGTTCTGGAATCTTCGTAAACCGTTTTTCTGCCGCGATCGCATCTGTTAGTGCAGTCAGTCTTAGTGCCATATTGGCGTCTTCCGCTCAGGCCCAAACCGTCCTCAGCGGCTATACAACAGGCGGTGACGATATGGACGGTATGCGCATTACCGTTGAGTTTTTAGATGGCACGATTGAGGAGGCCATCTGGGGCACTACAGGAACTAATCAGGGGGGAGCCTTTGGTACCGGTTGGGGACTGACCTTCTCCGGGTCGACGACCTACAGTCAAATCACCCCCGACCATAGCATTACCAACCCTTGGCAGTTCAGTGCCACATCCGCCGTAGGCATTGCAGCACTAACCATAGATGCCTTCGCCGGGAATGCCATGTTCGACATCTATGCATTCTATGACACCGAAGGAAATGCCCTACCGCAAACAGTCGGATCTGCCGATGGTTGGGGGTTTGATGTCCATTCGGGCGACGGCCCGGACAGCTACGAGTATTTCAATCCCATCGACATTTCTCAAGGCGATCTCTTTGGTAGTTTAACCATGAGTTGGGAAGAGGGGTTCAGCGGTCTGTTAGAATTCCTAGCCGACACAGACAGTGGGACGGCTAGCAATCCTGCGACCATTGCCGCTACTACTGCTGCTGATACTGGTGCCGCTGACGGTGCCGACATTCCCGAACCCAGCACAACTCTGGCACTTCTGGGAGCCGTTGCCCTGGGCGCAAAAGCGGTACGTCAACGCAAAACCACTGCAATAGCCTAACTGACCAGTCGACTCGGCTTTGTTTTAATCAGCGGCGATTGAGTTGTGTTATTTGACCACGTCTAGCACCGGAGCTTCCTTCAGAGAAAGCTCCGGTGCTAGGCAGGTTTCACAGCTCTAAAGTCACAGTCATTAGAGTAGAACCGACCGACCCCGGCACACCACATTGTTGTCTGTCAATCCAGATCTCCTTTGTGCCTGAGCATTGTAGATAAGGCTTGAATTGTCTTGTAGTTGCGCGCAGTAGCCGACACGCCAAGCCTACGTTCAACACTGGATGCAAGTTTGGACCGCCCCACACCATCAGGAGCATGCAAGTAGAAGATGGTGTCAATCAGTTCATAGCGTTCAGTTGAGGTCACCATCTTTTTGATTGAATCGACATCAGGCGAATTCGGAACGCATTCAAGAAAGTAGAAGTGCAGCGTTTTTGGTTCGCTCACAGCATCAGGGAATGGGTTGTTGTCGATCGCAACCTGAAAATCAGTAGTCGTCAGAAGAAAAATTTCTGGCAGAAAACCAAAGCGTCTTTCGATAGCTTCATCCAATCGCTTTGCTAGCGCATACTTGGATGTTGGCGTAGCATCGAAGACAACGTTACCACTTTGAATATAGGAACGAACCGAACAAAATCCAGCCGCCTCAAGACCAGCCCTAAGCTCAGCCATCGGCATCTTGTTACGGCCGCCAACGTTGATTCCGCGTAGTAGAGCAATCCAGGTTTGCATCAGGAGTCAGTTACGGAATGGGTTAATGTGAATAACAACTTTTTGGACTGATTCTTTCATAGATCCACCACTTTTTCAGTCTATCCACCCTAGCTGCGAGTCAGCTCAACAATAGCATGACTCAACCAAACCTTTGCGGACAGTGGGTTTGTCGCCACAACCCAACCTACGGGAGGAACTGCTCTAAGGGTGAGTTATCGACTACAAGATAGCGCTCCACCACGGCAAACCTGAGTCAAACAAGAGGTCTTAAAACAACAGCGTGCGACTCAAGAAGAGCCACACGCTGTTGAAGACTCAAGTCAAACTGTGGAGAACTAGCGAACGGTACCGCGTAAGCTCTCAGTGTTGATGGGCTTCATGAAGTACATTTTCACCAAGTCAACGCCGATGGACGCAACGTGGGGAATCTGACGCAGGGCCTTAACAAAACTGGGCTGGTCAGATTCGCCTGCCTTGGCAAGCTTGGCGCTTGCGGCAGCAGCGCTGTCCAGCAGTTCGATGAATTTGGGATTCTCGGTGTCGAGAATAACCGGGAAAACGCGACCAGCGCTTTCGTTGGTCTTGTGGATGACGTGTAGGTCATACTCCCGCGCATCTAGACCGATTGCAGCGTAGAAGTCCTTCCGCTGAAGGTCGTTTAGGTACATAGTAACAAAGACCGACAGCAGGAAGAAACGGCACCACAGCTTCGATACCAGCCCCTTCAGAATCTGAGGCTGGGCCTTCATCAGGGCAGAGAAGAAGTCGCCGTGGCGGTTCTCGTCCTGGCACCAGTTCTCGAAAAAGCGGAAGATTGGATAAATGCAGTTCTCGGGGTGAGACTCCAGATGGCGGTAGATGGTGATGTAGCGCCAGTAACCAATCTTCTCAGACAGGTAAGTTGCATAGAAGATGAACTTGGGCTTGAAGAAGGTATACTTCTTGCTCTTGGTGAGGAAGCCAAGGTCCAACTGGAGGTTGAAGTCGGACATGGCCTTGTTCAAAAAGCCAGCGTGGCGCGCTTCGTCACGGGACATGAGGGTGAAGCACTCGGCCAAAACAGGGCTCTTATCCTTGAGGCGACGGCCTAGCTCTTTATAAAGCAGGAAGCCCGAAAATTCTGCGGTGCAGGAGCGCTCTAGGAACTCGACAAACAGGCGGCGGGTTTCACCGTCGATGCTGTCCCAGGACTCCTCAAACTGCTCGTCCCGCACGAAGTGATGGCGGTTATAGTCAGCCCGGAACTCTTCTAAGATGGCCTGCAACTCGTCTTCGTTAACGGAGATGTCCATTTCGGCCATCTCGTCGAAGTCGGTGGTGTAGAAGCGCGGAGTCAGGATAGTGCTCTTGGCAGGCACCTTTACCCCTGGGCGCATTTCTGTAAAGTCAGCGGCTTGGGGCCGCTTTAGGGAATCTACCATGAGTCCTCAATCGAGCAGTGTATGAAGGTTGCTTGTATACCTTTAGGTAGACCCTAGTGTATCAAGGGAACTGGCGCGGAATACCGAGTGTTAAGGGATAGGTTTACATTTTGAAATGCAAACCGGAGTGAGGGCTGCGATTAGATATAGCTAGCGCCATATCGGTTAGGACACCGAGTAAGGCTATCCTGCTCAGCACACAATCCTATGTCGCAGCCTTGTCCTAAGGTCACTGGCGGCTGCTATAGCCGTTAGATAAACAACTGTGGGGTAACTAACTGTAGGGTTGGCGTCTCGCCCGCCAAAACCCGCCAAAGCTAAGAATCAAGGCAACGTGAGAATCAAGGCAACGGTAGGTTCGTGGACCGCCAAGATAGCCGCCCTGCCCAAAACTCTATTCACTGACCTCATCAGTCATCTCTGGCTCGGACACATTTGGCTCAGAACCAGTATCCTCTGCCGCTTCCCGTTCCTGCTGCACTTCTTCAACCGCATCCTCAACGGAGTCTGCGGGGTCGTCCGCTTCGCCCAATTTCTCTTGGGCTTTGTGAGCTTCTAGCTCGGCTAGGGTAAGGGCTTGAATAGCCTCATGGGAGGCAACGCCTTCGTAGGCATAGCGGTTATAGCCACCCCGCTCCACTAAAACTTGCAGATAGTCCACCCGCTCTTTAGGGGCCGGGTGGGTCGAAAGCCAGGCGGGGCCACGCTGCTGGTCACCGTAGCGGTCATTTAGGGCCAGCATCAGGCCGTGCATGCCGTCGGCCGCATAGCCACTGGCAGAGAGAATTTGGGTACCGACAATGTCGGCCTGGCGTTCCATTTGCCGAGAGTAGCTGCTGACCAAGGCATCCGTCACCAGCCCCGGCAGTGGTAAGTACTGGGTGATGCTGGCCGTTAGGTTACCCTGAGTCACGCGCTGGAAGCCGTGGGAGAGAACTGCATGGGAAATTTCGTGAGCCAGTAGTCCAGCAATTTCAGCTTCAGACTGGGTGGCGAGGATGGCTCCAGCGTTCACAAAAATTTTGCCCCCTGGCAGGGCGAAGGCATTAATTTCACCATCGAGAATGACGTCGAAGGTGTAGTCGAACTCGTCGCGTCCGGCGACGGCAGCAAGTTCTTGCCCCATATCGTTGATGTAGTTGTACACGGCATCATCTTCGATTAAGGGAAGCTGCTCGCGGGCCTGGACGGCGATTTGCTCGCCTAGGGCTTTTTCACCCTGTAGCAGCGCCATTGTAGAACTCAGCGCAGTAAAAGGGCCAAACAGACCACCCGTTAGTGCGTACCCTGCAATGCCGGTAATGACGTTTGCGATCGCATTATTCCGAATCTGTGCGTTGGTGGTCACCTTGAACCGCTCCAGATTCTCATCAGCTAGCACGTCATAACCTGCCGCGTCAGGATGCTCGCTATTGAGTAGCGCAAACTGTCGGGACAAGATAGACGCCTCAATCCACTGTTCTTCCGCCATCATCAACGCCACTTGAGCCTGTAGTAGGTCAGGATGGGAAGGGTACTGAGTCAATGCGTTTTCTAAAACTGCTTCGGCCTCGTCAGGGCGATCGTAGCTGACCAGTAGCTCCGCATAGCGGGCATGGGCCGGGACAAATGCCGGATACTCTTCAGTGAGTAACTTGAGCGGCACCAGCGCTTGAGACTCACGCCCCGCCTCGATGCCCCTGGCCGACTCGCGCCAGTAGACCGCCGCTCCAGCCGAAAGCTGCGACTCATCGCTAAAGGGCTCCGGCGGAATCGCTGCCGACAAATCCTCATCATCACGCCAACCATAGGTCTTGGCCTCTCGGTAGAGGGCTTCGGCCTCAGCAATCTGGCCCGCCTGGTACAGCCGGTCCGCTTCGATCAAGAGCTCCCGTTGGAACCACTCCTCCGGGTCATACTCTTCAGAGACAAACGCTTCTGGCTCGTCCGCTTGCCCCTCCGCGCTTTCGTCTCCTGCCTGCCCATCAGCGGGGACCTCTTCTTCAAGGGGCTCTTCCGACTCAGGCTCTTCCGACTGTGACGGCTCGACCGGCTCAGCCTGAGCCAAAATTGACTGGGTTGTCACGGCACCCAGACTGGCCCAGCTGTAGGTGTTAACCAAAACCAGCGCGCAGCTCATGAGCGCAATCAGACAAAAACGAAGCAGTTTATTCACGGTTAGGCTAGAGAAGTGTGTAGGGAAGAAAAGGTATAGCGCAGAGCAGCTTAGCAACTACATCTTCAGCGGGTTTGGGTACCGTTCAGAGACAAATCAGTGCAGAATCGTCGCCTGGAGAGCAGCAGAGGTTTAGCAGACACCCTATACTAAGTTTTGTAACCTGCTCGTTTATTTATCCCAGCCGCTATGAGTTCTGAAACCCTAGAAGCGATCAAGCCCTGGCTCAATTTTATACATCCTGCAATGATGTGGGGTCTACTAGCGCTCACCGTCTACGCATTGTACCTAGGCATGCAAAGTCGCCGCATTCGCTACGTGACCGGCGATGAAAAAAAAGAACTCGTCAAGGCAAAGCCCGGTATCAAACACCACCAAGTAGGTTCAGCCATTTTGGCCTTTATGGTGCTGGGCACCATTGGGGGAATGGCCGTCACCTATATCAACAACGGCAAACTGTTTTTTGGTCCTCACCTGCTAGCAGGCCTAGGTATGACCGGGCTCATCGCCGTGTCCGCATCCCTAGTTCCCTTTATGCAGAAGGGTAACGATACCGCTCGGCTGACGCACATTTCGTTGAATGTCATTCTAGTTGGCCTGTTTGGCTGGCAGGCCGTCACTGGGATGCAGATCGTACAACGCATTCTAGAGAACTTTTAGCAGCGTGCGGGTATCGCCGCTAGTTGACTGAGACAGAACGCCTGGGTCGTACAACCTAGGCGTTCTGTCTTGGGGTGCTTCAATAATCCAGATACAGCGTCTCGTAGGATTTTTCGGTCTCTGTTGCTGTCTCAGACAGAGTATCAGCCCGCAGCGTTTGGGCCTTTTGCTCCATAGTCTCGCCTATCTGCTCTAGCGCAGCTAGGCGCGTATTGATCTGCTGACGCCGCTGTTCAATGCTGGTGAGTTCCTGAGTCAGTCGGCTTTTCTCAACCGTTAGCTTGTACATATCCAGGTACTGCCCAGCCTCCGTCTGCTGGCGAGGCATAGTACTAATTTTTGGACGAATTGGACTGCGCTGGCGCTGCGGACGCATAAGCTAGGACCTCTCTGGAACACGAAGGGTTTGGCCTCATCGTTCCCGAACCGAGGCGGCGGCTAACGGTGCCCGGCTTACAAATCGTCAATGTCAATTCCAGCCTTCTTCAGGCGCTCTACGAGTTCTAATCGAAGCTGTCGTTCGATTTGGGCCTGTTGCTCGGCGGCTTGAGCCTGCTGCTCGGCAGCCTGGGCCTGTTGCTCGGCGGCTTGAGCCTGTTGCTCGGCGGCTTGGGCCTGTTGCTCGGCAACTGCAGCCCTTTGCTCGGCCCGCTCCTCGCGGGTAGCCATCCACTCACCGGCTGCGTCGTACCAACGCAGCCAGGGGCGAGTGGCGCATTGATACTCACCGCGCCAAATACCTAGACCAATGTTCAGTTCCTCAATCCAGAAACGTGGATTTTCCGGGTCAAGCCTAACTTCGACATAACGCCCATTGACCCAGCGAAAAGCTCGCATGGTGTTGGTGTAGCGACTGTAGGTGATGTAGTAAGGCACCTTTAGTATGTCTTGATACACCGTCCACTTTGCCGGGGGCTTGCCGCACTGGCTGCCGGGCACCCGCGACTCAAACAGCGTTAGCAGCTCTTCCTGAATGATTTCATCGACCTCCGGTTCATCCGGGGTACCTGGCTCAATGATGTCTGTGGTGCGGTAAAACGGACCCAGATCTTGCTTTTCGGTACCGGGAGAAAGCAGTTCGATAATGATGCTCGGGACGATGCCTTCGTCTTCGACCACATAGCTCAGCCGCAGGTCATCGTCGTTGTACAGACGGGGGACGCCAAGGGCCAGAAACCAGTCAGGGCGCTTGTGCCAGAGGGGATGACTGGGATCGTAGTAGAGGCACATATCGGTGCCGGTAAAGCGCTCTTTTTGGCTGTAGGCGGTGAGTTGCAGGGTGGCGCTGAGAAATTCGGGCTGAAGGTCGTGGTACTCGTCGGGCAAACCGGGCGCTCCTGGAAATTCGCTAGGCAGGTCGTACATGGTCAGCGGGTTGCTGGCCGGGATGCAGGGCGATTTACGGGGGAAGGTTTGCATGGGCAATGGGTCCCAGCGGAATGGTTACAGCATAGCAATGCCGCAGGGGCACAGCATGCTGTGCCCGTACCGGGGCATCGGAGAGTGCTTATTATTTCAGATCTAACAATCCCTGTTCCTTGAGTTTGGGGTTAAAGCGCAGATCGAGCTGGACGCCTCGGTCCTCCAGCGTCTCTAAAATTTCAGCCTGAACGCGGCGGGCTAGGTTCTTAAGCAGCTTAATTTGGTCGAGGTCGGTTGCCGCTGCGATCGCACGTCTCTCCGCCTCAGTCATCTGCACCTTGGCATCCACCGGCTTTTCCCAAGCCGCCCGTTCATCGGCGTTACCGGGGGGGACCGTTCCGTTCTCTTCAATCCAGGCAGACCGCATGTCTTCTAGCACCGTTCGACTGGGGCGCTGCACGGTTTGCACCTTGACCCAGTGACATTTACTGGGCTGACGCACTAGATGCAGCTTTAGTCCGGCGGCTACATCGCGGGAATAGCCCACGTATTGCAGTACCTGATCCGCATCATAAATAGCATAGAGCCCCACCTTGCCCGCCAGTTCGTCCGCGATGCCGCCTGCATCGGTCAGGTAGGGATGCAGCTCCAGGTCGGTGAGGCGAGTCAGGGTTGAGGCAGGCATAGGTTAGGCGCAGAGTAACGGCCTTGATTATTGCGCCAATGCGCTGTGATAGACCCAATCCGTTATAAAAATCTGCTTACCCCCGCCGCCCGATCAGTTCCTCAAGCTGGGCAGTGCGTTCGGCGGCTAGTCGAGCCAGACAATCGGCTTCGGCCTCGGGCGAGGCGTGCCCGTCTCTTTCGAACTGGCAGTGATAGGTGCGGTAGGTTTCCCAATGGAGCTGCGCTAGCTCTAGCAGCGGGCCTTCGCCACTATCGGGTGCAGCCATTGCCAGATAGGCGTCTTGCAGCTGGGTCTCTGTGGCAGAAGGGTCCTCAGGTACGATGCCCCACGCTTGAACAGCGGCAATACGTTCGTTGGTCAAACGCGCCAGACAGCGGTTGAGCACCATCGGATACAACGATCCGCCCTCGACTTCTTCGGCAACCAGGCTGCAGTGGGCATCTTTGAACTCAACCCAGGCATCTTCCGCCAGGGCAAACTGGATTTGCTGCGCCTCGGGCGACCCTAGAAAGACATCAGCTTTAATGGTGTGATACAGCGCTGTAGTCACGCTGAGCCAGTTGGCAGCGCAGCGGTTGAGGGAGATTTGCCCAGTGTCGTTGCAATAGGGCTCCACAATGCCGGGAATCGGGTAGTCCGTATTGCCTGCGGCGGGTCGCTCTGGGGTGCTGGCAATGCTGCGTTGGGTTAGGCCCGTCCCAGATACAAGCCCCGTTAGCATCGCGATCGCAACCATCCATTTCACTGATGTACTCACCACACACTCCACTTCAGTAGAGAAAGATTCACTCTGTGCGGGCACGATTCCCCACAGGCAGGAAACGAAACAAAGATGGATAACCCCGATTCGGCCAAATCCAGTTACATAACGGCACCAGATAGAGATACACCGCGTAGGGAATAAATCCAGGCCCCACCAGCAGCACGGTAGCAGGCACCAGTCCGGCAATATTCCAGGGGACCAGTGGCGAGAGAACAACGGCAGTGTTCTCCAGGTCAATGGCAACAAACTGAGATATTGACTGGGACGCTGGCCCTGGCTGCCGTGGGTAAGACGACTGCACCAGTTGGTGGGTGAGCACAATAGCAATAGTTTGAGTGCAGCCAAAGGCAGCCGCTAGCATACTGGTCAGCGTCGTCCCCGTAAAGCGAGATCGCCCGCCCTTCAGCCGCCGCAACCATCGATCTACCCCTTGCAAGCTGCGCGTTCCCGACAGCAGCCCCGACAGCGCAGTAGACAGAAAAACAACAGAACCAACCCGTCCCATCGGCAATAGCCCTCCGCCCTGTAGCATAGAAGCCAGCGGATGGTCTGTATCTAGCTCAAAACCCCAGAGCGCGAACTGGAGAACCTGACCAGCAGAATAGTGCTGGAACGTCAGCGCGATCGCCACTGCCACGAGCCAGCCCGCCAGCAGCGTCAGCTTCACATTTACCCGTACCGCCGCCAGTATCAGCACCAGCAGCGCAGGTAGCAACACCACAGCAGACAGATCAAACGTGTCTAAAATCTGTTCTGCCATGCCCGTTTCAGCAAAGGCCAACGGATAACGCCAGGAGAAAATGCCATAGATAACAACGGTCAACAACAGCGGCAACCCAGACGTTTGCAGCATCCGCTTCAGATTGCTGTAGATGCGGGTGCCAGTGATGGTTGCCACTAGATGAGCGCTGGAGGATAGGGGAGAGCAGCGATCGCCCACGTAGGCTCCAGCAATAATCGCGCCAGCCACCAGAGGAACGTTTTGTCCCACACTGCTTCGCGCCATAATCATCAGCGCCAGTCCCATCGTGCCCGCCGCACCAAACGAGGTGCCGATCAGCGTCGAAACCAGCGCCGTCAGCACAAAGGCCGACAGCACAAAATACCGAGGCGAAATGGTGCTGATGCCGTAGTACACCAACGCTGGCACCGTTCCTGCCGCTAGCCATGCACTGATCACCGCCCCAATCAATAAACCACGTCTAAGTTGAAACCCGTAGTTTTTCGACATCAGGGTCGAGCTCGG
>CAWUKV010000077.1:0-23001 GCA_963923025.1 uncultured bacterium
AATGCGGATGAGCGATCCTGGCTGTACAACAGTTTCGAAACAGCGCTGTTCCGTTGGGGGGCGGTCGATGTAGCGAGTGGTTGGGCCGAGAGGGTCAGGTGTTTTATTGGGTCCCGGCGTCGCTATGGATACGGAGACTGCACCCGGATCGCTGGAGCCCTGCTGACACTGACGCGACAGCGCTCCTCGAAAGTTTCGCTTGGTCAGCTTTTCACCTGTGGCCTTAGACAGCTTGCTCCACAGCCCATAGCCCACATCGCTGTTGATATATTCGAGGGTGTAGCCTAGCTCTTCAGCGATACTCGCGTAGCTTTTGCCATCCCACGAGCCCTGCAAAACTTGGCACTCAATGTCGCTCAAATGCTTGTCAGTGGAGGCGACCATTAGCTGATCGACTAACTGCTTAGCGACGTCCCAAGTCAAACCCTGCTCCGTATCCATTAGCGAATCCACGTAACCTATGTCTCTTAGGGTTCACTATACGGAGCGAGAAGTTACGTTTCGGGAGCATTGCTAAGCATTTTGTAGCTAGTACGATTTATTAAGACAGGGCGGCACGTCAGACCTCTACCTATTCGGCTGTCGCGGTAGGAAACCGAGCCTGGCTAAGCAGGTCTGTAATATCGGCTTGGGTGAAGGCTGAGATTTGAACTAGGCGGTCTGTTCCGGCTGGCTGATACCAGGCGTAGGTGGTTTCATAGCCGTCGGACACTTCCAGCATGACAACCTCAACGCCATCAAAGGTTTCGACCATGATGTCGGAGACTAAAAACCAGGAGGGATTGCTAGCAACGGCTTCTGCATAGGCCATGGTAGAGAGTCCGTTAGGATTTTCGACTAGGCGAAAGTCTTCAGTGTCTAGCTCGGTGCCCATGACGGGCAAGTCCTGAACTAGACACTGAATATGGTTGAACTCAAAGGGGCTCATAATCGAAACGCTACCGTCTTGGCGGGCAACGGCGCGAAAGTTCTCGGGAATGGACAGCTCCACGCCGAACTGAGCGAGGTCAACCGTGCGCATTTCATCAGCGGGCGTGTGCTCTGCTGTAGCGGGGCAGGTGGGTTGTGCGATGGTGCTCAGGACCGGCTTAGCCATCGCAGGTGCGGCAAACCCATTTAGAACAGCGGCGCTGCCAACGGCCAACCCCAGAGCTAAGGTGCGAATGGTGCGGGGGAAGGGATAAAAGACCGGGCGGGACATGGTGCGAAAGGCGGCGTAGGACATGATTTAGAACTCCAAAGCGTTGTTCGATAGCCCTATCATGGCCTGCCCGCCCGAGAAGCGTTATCGGTTTAAATGGGGTGTTAGATGGGGTATGAGCGGGTTTAAATGGGGTCGTTACAGATGCCGGTATTGCCCAAAAGGCCCAGGTACGGCTCTAGGCGCTGACAGGTATCGGCCAACAAAGTCTCTAGACTATCGATGGACCATACCCTAAGCTGGGTCTCAGGGATTTGAGGATGTAGGCTGGGCCGCTGAGTGACGGTGATCAGTCGATTCCAGTCGTTGTTGATAGCTGGGGCCTGCTCGCTACTATATTGGGCAATTTGGCGACCTTGCCTGTCCCACAGTCGCACCGTTCTATCGGCCGCGCTGTAGGTCAGCAGCTGGTTCCCGTCTGGGCTAAACTCAAACGTGTCGATCGATCCTGTGTGGCCGACGAAGCTGGCTTCTAGCCTGCCGTCCACGGTCCAGAGCTGGAGTTCGCCGTTAAATTTGCTCACGGCAACGCGATCGCCCTCGGGGCTAAAAACCGCGTCCTTGATGCGGCCAAACTCAATCAGTAGCTCGTCTTCGCCAGATGCCGGATCAATCGACTGGGCAACGAGTGTGGTCCCGTGTTCAACGTGGTCGCTCACCACCAGCAGGCGCTGCCCTGCTGCGTCGTGCCAGGCCGTCTGTACTAAGGCGTTCAAACCATTGGGATAGGCCGTTGCCACGGGAGTACGCTCAGCCGCTTGCCATAGCTCTAGTCCAGGTCCCTGTCGAATCCAAAAATAAAGCGTCGGGTCGGAGGGGGTTGCCTGCTGAAACTCGATCAGCTCTCCCTCGGTTTGATAAGTCAAGGTTCTAGGCTGCTCAAGGTTGTTAGAGCTTGTTGAAATGAGGCGGAGCCGGTCACGGTTCCAGGTTGCAAGATATTGGCCGTCGGGCGTCCACCGCAGGTTGCCGTCTAACACCGGTAGCGTTGTTAAAATCTGACCGTTCTCATTCCAAATCTTGCCTACACAGTTCTGTCCCAGCGCTCCAGCTGCCCCACATTCCATCGTGGCAATGTAGCGCCCTCCTGGTTGGGGGAAGACCGTCAGACGGCCATCGGCAGGGTATTCAAAGGTCTTTTGACCGGTCGCGTCGTAAAGCTGGAACGAGTCTCCCTCAGGTGTTTGTCTCGTCAGCGCTATAGCTTCTGAAGGACCAGAGAAGCTAAATAGATTGGGTATTGTATGCTCATGTGAATCAAACAGCAGCGACCAGAGCTGTCGTCCCTGCCCCGGCAGCTCGGCTAGCTCAATTTCTCCTACGATGTCACCCTCTGGGGAAAAGGCCAGATAAGGCGACGGTACGTACCCTGGTTCTGGGTTGGGATGGGTTTTGAGCAGCTGCCCTGTCAGGTCAAATACAACAACCTGATTCGACGTCTCTCGATAGGCCCACACATATCTGCCATCGGCTGTGAGATAGAGGTCATTATCTTCCAGGTCAAGCTGTTCTTCTGCAATGGGGGTACCCACCCAACGGCCCTGCTCAAACAAGGTCCATCGTCTGATCACCTGATTCTCATCTAGGGTCACCAGCTCCTTTTGTTCAACGTTGAATGCGGCCTGCTCCCCGGGTACCTGATCGACCTGACGGTTGTTGAAGTTCTCGTCAAAGTCTCTAATACAGATAGTCTGACTACCACAGGCTACTGCGAATAGATCCTGTTCTGAGGCAGTCGCGCGGTCTGACGATAGATACAGCGAGAGCGGGCGCAACAAACCGTAGCCGTCTCCCACAGTAACCGCTGGTCCAGTAGGCTGACCCTGCTGGTTCCAAAGCTGTAGGTACACCGCTCGAAAACCGTCGTAGCTGTGGAGCGTGGCATAGCGACGGGCATCGGCACTAAACCAAACGCGAGCAATCGGCTCCAGTGAAGTGTCGGGAACCACACCGAAGGATGACAGCCCACCTCCATTCCCGGCCTGGTTGAGTAGCGTTTGCAGCGCCAATACGGGCGCAACCGCCGGATAGTCGGGCACCGCACGCCCATCGGAGAGAAATGGCTGCAGCGATTCGCCCAGGCGAACGGCTTCTATCAGCGCATCGGTGCTGGGCCGGGCTGATGTTCTGAGCAGGGCCAGCGCCGAGCGCTCAAGCTGGGTGCCGACCGTCAACTCCCGTCGCTGGGTGGCAGCAACGGCCACCTGCTGATTGGCCAGGGCCAGGTTTGCCCTGGCCTGGGTGGCCTGCTGCTCTGCCTGGGTGCGTTCGGCCACGGCCAAGGTGGTTTCTGCCTCGGCCTGCTGGGCGGCCTGCTGGGCAGAAGCAGCAGTTTGTCGGGCAGATTGGGCCGTTTGCTGGGCGCGTTGGGCGGTTTGGGCGGCGGTTTTGGCATCTGCGATCGCACCCTCTGCCGCTGCTCTGGCCTGCTGAGTCGTCTCCCTAGCCACCTCGGTTTCCTGCTCGGCCACCACCACCGCCTGTCGGGCCTGCGCTGCATTCTCCCGTTCTGCATCGGCCAGGGCCTGACTATCGGCAGCGGTAAGACGCGCGCGCGCGGCGATGGCCTGGGCCTCCGACGCCTCTGCCCGAGCAGACCGCACCGTCTGAGCCGAGAAGATCAGCGACCCGGTTAGCAGCGCCGCCGCTAGGCCCAGCACACCCACGCCCGTCCTAATCCGACGATTGGCCTTGCGGTTGGCCTCGGCCAATACCTGTTTAGCCTGCGCCTCTATGGCCAGGGCAGCTTCGGCCTGCTCGGTTTCCGCCTGCTGGCAGGCCGCTAAATAGATATAGTCCTGATCGCCCAGACTCTTGCCGTTGGCCCAAGCCTTGGCCGCTGCCAGGGTTGCGCCGGTCAGCAGGTAGCGGTCGTCTTGGTCCGACGCTAGCCAACTCTCCAACGACTGCGCGTAGGGGCGAATCTCTGCTAGAGATTGACTCACCCAGCCCGCGTCAAAAATGCGGTGGTAAATGGGGTTAAACACCCGCAGCTGGTTCTGCCGTTTGACCGTCAGCCCCGTCAGGCGCAGCTCCCGCTGCTCGGGGCTGTCATTGCTGATAATGCCACCCTTAGACAAGATCTGCTGATAGAGCCCCAGCAGTCGGTTGGTGCGGTCGGGGTGCGCGTAGAAGCGATCGCGAATAGTCCGGAGATGCTCTGGCTCGTCTCGGCTCTCCCAATTGGTCAAAATGTGGGCTTGAACCACGGCATCTACCGCTGACGCAGGAGACTGGGCATCAGGCCAATGACCGACTACCAGCTGACAGAGCTTTTGCGTCAAAAAGGGCTGCCCCCCGGTCCAGTGCAAAATCCGTTTGAGCACCGCCTCCGCCTGGGGAATCTCGGCCTGACTCAGCCCTGCTTGCAGGGCACCCTGGGCATGGTGAAACTCAAACCCGTCGAGGGGAATGGCCCGACCAATGTTGAACGGGGTCCGCGTCTTGTCAGCAATCAGGTCTCCCGGCGTGGCGACCCCCAGCAGGCAAAACGTTAGCCGCTGATAGTTGGCATCGTCAGCGCGGCTGTTGTAGCAAGACCGAATCCAGGCAAAAAAGTCATCGGTAGAAAAGTTTAGGCTCAGAACGCTGTCAATCTCATCAAAGAAGATAACAATATCGCCGTCTACAGCGGGCAACAGCACCTCCTGCACCAGCTCCGCCAGCTGCTGCACGGGGGAGAGAAAGTCGTGCTCTTGCCACCAGACTCGCCAGTCAAAGGATCGGTTCTCTGCTTTATTTTTACCCGCCTTACCAACCCGAAAGTTGCGCACAATGCGATAGGCCAGCCCCTTGTACCAGGCGCTCTCGGTACTTTCGGTACCCATGGCTGACAGGTCTACCACGCCGCAGGCAATACCGTCTGCCTGGAGTTGTTGCATCACCCGTACCCGCAAGCTAGATTTGCCCATTTGACGGGAGTTGAGCACATAGCAAAATTCGCGATCGCGCAGGGCCTGATACAGCTGCTGGTCTGCGGCTCTGACCACGTAGGTGGGGTCGTCTAACGGCAAGGAGCCGCCCAGGTGACGGTAGGGGGAAGGTGAACTTGACATAGGACTCCAGCCAGCGACGATGCCCGCATCATAACGCCCACACATACGACAGCCAAGCGTTTCAGCGGGGTTACCCACTTTATCCAATGTTCGAAAAATCAAATTTTCAACCCTCCTATTTTGTCCTATCAAATCCTATGGGCAACCCGGTGTGAGATTGCGATGATGAAGCCATCGAGATTGAGGCGGCGAAAACAACAGAGCAAACAACCGGTTCAATACCTTGTTCACATCTCTGTTACGACCTCCGCTTCTCTTTCATCCAACCAACTATAAGGACAAAACCATGACACAGTTCACTAAAAAGCTCTTCCTCGCTGGCGTTGCTGTTCTAAGCACTGTAACCCCGCTTCTAGCCACCGCACAGCCATCCGAAGCCCTATTCCGCCGCAGCTGCCGCGACGTTTACCTAGAAGTTGAGAACAATACGGGTGACGACATTCGCGTGATTGACGTTGACTACTGGGACCCCTCTTCTGAAATCTGGCGCTCGGAGCCCGTTTCGAACGAAACGATTCGCGATGGCCGCTCCTGGCAGGAAGAGCGGAATCTAGAAAAGGTTGACCAGATGCGGACCCGAATTCGGGTTGAGTATCTCACTCGCGTTGGCAGCGATGACTGGAGCGACGAAGTTCATCAAGAAGAGTCAGAGACAGCTTTCTGCAGCAGCGACGACTCCGAGTACATCATCACGCTTGACTAGTGGGTTAGTTAGCCTAGTCATACGCCTCCGAACAGTCTTTGATCTGTTCAGAGGCGTATGCTTTTGGGGCTACTTAACAGTCACCCGACGGGTCAAAATCGCCATCATCTCGTTGGGCCTGCCGGTAGACAGGGGCCTGCTCCAGTCGTTGGGGTCGGCATACTTGAGCCGGTGCAGGTCTTTGATGCAGGCTTCGATGGCGCTGAGGCTACCAAAGACAAGGTGCCGCACCATCTCCTGTGGTGGCGGTTCTGGCAGGTTGACAGGCCCATTGACAGGCTGGCAGGCAGGCGAAACTGGGGACGCCGACGCGCCCGGTTGAGTATCGATAAACATGGGATCTGGTCTCCAGATAAGGTAGGAAACCACCACACGACGGGGTAGGGGCACAACACGTTGTGCCACCGCCGCCGTGCGGCGGCCAAAACCAGAACACACCTGCCCCAATCACCCAGCAAGTTTGCAAACCGGTTGGGGCTGGGGCACAATCATGCCAGCCTTGCGGGATTGCCTCGTAATCCTGCGGGTTAGCTATCGGTGGGTGGTGCTAACACTCACCGATGGCGCGAAAGCAGATGGGTTCTGAACTGCGGCTGCGATGCACCCGGTGGAGTGGTCACAGCCTTAGCAACCGAAGATAAGGCGATTTTGAGGCTAAGTCAAGTGGCGTTTTGTGAAGGGCAGGCGACTGCATTTACACTAGAGCTGTAAAGACACTTTAGTTCGATAACTGTAGAACGGATGTAATGAACACTCAATTGGTGGAGTCTCTGGTTCAGGTTATTGAAGCCCTTAGCGCTGAAGAAAGTGCTTTGCTATTGGCAAAGCTCCAGACCCGAAATATACAGAAGACGCCGGGTATTTGCGGAGGGCAGGCGAGGATTCGCAACACGCGAATTCCCGTTTGGACACTGGTATCGTTGCGGCAGCAGGGCGCTGGTGACGAAGAAATTTTGACCAACTATCCGGGGTTAACCCAGACTGACTTAGCAGCATCGTGGATGTACTACGAGCAGCACCGAGCTGAGATTGATCAGGAGATCGCTGAGCCAGAACATGTTTGATTTTTATTCTAATGAGAACTTCCCGCTGGCGATGGTCACTGCACTGAGGGAGTTAGGGTATGGCGTTTTGACCTCTTACGAGGCTGGGCAAGCGAATCAGGGTATCCCAGACGAAGCGGTACTGGTCTATGCGGCTTCACTGGGTCGGGTTGTCATCACCTTGAATAGAGAGGACTTTATTCAACTCCACAGAGCAAGAACCCTGCACCAGGGGATTGTTATTTGCAAAGATGACCGGGACTACAGAGGACAGGTACAAACACTTCACGAGTTCTTGCAGACTCAGAGCAGTTTAGAAAATCGGCTGATTCGGGTGAAGAAACAAAATCAGCCAAAATCAAGCCAGCAGATCTTTGTCATTCGAGAATATGAGAGATAAGCTCTATCTTTTCGTTAAGTTCAAGGTGTAAACCGCATCGCTGGCTCACCCGCCTTAACGTCTATTTGTACTATATTTTACTAGCCTCATGACAGACACCATTACGCTGACAATCGACTGGCGCGAAGCCCAAAGCGAACTCCCTGAGGAACAGCAGGAAGCGGTCACCCAAAGCCTTTATCAAGAACTGAGATCGCTGGACGAAGTACAAGATGTGCAGCGAGTACCTGACCCAGACGTGCCCGAGGGCGAGATGGGGGCTCAATGGCTGTGGAATGTGTTGACAGCCGACATTACCGTTGAAGGGCTCAAGCAAGTTTGTCAGGATGTGTATGCCAGACTACCTAGAAAGCCTATCGAGTTTACGCTAGAGGTAGATGGCGAGAAGGTCAGCCTTGGCGGCAAAAACATTCGCCCTGATAACTTTGATGAAACCCTGGATAAGTTGGTTGCTGCGGCTCAAAAGTTAAAGGATACTCAAAAGTCGGAGGATTAATGAGCGTACTTCGGCATAGGGGCCAAGTAGGGCACTAGACTAGAGAGAAGGACGTAAGGCTGCAAATTGGGGTGAATGGCTAGGAAAATCGCGCTACTGATTGGTGTGGGTAACTACGGCAGCGGGCTTAAGCCGCTGCGCTGCCCGGTCAATGGCGTAGCAGCCATGCAGACTCTGCTAGAAAGCGCTGAGATGGGTGCCTTTGACCAGGTTATTCCGTTGGTCAACCCAGATGTCGGTACCATGCAGACACAGATTGGCGAGGTGTTTGGTCGACTCACCAAGCAAGATTTGGTGCTCCTGTATTTCACAGGGCACGGCATCACCGATATGTCAGGGAATTTTTACCTGTCAACGGCTCAGACCCAGCTGTTTGAAAACAACAGCCTAAACCGTGGTACCGCCGTATCGGCAGACTTTATTAAGCGGGTGATGGGAGACTCGCTAGCTGAACGCAAGGTCGTAATTTTAGACTGCTGCTTTGCGGCTGCTTTTGCCAAAGGCTATCTGGGCATGGACGATAGCAGCGTCAATGTGGAAGCGCAGCTGGGGGGCAAGGGCTGGTGCGTGCTAACGGCCTCAAAGTCTACCCGTTATGCCCTAGAGCAAGAGGGAGAAGATCTATCTGTGTATACCCGTTACCTAGTGGAAGGCATCCGCTCAGGGGGTGCAGCCCCCGATGGTCAAGAGTCAATTTCCATCGGGCATCTGCACGATTATGTTTACGATTAGGTAAAAGCTGCGGCCCCAGCGATGGAGCCTGCCATCTTTAACGCTCGGCAGGGTGCAGAGATTGTTATTGCCAGGGTGCAGGTTGATAACCTACAGCGCTATCGCAAGCAGGTACAGCGGAAGGTAAGAAATGGGCGAATTCGCCCTGCGGCCAAGGCGACCCTAGCGCAACAACAAATCCGGCTCAAAGTCTCTGATGAAGATGCCAAGAAAATCTTAGAAGAAGTTTTAAAGCCTCATAGAGAGAAAGCAAAGCATGTTGCAGCCTACGTCGCAGCGTTAAAAGAGGAGAAAGAATTTGCCTACCCCTTAGACAGCGAGGCCATCGAGGAGTTGGAGGAGCTCAAGCGACTGCTCAACTTGCGGGATGAGGACGTGGCAAAAGCGGATATTGATATCCTGGGCTACAGGCTACACGAGCAACAAGATCAGCCCCCCAATAGCTTGGACAGCTTAGATAAAGCATCGCCCATTCCTCTATCACCATCTGACGCCCCAGACAGTCTTGCAAACAGCGCTAAGTTTTCGTTCAAGACCGTGCGAGTCAACGAACAGGGTAAGGTAATCGAAACCATTCCTGGTGAGGCGGAGTACACCACCAAGGACCTGGGTAACGGCATCACCCTAGACATAGTGCGCATACCCGGTGGCACGTTTATGATGGGCGCTGCCAAGGGCGAGGAGGGAGCCAGCAAGGACGAGTACCCTCAGCACAAGGTCACAGTGCCCGAGTTTTGGATGGGTAAGTTTGCTGTGACCCAGGCCCAGTGGGCAGCGGTGGCGACATTGAAGAAAGTGGAGAGAGACTTAGACCCGGACCCGGCCAACTTCAAGGGGGCAAAGCGTCCGGTAGAGCAGGTAAGCTGGCAGGACGCGGTGGAGTTTTGTAAACGACTGTCAAAAAAGGCAGGGAGAGAGTATAGACTACCCAGTGAGGCGGAATGGGAGTACGCCTGTCGCGCGGGGACAACAACGCCTTTTCATTTTGGGCCGACAATCACAACAGACTTAGCAAATTATCAAGGTACAGACTGGAAATCGTCATCTGGCAAGGTATACCCAGGAAACTACGGCAAAGGCCCGAAGGGGCAACACAGAAAAGAGACGATAGATGTTTGCAGCTTTCCGCCTAACGCTTTCGGACTCTATGACATGCACGGAAACGTGTGGGAATTGTGCCTAGATAACTGGCATAATCCTTATGAAGGTGCGCCTAGAAACGGGAGTGCTTGGGGAGAACAAGCGGAAAATTCTCATCTACTGCGGGGCGGTTCCTGGGTCAACACTCCGGCGAACTGTCGCGCGGCCGATCGTAGCCTCGACCTTTTCGTCTTCCTCGACTCCTACATTGGGTTTCGAGTTGTGAGTGTTGCGCCCAGGACTCTTTAGCTCTTTTCTCTTTTCTTCTCTTGCTCTTTACTCTATCATGTTTTCTCTTTCTTTTCGCGCAAAGCGCGAACAAGCTATTTTTAAGTTTTATTGTCTGTAGGAACGTCCTTTATTGACCGTCAGTCGGATGGACGGTAACTCCTGAAGTGCGGCTGTATGGAAGAACTGCCTATCATCCAGAAGACCTATGACCTGATCAAGTGGTACGTCCCCATACTCAACCGGCTACCCAAGAACCACAAGTTTCTGTTGGGTGATCGCATGGTGTCTGAACTCTATCATTTTCTAGAACAGCTGATCAAAGCCCGCTATGCACGCGACAAGCTCCCCTATCTAGAAGATCTCAACAGCGAACTCCATATTCTCCGCTATCAAACCCGCCTACTTCTAGACTTTGAACAGATGGACCTGCGCCGTTACGAATACGTCAGCAAGTGTATTGACGCCATCGGCATAGAGTTAGGCGGCTGGATACGACATCAAAAGAGCAAGCGCCATGAAAAGAGTCGGCAATCTATGGCCGCAGGTCATTGAATTTGAGAATCTGCACCTGGCAGCCCGCAAAGCACAAAAGGGCAAACGCTTCCGTGAAAACGTACTGGCCTTTAACGACCAGCTTGAAAGCGAACTCCTGCGGCTACAGGCCGAACTCACCGATCAAACTTATCAGCCCGGTGCCTACACCACCTTCAAAATCACTGAACCCAAACCGCGTATAATCTCTGCTGCGCCCTACCGAGACCGGGTCGTCCACCATGCCCTCTGCAACATCATCGTCCCCATTTTCGAAAAGGGTTTTATTGCCGACTCCTATGCCAACCGCACCGGCTACGGCACCCACCGCGCCCTCAAACGCTTCACCCGGGTTGCCCGCTCCAGCCGCTACGTTCTTCAGTGCGACATCCGCAAATATTTCCCCAGCATCGACCGCGACATCCTCAAGACCCTGATTCGACGTAAGCTCAAGTGCAACAACACCCTTTGGCTAATCGACACCATCATTGACAGCAGCAACGAACAAGAGACGGTACTGAACTACTTTCCTGGCGATGACCTGATCACCCCAGCCCTGCGTTGTCGTGGTCTCCCCATTGGCAATCTCACCAGCCAGTTTTTTGCCAATGTTTATCTCAACGGATTCGATCACTACATCAAAGAGGTGATGAAAGTGAGGCGCTATGTCCGCTACGTTGACGATTTTGCCCTGTTCAGTGACGACCGAGGATTTCTGGAGGCCGCCCGCCAAAACATTGAGGCTTACTTGGCAACGCTACGACTCAAGATTCACCCCATTAAAAGCCAGCTGTTTGAAACTAAAATCGGTGCCAGCTTCCTGGGGTTTCGGGTACTGCCCCACCAAATTCGGGTTCGGGCAGATAACCTCAAACGCGGTCGAGCCAGACTACGCCACTTCAAGCGAGCTTACGAGCAGGGCCAAATCACCCCTGAGCAAATGCAGCAGTCGCTGCAAAGCTGGTTTGCCCACCTGCACCACGGCGATACCTGGCATTTACGAAATGACATCCTCAAAACTTTGCCCCCAGAGGCACAACCTAAGGCACAATTAGAGCTGTAGCCTTTTCCTAACGGGTTAGCCCCAAAGGAAACCTACAGCGGGGCAGGCCAAACCGACTGCGGGGCGGTTCCTGGAACAACAATCCGACGAACTGTCGCGCGGCCAATCGCAACAACGATCAATTCGACAACCTCAACAACAACATTGGGTTTCGAGTTGTGAGTGTTGCGCCCAGTACTCTTCACTGCCAGAGTTGGCCGATGGGAATCTGCCGAGCGTGTTAGAAGAGTCCAGCCTTTGCTCCGGTGATGGCGGTAACCCCATCCGAAAATTCATGCTGTCGAGTAGCTTAGTAGGCTTGCCGAAGGGCTGCTCGACATCTCATCAGGCCCTGCTGGGGTTACCGATGAGTTCGCCACAAAAAAACAGCCAGTTTACTGAATTGGACACTCCAACGCTGAATCACTACACAAGCTCAGCCATAGTGTTGATTAGCGTTGCCGTGTCTCCCTCGTCGCTATGCGTCCTGCAAAACTCAAATCCCTCCTGGCCCTTGTACTGTCGGCCCTGCTGCTGTCACTGCTTATAGACGGCGTCTTACTCCCCAGCACCGCTAGCACGCCCCACGCCATCCCCGTCACCTACAGCACCGCCAGCAGCAAACAGTACACCGGCAGACCACAGCCCCCCAGCAACCGCGACTACGTCACCTTCGGCCAACCAGGCCGCAACGGTCAAAACGGAGCCGACGGTGCCTCCGGCGTCGATGGCCGCAACCTCACCCTCCAGCTCAGCGACAGTGATACTATCCTCCAGCAGTACGACGTTTCTGGCGTCGATGCCGCAGACGCTGGCTCAGCCCAACCCGGCGAACATGCCCGCGCCTGCAATGCTCCCTACCAACCGGAATACTCCCTCCAGGGGGCAGACGGCGGTAACGGCGGACAGGGGGGCAACGGTGGCAACGGTGGCAACGGCGGCAATGTGGATCTGTTCTATGCCGAGGTCGATAGTCTAAAGAACGTCTCCGTAGACGCCTCCGGCGGACGCGGTGGCCGGGCTGGAGCTGGAGCCGATGGCGGCGAGGGCTGCGGCTGCGTCGAACCCCAGTGGACCGTCAACTACTGCGAATGGGAAGTATGGCGACGCCGCACCGACATTGACAGTGCCGAATGGGCGTTTTATTCCCGAGAGCTAGCCGCCTGCTCCGGCGTTCGGCAAGCAGACGAGCGGGACAACGTGCCTAGGGTTTCCATTCCCAACACGCCAAACTATCGCTACGAGCTACGCTACCAGGGGCTAACCACCAGTCAACAATTTTACTGCCGGGCAGGCGAGCATGGCACCAACGGCGCTGCCGGACGCCCCGGCAGCAACGGCCAGTACGGCAGCTTCCGCCTAATTCCCCAGCCCAGCATCCCCCAGGAGGTCACCACCTACACCGACAGCCTAGAAAACCTGCTAGACCGCCCCCTGTCCTTTGTGAAAAACATTTGGGTGCAGCGCCAAGGCTTGCCTAATCTACTGAACCCCGCCTCCGACGTACCCAGCGGCTACACCTATCTCAGATCCACCGAGCGCCCCCAGTTCCAGCTCACCTGGGCCGCAGACGATACCCCCACCGCGCTGGGTATCGACGCCGTAGACGTGACCGTTGCTGTAGAAGCCGCCAACGAGCAGGCCCGCCTCACCTACGACATTCCTGGCACGCTGGACTACGTTCTTGATGACCAATCGGGCACAACGATAATGACCGTAACGGGCGGGTTTGCCCCCAGCCGCCTGGGTCTGTTTGAGCTAGTCGATCAGGCCAATGGCGTTGCAGAAAGCGAACTGACGCTGATCGATGGCGGCTCCCTGCGGGAGCTGTTGCAGAGTGCAACGATAGAAGTGAATTGTTTTACTAAACAGTCGGCTAGTGGGGCCGTATCTGAGACCTACCAGTTCCGTCATAGCGTTGCGTTTGAGGTCTCTAGGCAGCGGACTTCAAACAACAAGCTAACCGTTACAGACAACAACTATACGCTTAGTCTGGGGCAGGTTTTCTCTCCTTGGTTGAAAGCAGGCTACGAGGTTCGATACGAGATTGACATACAACAACAGACCAATAGCGGGGCTGTTTATACCCAAACGACAGAAACGGAGTTTCGCATCTAAAAAAGGCTGTTGCTGAACGCGCGGACCTACAGCCCAACTCAACCCAAGGGGGGTACAGATGCTATAAGTTATGACAATCACCACCGTTGATACGCCTGTGATTGTTGTTTGTGCCTCACTTGTACAAAACCCGATGAACCTGGGCGGACTGTGCCGTACCTGCGAAGTGATGGGTGTGCAAACGCTGGTGTTACCAGAGCTAGCCCTAGTAAAAAGTTGGGAATTTCGTAAACTGGCGGCCTCCGGGCAGCAGTGGCAGTCGCTGGGCGAGTGCCCTCCGGCAAAGGTGCAACCTTGGCTAAAACAGCAAAGTGATTATCGCCGCGTGGCACTGTCGGTGACGGGAGCACAGCCGCTTACGGACTATCGCTTTCAGGCCAAGACCCTGCTGGTGTTAGGACAAGAGCTAACGGGCGTGCCGGACCAAGTGCTAGACGTGTGTGATGACGCGATCGCAATCCCCCAATATGGCCAGGTCGAATCCCTCAACGTCCACACTGCCACCGCGATTGCCCTTTACGAATACCGCCGCCAGCACCCGCTTTAGCTGATTGCGCCAGCTAATCCAGCGGAATATCTGCCGTTTCAGAATCTTCTCGTACCGGGTCGCCGGGCACCTCCGGTTCACCCAGATCGAGTCGGCCCTGCTCATCCACCGGGGCATCGGGTTCGAGCGGGTCTTTGTAAATGCGACGGATGGGGAGATTGGCAATCAGCGCCGTTACCCGCTGGTCAGATTCTAGAGAGAACTCCAGCGTCTCGTCGTCAATCTCAACGTAGCGGGAGACCACCTTGAGAATTTCCCGACGCATCTTCTCTAGCGTGCGCGGATCCAGATCAGAGCGATCGTGGGCCAGAACCAGCTTCAGCCGATTTTTTACAGTGTCACGGCTGCTGGTCCGATTGCCAAATAGTTTATCGATGAGTTCGCTGATCATCGTCTCTACTCTAAACCCTGCTCAAACGCTAAACCCCGCTCACAAACCATACCCCGATACCTGTACCCAGCAAACTATCCCGCAAATAATTGCTTGAGCCGGGTAAAGAAACCGTTGGACGGCACACTCAAATCCATTAGCGGCACCTTCTCGCCCTGGAGTCGGCGGGCGACGTTTGAAAAGGCAATCCCTGCCTGGGACAGCTTGTCTTCGAGGATCAGCGGCTCGCCCTTGTTGGTCGACACCACCACCTGCTCATCGTCGGGAATAACGCCTAGCAACGGCACCGCCAAAATATCCTGCACATCTTTAACCGACATCATCTGTCCGGCTTCGACCATGCTCGGCTTCAAGCGGTTGATAATCAGTCGCATCGCCTTGACATCGTTGGCTTCTAGCAGGCCAATCACCCGGTCAGCATCGCGGACAGCAGAAATTTCTGGCGTGGTGACGATAATGGCCTCACGGGCAGCCGCGATCGCATTGCGGAACCCCATCTCAATGCCCGCTGGACTGTCGATCAGCACAAAGTTGTAGGCCTTGCTCAGGGCCTGCACCAGCTTCTTCATCTGCTGTGGCGTAATCGCCTCTTTGGAGCGGTTTTGGGCCGCAGGCAGCAGGGCTAGGTTGGGCTGTCGCTTGTCTTTAACCAGCGCCTGGTCGAGGCGGCATTCGCCCCCCAACACGTCTAACGCGGTGTAGACAATACGGTTTTCTAGGCCCAGCAGCAGGTCCAAATTGCGCAGACCAAAGTCGGCGTCAATGACAACGACGCGCTTGCCTGCCTGGGCCAGGGCCATGCCTAAGTTTGCCGTGCAGGTGGTTTTGCCAACGCCACCCTTACCCGAGGTGACAACAATAATACGGTTCATAGATGTTTCAAATTGTCGTTATCAACCATAAATATCAGGGAGAGATGCCAGGGAGTAGACGCCAAGTTGAACGAATGAACCTAAAGACCGCAGCTGATCTAGATTGGTGATACCTGCACCTTACCCACAAATCGGGCCCATAAATCAGGGAACTAGAGAGCAATGATTGCACGTTATGGCGCATTGAGATCGGACACCGGATGCTCCGTCAGGGCAAATTCGGCAGCCAGCGCAATCCGAATCCCCTCGTTGCCCACGTAGGCCACCTCTGGCCGATACTGCTGGGGCGGCTTTTCTGGGGCGCGGGCCACCCGTTCGCCAATGCGCAGCTGCGTTGGCTGCATCTGCAGCGCCATGATACGGCAACTTTCGTTACCACTAGAGCCCGCATGGGCCACCCCTCGCAGCCGTCCCCAGATAAAGATATCGCCCTCAGCTACCACGGTACTGCCGGGGTTCACATCCCCCACGATAATAACGGTGCCAGGATGACGCACCTCAGCCCCAGACCTTAGCGTCGTTTGCAGGTAAAGCGGCTCCTCCATTGCCTTAGCGCCTTCGCCTGCGTCTTCGCCCATGAGGGCCAGCTGCGTCTGCTGCTCAACGGAGTAGCCCGCCCCCGCCGCCGCAACCGCCGTTTGTCGCCGCTTGGTGTAAATCCGCTTAATTCTTAGCTCAGCCTCCGACAGCATCTCGTCGAGGATCTGGATTTGCCGTCCGTCTAGGAGGCGATCGCGGGCCACCAAATGCACCGCCATATTGGGCTTAAAGAATCGCCCACCCGCTGCCAACCGCTGGCTCAGCTGCTGGCGTAGGTCCTCCCAATCCACCGGATTGCGGCTCTTGTCGGGGTCGGGCGGCAGCATCAACAGCAGCCGTCCCCGCTCGCTCTTGAAGCGAACTTGGAGGTTGGGACTCCCCGAGCGCCGCTGAAAGTCAGGATCGCCAGACAGTTCGCCCTCGTCCAGCACTTCTGTGCTGTCCCCCAAGGCGCTGTCCCCCGGGGCACCGTCCTGCGAGGGACGGTCCTCCGACACCATCAGCACATCTTCTTCTGTAGACATTTCGCCCATAGAGCTGGCCATAGACATTTGTTTAGAAACGCCTAGATTAGATACCGATTCTTCAGAATAGTCAAACTCCGAAACCAATGGCGTGATCTTGTTCACCGCCGCCGATAAAACATCAGTACTCATACACCCTAATCTGTTACTAATTGCTACCACGAAACCGTCTTAGCAGTGTCCGAACCCGCTGCATCAGAACTTCAGAACACTATAGGGTGAGGTCCGCCAAATTGTTACACGGAGCATAAAAGATACCGCTTCAATCAGCAGAACCATGCAAGCTTTGGTTAATAAAAGGCAGGAAGCGGTTTCTCGCTTGAATCAGCTAGCATTTGCAAGATTTCTATAGGGTTATCGTGGCGTGTATGCAACAAAAAACAGTTATTGTTTCGTTGCAAAGATATACCTATTGGATGGTTTCCGGAAGAAAAGGTAAACAAATCTCTATTCTAGGTTTGCAGCTTCTATTCTAAAGGCGCAAGAAACCGTGAAATAGTGAGCCTTTTTAAGGTACTAAGGTCGCTTTCCCCTTTTGAGCTTTTGGCTCCGTAGTGATGCCCGGTTGATTCCCAGAGGATTTTTTAAGAATGTTTAAGTCTAAAGCTGCCCTGCCCCTAGCACTACTGCTAACGTTCTCTGCTGCACCTATCGTTGGGGCCAAACTTGCCCCTGCGATCGCGCAGGCCACGTTTGCTGTACCCGATACCGTACCCGATGGCACCGCTCTGACGATCAGCAGCGGTTCCGACAGCATGACTGCTATCAGCGAAGGCCTGAAGCAAGGCTTCGAAGGTGAGTACACCGGTAGCGAAGTCGCCGTTAATGCCGTGGGCGCTGATGCCGCCATTCAAGATCTGCTGTCGGGTAACGCAGACCTAGCTGCCATCAGCCGCCCCCTCACCGCAGAAGAAGAGGCCCAAGGTCTTGTAGCCGTCCCCTACCAGCGCATCAAAATTGCCATGGTTGTGGGCGAAGATAACGCCTTTGACAGCAGCCTGACCGGTGGCGACTTTGCTGGCATGTTCCGGGGTGAGGTTACTGACTGGTCTGAAGTCGGCGGCGAGGCCGGTGCCATTCGCTTTATCGACCAGCCCGACGTCAGCGATACCCGTCTAGCACTGGCTCCCTATCCCGTCTTCCAAGCTGCGCCCTTCGCCACAGGGTCCACAACTGAGCAGGTGGGCGATACCAGTGCTGAAGCCGTTGCTGATGCGCTAGGAACTGATGGTATTGGCTACATTCTATTCTCTGAGGTCGGTGACCTCTCCGGTGTTCGCGTGCTGCCTATGCACCAGACGCTGCCCGACGACCCCCGCTACCCCTTCTCCCAGCCGTTCTCGTTTGTTTACATGGGTGAGCCGTCTGCCGCTGCCGCAGCTTTCTTGGGTTACGCCACAGGTGAGCCGGGTCAGTCCCTGGCAGGCGATCTCACCGGCAATCTGAGTGGTGCCGTACAAGCTGCAGGCAACACCGCCGGTGATGTGGCCGCAGGGGCTGCTGACGCCGCCGGTGACGCGGCGGCGGGAGCCGCTGATGCCGCCAGTGAAGCCGGTGAAGCCGCAGGTAATGCAGTTGATGCTGTTGGTAACGCTGCCAACACTGCCGGTGATGCAGCCGCAGGGGCTGCTGACGCAGTTGGTGATGTGGCGGCTAATGTGCCGGGTATGAGCAACGTCAGAGCAAACTACTGGTGGTTGCTGGCGATTCCCGCCGCTTGCCTAGGTGCTGTGATCTGGGGCTCCAAGCGCAACCGCGAGGATGACTCAGTCGTGATTGATGGTGCTGCACCGTCGTCCGGTGGTGTTGCAGGGGCGGGTCTTAAAGGTCCCAACATCGGTATGCCCAAGGCCAACATGCCTAATGTTGGTAAGGCTGCCGCAGGCGGTGCTGCGATCGCAGGTGGTGCGGGTGCAGCAGCCTGGGCCGCAGCTAAGCGCACTGGCAATGCAGCCGGTAACACAGCTAAGGGCGCGGTTGATGGCACCATTGGGCGGGCGGGTGACGCGCTCAACGGCGCAGGCGCAGCCGCAGCGGGTGCGGGCGGTACCGCCAAAGGTATGTTCGGTGGCCTCAAAAACAAGGTCACGGGTGCGGCCCAGGGCGGCATGGACGCGGCCAAAGGTGGCCTCAACCAGGCCGGTGACGCTGCGGGTGGCCTCAAGGGTCGACTACACGGTATGTCCGAGCAGGTTGGCAACACGGCCAAAGGCGGCTTCGATGCGGCTAAGGGCGGCGTTCAAGGCGGCTTCGATGCGGCTAAGGGCGGTATCCAGGGCGGTATTGACGCAACCAAGGGCGGCATTCAGGGCGGTATGGATGCCGCAAAAGGCGGCATTCAAGGCGGTATTGACGCGGCCAAGGGCACTGCTCAGGGCGGTTTCAACGCAGCCAAGGGCGCTGCCGCTGGCGGCATCGGTGCTGTCGGTGGGCTAGGCGCAGCCGCAGCTGGCATGGGAGACCGCGCCCGCCAAGGTATGTCTGACCTGGGTGGCCAAGCCCGCGAGGGTATTAATAACGTAGGCGACAAGGTCATGGGCGACGGCCGCAACCTGGTTGACGGCGTTAAGCAACAGGCCGACAAGCTAACGGACAACCTACCCGGTGGTCTAAAAGATCAGGCTAACAACCTGAAAGAGCAGGCTGAGAACCTGGCGGATCAGGGCACTGACAAAGCGGGTGACCTGTTTGGCAAGGTGACCGACAAGGTGGACGACATCGTTGACCACAACCAGAATGGATAGGCTCTAAGCAACTAGAGCCAACGGCTAAAGTCAACCGTTAGAGTCATGTCTGCCTAGACGTAACATGAGGGGGCGCAGTACACTGTGCCCCTTCGTTTTTGTTGACTTATGCTGGCTGTGAGATCGTTATGAGCGGTAAAACCCAGTGGCTCCCCGCCCACGCCAAGCTACATACCGCACTTCGAGAGACTGTACTGCTGCCCCGCAACGCGCACCTGCTGGTGGCCGTATCCGGCGGGCAAGATTCGTTGTGTTTGGCCCGACTCCTGCTTGATTTACAGCCCAAGTGGGGGTGGCAGCTGGGGCTGGTTCACTGCGACCACCGTTGGCGACCCGACTCTGCGGCCAACGCCCGCCACGTGCAGCAGCTGGCCAAACAGTGGCAGCTGCCCTGCTACGTCGAAACGGCGGTTGAGCCCCCCAAAAGTGAAGCCGCAGCAAGGCAGTGGCGCTACACCGTGTTTGAGACGCTGGCGAAGGAGCGCGGATACGGCTACGTCGTCACCGGTCACACTGCAACAGACCGGGCGGAAACGCTGCTGTACAACCTGCTGCGGGGTAGTGGCCCAGACGGCCTCAAGGCACTGGGACCCACGCGTCCCCTCAGCCCAACCGCAGCAGACAGTCACCTCGTTCGTCCCCTGTTGGCCTTTACCCGTGCAGAAACGGGGGACGTCTGCCAGCAGCTCGATTTACCCGTGTGGGAAGACGAGACCAATCAGGACCTGCGCTACCGGCGTAATCGCATTCGGCAGGAGTTAATGCCCTACCTGCGATCGCACTTTAACCCCAGCGTTGAAGCGGCCCTGGCCCAGACTGCCGATATCTTGACGGCCGACGTCGCCTACCTCCAAGCCCAGACCCAGCAGCTTTACAGCCAGGTGGTCGAAACCGTGGTGGACGGCTGGCATATCCACCGCGACCCGTTTCGCCAAGCTCCGCTAGCCCTACAGCGGCGAGTGGCCCGGCGGCTGTTGCAGCTTGCTTTAGAACGTCAGCCCAGCTTTGAGCACATCGAGAAGATCGTCACCCTGGCGGGTGCCCCTAACCTCAGCCAAAGCGACCCATTTCCCGGCGAGGTGATTGCCCAGATTCGGGGTGAGGTGCTGTGGCTAGGACGAGGAGCTAACGCCTAGGTCCGGCTAAATTCCTCTAAGCTAGTTAAGGAAAGTAACGGTGGCAGGAGAGCAGGCGTGTTGAGGCGAGGGAAACCGGCAAGGCCAGATCGATGGGCTTTTAGGACATGGACCTTCAAAGCAGTGGGCGTGGCGATCTCGATTTGCCTCTGTCTACTGCTGGGCGCACTGCCTGCCCAGGCTGAGGAAAGTTTGGCCAGTCTGCGCAAACAGGCGGTTGAGCTGACCCAGTCGGGCCGCTACGACCTGGCCGAGGTGTACTGGAGTAAGCTAATTGACCGCCAGCCCGAGAATGCTGCCCTATGGAGCAATCGCGGCAACGTGCGCGTCAGCCAGAACAAAATTGAGCCCGCCATTAGCGACTACACCCAAGCCGTTGCCCTGGCCCCACTGGAACCCGACCCGTATCTCAACCGAGGCGCAGCCTATGAGGCGGCGGGGGATTGGCAGGCCGCAATTGACGACTACAACCGGGTACTGAAGCTCTCTCCCAACGACCCCGCAGCTTACAACAACCGAGGCAACGCCAAGGGCGGGCAGGGCGACTGGGATGCGGCCCTTGAAGACTATGAGCAGTCGATTACGATTCAGCCGAGCTTTTCGCTGGGCTACGCCAACTATGCGATCGCGCTATACGAAACAGGTGACACCCAGCGGTCAATCCAAGTCCTCAAGAGCCTAGCCCGCAAATATCCCAACTACGCTGACGTGCGGGCCGCGCTCACGGCAGTGCTATGGGAAACGGGGCAGCGGGGCGAGGCCGAAAGCCAGTGGGCCGCAGCACGGGGGCTCGACCGTCGCTACACCGACCTGGACTGGGTTAAAAACATCCGCCGCTGGCCGCCATCGCTGGTGACGGGGCTCGACCACTTTTTGCATCTCTAGAGTTTTGATAGCTCTAGAGTTTTGATAGCTCTAGAGTGATAGTCTCTGACGTTCTACACACCCGCAGGGCTTTCAGACAGGCCGTAGCGGCCTATTCTCCCAGGCAAGGCACAGGTGTCTGCACCTCTACCACGCTTCAATATTGTGGTGACTGACGTATTTCTATTAGCAACGCTGGGTTTTCTCGGTAGCTTTGGCCACTGTGCGGGCATGTGTGGTCCGCTGGCGATCGCGCTGTCGGGTCAGGCTCGGACAGCCCATCAGCTGGTGGGGTTTCACCTGGCGCTTAACCTAGGGCGGGTGCTGAGCTACGTCATGGTGGGCGCGGTCATGGGCGGGCTGAGTTCGGTCGTCGTGGCCAGTGGCACGCTGGCGGGTGTGGGCAGTCCGCTGCGGCGGGCCGTCACGATATTGGCCGGGAGCCTGCTGATCTGGCTGGGGTTGGTCAACATTCTTAAGCTGCCGCGGCTGCCGCTGGGGTGGTTCAGCAGTCGGTTGCAGACCCAGCTCCATCAGCTCCTCAATCGGGCTGCCCAGTCCCAGGGGATAGTCATGGGTCTGGTTTGGGGGCTCGTTCCCTGCGGATTCCTATATACAGCACAGATTAAGGCGGCGGCAAGCGGCAGTGCAGCAGCAGGGGCTACTGCTATGTTGGCCTTTGGCTTGGGCACGCTGCCCACCATGGTGCTAGCAGGCGTGTCGGTGCGGCTGGTCAACCCAGCCCAGCGTCAGCGATTGTCAACCTTGGGCGGGTGGATCACCCTGATCATCGGCATCCTTACGCTGACGCGCACTGGCGAAATGCCCCTGGTCCTCAGCGGCTATGGCTCGCTGCTGTGTCTAATGCTGGCGCTGGTCGCCCGTCCCCTCAGCCAGGTTTGGCCAGGGCTGCTTCAGGCCCGACGGGCACTGGGGATCGCGGCCTTTGGGCTGGCTACCGTTCATACCCTGCACATGCTAGAGCACAGCTGGAACTGGCAGTGGCAGGCCTATCGGTTTATGCTGCCGCAGAGCCAGTGGGGCATTGCTCTGGGCACCGTGGCGCTGGGGCTGATGCTACCGGCAGCACTGACCAGCTTTGATACCGCACAGCGACGGCTGGGGGCAAACTGGCGACGATTACATTTGCTTACCGTACCGGCAGCAATATTGGCTAGCGGCCACTGCGTACTGACCGGCAGTCGGTTCCTCGGGCGGCCTCAACCGCTGTGGGAGCACTGGCTGGCCGTAATCCTGCTATTGGGACTGACAGGGCTGGTTTTGGGAACGCGATCGCAACGCTGCTGGCGCTGGCTTGGGCTAAGTCATCATTACCGGTCATTACCGCAGCGTTTTCCTACGGAAAAGCCACCCTCAACCCTGTAGTTTGAATAGCTACACGCCCCCATTTAAAAGTGATAGATTATACTTAGGTGCCTGTCAACGCTCGGTCTGGCCTCAGTTTTGCCTAAAGCCCGCGCTCAACCACCTCTTCTGCGGTCTGCCCTCATAGTCCTGCCGCAGCATAGGTTGCTTCTGGTGTGGGTTTGGATGACTGTCAGATTGGACAACGCCCAGTGATTTCCCTGCACGATCTTAGCCCCACCCCTTGGAACGGACCCGACTAATATACATAGGAAGCATTAATTCATGTGTGACAACCGGCACAAGGTTACGTACTGATTGTTCAG
>CAWUKV010000078.1:0-22976 GCA_963923025.1 uncultured bacterium
GGCCACCCAGCAGCCCCAAACTGCCACCGTCCCCGGCACCGATGACCTGGCAGAAACGCAGACCGACGCAGTGGCCCAATTCATTGCTCAATTTATTGAGGCGTCAGCCACCCCAGTAGGTAGACAGTCAGCGTGATGTCGCTAACGACCCAGCTCTGACTGAGTCGTTGGTATGTTCAAAGGCTAGAAGACGGACGATCACGTAGACCGGCGATCTACTCAAAATCGACGCGAAAGGGCTCCTCAGCAGACAGGCAAGCCTGCATATCTTCACTATCCAAGAAGGTGGGCGTCTCTGCCGGAATCTCTTCCACCGGAATATAGCTGACCAGGCGGTTAGGCTCCCCCACAATCAGCAGGCCGTTGTCCTGGGGCATAACCAGGATGTCTGCTGTATCCGTTGTTAGCACGTCCAGGGAGGCAGCCGGAGCCAGGGACGCAAGCCCCTGGAACGTTTGAAAACTAGCCGCTTCTTCAGCCGTAGCCGTCAGATCGTCTTCGATCGCAATGCGGCGCTGCTGGATCTCAGCTTTAGCAGACTGGAGCGTTGCCTCGCCCTGCTCAGTCAGAAACTGGTTGAGGGCGTCGGGGTTGCCCCTAAACCCTTCGATTTGCTCGACCTGTTCTGCGGTAAGTTGCTCAGCAGCGATCGCCTGACTGAGCAGCTCATCATCCGCCAGCAGCGCCAGAATCCCCTGTCGTCTTTCGCTAATTTCCTGCTCAAGCAGCTGCTCAAGCTCTGCCTCGGCGGATTCGGCCTCCTGGCGGACCTGCGACAGAGCCTCTTCCAGGGCAGCAGCCTGCCCCGTTTCATCAAAGAAGGCCGCAACGCAGATTCTCTCGGCCCGCTGAGCCACCTGTACATAGCGAAATCCGTTGCTGTAGGTCCCAGCGTTCTGTTCAGGGACTGCGATATCAGATGCGCTTTGGGCGACAATCACAGCATCCGGCTGGAAAGCGTCAGCCTGAAACGTTCCAAAGAGCCCAACCAGGGCAAGCAAAGACATTGACATAAGTTCAGTAAATTACAAACCGTGCAGGACCATGCTCAGGGACAGAGAAACCGTTGACATGACGCCCCTTAAACAATCCCTTCGAACAATCCGCCTAAACAATCCAACCTTGGGCGGCTAACCCAAACGACTCAGGCCACTAACCCATGACCTAGACGTTAAACCGAAACAGCATCACATCGCCTTCTTTGACAGTGTATTCCTTGCCCTCACTGCGCAGCAGCCCCTTGTCCTTCGCAGCTGACATGGACCCCGCTTCAACCAAATCGTCATAGCCGATGGTCTCTGCCCGGATGAAGCCCCGCTCAAAATCTGTGTGAATGACACCCGCTGCCTGCGGTGCCAGCATGCCTGACACAATGGTCCACGCCCGAGTTTCCTTCGGCCCGGTCGTGAAGTAGGTCCGCAGCCCCAGCAGGTCGTAGGTGGCACGGATCAACGACTTGAGGCCGCCCTCTTCTACCCCCAGCGCTTCGAGAAAATCGATCCGCTCGTCGGGGGGCAACTCTAGCAGCTCTGCCTCAACCTGAGCCGAGATAATCACCACCTGGGCATTTTCTGCAGCCGCCAGCTCGCGCACCTGTTCCACCCAGGCGTTGCCCTCGGCCAGGTCATCCTCCGATACGTTGGCGGCGTAGATAATCGGCTTTCGGGTCAAAAAACCCATCGAGCGAATCAGTACTTCTTCCTCAGGCTCAAGCTCTGCCAGACGGGCCGGTTTTCCTGCCTCTAGCAGGGGCAAAATTTTCTCCAGCACCTCAACTTCGGCCTGGGCCTCTTTGTCGCGCTTGGCCTGTTTGCGGACCCGGTCCAGTCGCTTTTCGATCTGCTCTAGATCCGCTAGTGCCAGCTCCAAATTGATCACCTCTGCGTCACGCGTGGGGTCAATCGAACCCTCCACGTGAATGATGTCGTCATTTTCGAAGCAGCGGACCACATGCACAATGGCATCCACCTCGCGGATGTTGGCTAAGAACTGGTTACCCAGCCCTTCCCCTTTGCTGGCCCCCTTCACCAATCCAGCAATGTCGACAAACTCGACTCGCGCGGGCACTACCTCTGCGGAGTCAGAAATTTCGGCTAGCACTGCCAGTCGAGGGTCTGGAACGGCCACGATGCCCACGTTGGGCTCAATAGTACAAAAAGGAAAGTTGGCGGCCTGGGCCTTGGCATTTTCTACCAGCGCATTAAACAGTGTGGATTTACCCACGTTGGGTAGCCCGACGATTCCGGCTCTAAGCATGGTCCTCTAAAGGTGGGGTCAAATAACTCACAAAACTGCGCCTATCCGGCAAATGCTGCACTAGGTCGGACAACCCTATGGGGCGTCTTGACGCTAAACAGCACAGACTACAAATATATACTGTTGCCATCCGAAATAGACGACAGCCAAGACGCTGCAACAGGCCTTGGGCTTGTGTATTTAGGTCAGAATGCTATGCTTTGGCTGCTGGCGCGGTCATTATAGCTAGGGCCATTTACGCTAGGACACCAAGTACGGCGATTCTGCTTGACGCAAAACGAAATGGCCCTAGAAAGATTGGGCAGCCTTGTCCTAACGGATCTGGCGGCTGCCATAACCCTTTGCCACGGCCAGAACTGGCGGTTTGCCGGTGGGGAAAGCTATCGATTTCAACTTGGACGTGGTTTAGCACAGTTATTAGACAGGATTCACAACAGGCAGATAGCGGAACGATGGGACGACATCAGCGACGAATGATAGGTAAGACGGTAGCGCTCGGTCTGTTGGTACTGGGCTTAAGTGGGTGCTTCCTGCGTCCTAACCGCAACAGCGAAACGGTTGAGTCAGTCACTACCGAGCCGCTGTCTGGCGATAGTCAGCTGGTCGAAAATACGACAGAGAATTTGCGCATCACCGTGCCCAACAGCTGGGAGACCGTTGACCTGCTGCGTCCAGACGCCGATATCTACGTTGCAGACCAGGACGCCGACATGTACGTGCTGGTACTGGCAGACGATAAGGACACGCTGGTCGGCGACTTTAGCCTGGAAGATAACTCATCACAGTATCGGCGGGTATTGGCCCGGCAGCTGAGTGAGCCCGTGCAAACGGCCACCAGCGTCACTGAGGTTAATGGTCAAGATGCCGTACAGTACGAAATTCGCGGTCAGGTGGATGGGGTTGCGGTGGTCTATTTGCATACCACCATTCGTGGCGATGAAAACTACTACCAGGTCGTGGGCTGGACCCGTGCCGATGAGTTCAATGGCCGTCGCGACGAGCTACAGGAAGTGATTACCAGCTTCAGGGGGGCCTAGGGGCGCATCGGGGTGACCGCCACCGTAGGACCAGCAAATGCGGTAGGGTGAACAAGAATTGAGCAAAGGATTTTTGGATGCGAACTGACAAGTCAGCGCTGGCGCGATCGCCCTGGCACCCTATCCGCCGCGTTGTCTGCGCCGTGCTACTGGCCCTCTCCCTGCTGACGCTATGGCCGACCAGTGCCCTAGCTGGGCGCAACGACGACCGCTACGACGGCAATATCTTTGCGCTTTATGCTGGAAATGGTTCAATTGTCCCGCCGCGGGTAGACTTTCCGACGTCGCTAAAGCAGCAGCGGCCCATCATTTTGTTCTTTTATGTCGATGACAGCAGCGACTGCAAAGAGTACTCATCCGTGATCTCTCAGCTACAGGCACCCTATGGACGGGTGACAAATTTTGTGCCCATTGCCGCTGATTCTATCCCTGTCAAAGACAGTTACGACAAGACCGAAGCCGGGCGTTATTTCAAGGGTTCTGTACCGCAAACCGTTATCTTTGACGACAGTGGCGAGGTTCGCTTCGACAAGACTGGCGCCATCACCTACGAAGAAATAGATGATGTTATGAGAGAGATATTCAACCTCTACCCCCGCTCCGAATCTGAAGAACTCAGACGCCGTCCCGTCAACGAAGTCAACACTGAGCTGGTCCCCAACTAGGGGTTGACGCTGTACGGGGTACGGGCTGCAAACCGGCAGTTGTTCTGAGCATCCCGGACGTCGATGCCGCAACTCTTTGATGCCGTAACTTTTGAATACTGTAGCTCTTGAGGAGGACCAGTGTTGGACTGTGCTTCGGCGGCTATGGAATGCAGCTTGTTCGAGTGCCCCAGATTTATGGTTTGCCCACCTCAGACGCTGACTTCTCAGACGCCGACTAACGCTGCGCCAAAATCAGGCCAAACCAGCGGTTGCTATCCGTATAGGTATCGCAAACGGTGAGCTGGTGCTGAGCTAGCTGCGCAGTCATCTCGCCCAGTTCAAACTTGCGAGAGATCTCACTTAGCAGCCGCTCCTTAGCCTCAAAAGCCACCGTCAGCCCAAGATCGGTTAGCGTCACAGACTGGGCCTGTAGGCTTTCAAGGTAGATTTCGATTTGGCGCTGGGTCTCGTTGTAAAAGGCTACGTGGGCAAACTGGCTGGGGTCAAAGTGCCCCCCAAAGCGCCAGTTGAGGTGGCTCAGCAGGTTCAGATTGAAGGCGGCGGTGATGCCCTGACTGTCGTTATAGGCGGCTTCTAGGGTAGGGGTGTCCTTATGCAGATCGACGCCCAGCAAAAAGTAGTCGCCCGGGTTAAGGGCCTGACTCACCTGGGTTAAAAAGTGATCGCAGGCCTCGTTATCCAGATTGCCCAGCGTACTGCCCAGGAAGACAACCATCCGCGCGGGTAGCGTGGCCCCTGGGAGCTGGGCCAGGGCTGGTTCATAGGTGCTAACCAGGCCACTAATTTTCATTGACGGGTACGCCCTCAGCAAGCTCTGGGCGCTGATTTCTAGCATTTCACCGCTCACGTCTACTGGCACGTAGTGCAGCGGTAGTTCGGCCTGCTGATAGGCGTCAAACAGGTAGCGCGTTTTAGTGGCGCTGCCGCTGCCCAACTCTACTAGCTCGCAGGCCCCGGTCTGCTGCACAATCTGAGCCGCACACTGCTGCAAAATGGCCGTTTCGGTTCGCGTTGGGTAGTACTCCGGTAACTCACAAATCTGCTCGAAGAGTTCTGACCCACGCTGGTCATACAAATACTTGGGCGGCAGCGCCTTGGGGCGGGAGGTCAGCCCGACAATCACATCATGGCCGACGGGCTGATGCTCGGCTGCCATCAGGTTGGTAATGGTGAGTCGGTCGAGTTTAACGGGGGCAGTAGGTTTCATCAATGTGTGTCGCACGGGTGGAGGGCGAGAACACCCTCCATGCTAGGAGATTGCAGCACCGAGCTAAATTATCTAAGGGTTAAGTTTGGCTGAGCGCCAGATGATGCAGCCTCAGCTACCACACTTTAGGCCCCGCCTAGTCCATGTCGCTTTCTAGGGCAGCCGCGATCGCATCTTTGGCGTCGACCTGAAACTCGCGGATATCCACCCGGCCCAGTAGCGCGATCGCAACCAGCATGCCCACCGCCTGCACGCCAAACACCAAGGCATAGGCCGGTAGCAGGTTCTCATCGGCTACGGGTGCGGCAGTCGCGCGGGTCATCACGCCTTTACCAATGGACAAAAGTCCACCCCCTAAAAACGTTGCCCCACCCCGCGCCATCGCCTGGGCCAACCCCCAAGCGCCGATGAACGTGCCCGCCACCTCGGCCACCGTCAGGTCGAGCATCAGCAAAATGGAGCCGGTGGTTAGCACCCCCGACGCCAGGCCAAAGCAAAAGACGGCCCCCTTCAGCAGCGCTGGCTCGCGGGTGAGCCCCACCACAATCAGCAGCGTCAGGCAGAACGCTGCCCACAGACAGCCCACCTTAATCGTGCGCTTCTTGCCCAGCTTGGGTCCGAGCAGGAAGCCCGTAAAGATAATCCCCAGCAGCGTCCCCAGCCCAAAGAAGGCATTGAGCTGAGTGGTCTCGGAGATCTTCATGCCAAAGATTTGTCCGCCATAGGGTTCTAGCACGGCATCCTGGGCAAACAGGCTGATGCTCAGCACCAGCAAAAACACAAAAAACAGCCCTGTCTGTCGGCTAGCTGTCAGAATCTTTAGCGCTTTCGACAAAGACAGGTTGTTGTTACCCGACTGCAGTCGGGCCGAGGACCGTGCCTTCAGACGAGAAAATTTCTTTTCGATGCCGTAGGTACTGAGAATCGCCAAACCACAGACAATGGCCGGAGCGATGATAAACAGGCGATTTACCGACGCCTGCACCTGTGCGAAAGACGGTGCATCCTCCAGGGAACTGAGCACAATTGCAACGATGATCACCCCGACAATAATGCCGACCATCAGCATGCCCCAGCCGATGCCGATCAGCTTAGACTGCGTCTCGTCATCGGAGACATCCACTAGCAGTGCCGTAAACGGGGTTGAGGTGGACGAAAGGGCCAAACCATACAGCGCAAACAGCAATGCCAGCAGCCCTACCCAGGGGTAGACTGTCGGTCCCCAGCCGCTGGCCTCAATCGCCGCCCCGACGCGCCAGACCACCTGCACGCTCAAAAACGCGGTCACCCACATGGAGACAATCCCCAGCCAGATGTAGCCGCTGCGGTGGTAACCAAACAGGGGGCGGCTATCGGACATTTGCCCAAACCACACCCGAGCCGGAGCCATAAACTGGTGAACCGCGATCGCGCCCGCCGCCACCAGGGCAGGAATCCGCAGCTCGTCAATCATGACGCGATTGAGCACGCCCAGGGTCAGCAGGGACATAATCCCCAGCCCCATGTTAAATACGCCCAGCCGCAGCATTGAGAACAGGCCCAGCTTTGGCAGTGCTGCCGTGGGTGCTGGCAGGTCACCGCTCACCCGATCACTTGTCATGACAGATACCCGTCCTTATCGCTGCTTCCAGCATATCGGGTAATGCCGCATCGAGAGTTTGAGGTAGGTGTTAGGCGATAGGAGACAGAATTCAGGCGTCAGAACCGGACTGCCTTCTGAATTCTGCCTTCTGAATCCTTCGACAGCTCATCTAGGCTTCTAGCATGCAATCAGCATAGGCCACTTACTGACCTGCACCTGCTGTGGGCAACCAGCTTTGAATGGTTTCTAAAATGCTACCAGGACCAATGCCAAAGAAGATTTGTAGCCCTAGAAGAATTGCTGCCACCAGTAGAGCGGTTTTGAGCGTGGCTTTGACCACTCGCAGCATCCACATGAATACCAGCAAAGAGACGACGACTGCGCCGACCACAACAACGAGTTCCACCGGGTATTCTCCTCTGGGCTGATTTTTCTGTTCGCTACGGGTTAACCCTACCCTAGCGTTACTACAGTCTTATCAGTCAGCGTTTCGCTAATCTTGGTGGCTTCGGTTCTGGCCCACTGGTCTGCGTCAATGATGTCTTGCAGGCTGGGGGAGGCAATTAGGTGGTCGCGGTTGCGATCGCACACCCGTTCAATCACCTTGGGAATGTCCAAAAAGTGAATCTGCTCGTCTAAAAACAGCGCAACTGCCTGCTCGTTAGCCGCGTTCAGCACCGCCGTCATCGTACCGCCTGCACGCCCTGCGGCATAGGCCAGCTCCATACAGGGATACTTGTCATGGTCCGGATCACGGAAGGTCAGGTCGCCAGACTGTACCGGATTCCACGGCTTTAGCTTGGCAGGAATGCGCTCGGGCCAGCTCATGGCGTACAGCAGCGGCAGGCGCATATCCGGCCAGCCCAGCTGGGCCAGCACAGAGGTATCCTGCGTCTCAATCATCGAGTGGATAATACTTTGAGGATGAATGTAGATAACAATGTCGTCGTAGTCCACGTTGAACAGATAGTGGGCCTCAATCACCTCTAGCCCCTTATTCATCAGCGTGGCCGAGTCCACCGTAATCTTGCGCCCCATCGACCAGTTGGGGTGCTTCGTTGCATCAGCAACCGTGACGGATTTCAGCTGCTCCACTGGCCAGTCTCGGAACGCACCGCCGGAGGCTGTGAGAAAGATGCGCCGTAGACCGCCCTCTGGCACCCCCTGCAAGCATTGAAAAATTGCGGAATGCTCCGAGTCGGCAGGTAGCAGCTTTACCCCATGCTTCTCAACCAGGGGCAGGACCGCAGGACCACCCGCAATCAGGGTTTCTTTGTTCGCCAGCGCGATATCTTTGCCTGCCTCAATCGCCGCCAGCGTCGGCATCAGGCCCGCACAACCCACAATACCGGTGACCACCGCTTCAGCATCGCCATACCGGGCAACCTCGACAATGCCATCCTCTCCAGCCAAAATCTGCGGCTGCGGGTCCACGTCGGCAATCGCCTCTTTCAACTCTGCCAGCTTGCTCTCGTCGCAGATGGCCACAATCTCGGGCTTGAACTCCCGCACCTGTTCCGCGAGTAGCGTAGCGTTACGCCCAGCGGCAATGCCCACCAGCCGAAACTTATCGGGATGGTTCTTAACGATGTCGAGCGTCTGTGTGCCAATCGACCCGGTGGACCCCAGCAGCGTAATCGCCTTCATGCGTGATACCTCGTTTCTGCGTCTGGGATCACTATAGGAGTTTTGGGGGATCGATAGTGTATTGAGGCGGGACCGGTTAGGGCATCGATCCTTCGCGTATCAACCTCTGGAACATCGGTGCCTAAAACATGAGCGCCTTGCGATCGCTCACCAGCCCCGCTGAAATCACAGCATCCCAGCAAAACAGGACAGACTGGCGCTGTAGGGCATTGGGGGGCACTTCTTCACAGACAAATCGTGCCAACGCCTGACTCACAACCGTTGCATGGTAGGCGTCGACACCGACCTGGAGCAGTTCATAAAAGAACTGCTGCGTGGTGTGACGCGTCTTGGACAAATGCTCTAGCAAAAACAGATCTTGAAACTGATTCACGGTATCTAGGTAAATTCGCTCAACAAGCTACATAAGCGTGGCCACTTTCTCAGTTGGACCAGCAACCCTACTCACTGATTCCACCGTGAATCCAAATGTCCGGAATACTGAGTGTCAAAAATCACCATTTCGGCAATTTCACCGATCTACAACGTTGAAATTGCCGAAAGCCCGTGACAGTTCTACGCCGTCAAACTGCGATACCCGGTTTTGAAGACCTGCTCCATAATGTAGGAGCGCCTCATCCTTTATGCGTCATCACTATGGAAGCCTTCGACCCCACCCCACCCAGCTGGACGGAGCCTGCCGTCCATGCCATTAAGTTTGCTTGTCCAACCTGCGGGGAGTCTACCGCCAAGGCTAGCGCCGTCTGGATTAACCGACGTGCGCCTGTCTATACCTATAACCAAAAGCGAAAGTGGCAAGAGTTTTACCACTGCGAGTGCGACACCGTTTGGTGGGCCTGGAGTACTGATCGCCCGCCTAGCAAATGGCAGCCCCGCCAGAGAAGTACCGAAAATCCGCTAATGTAGCCGACGGCTAACCCTTCGTCCTTCATCAATGCAACGCCTATGGCCATTGTCGTTTTAGGTAGCATCAATATGGACCTGGTTGCCCGTGTGCCGCGCTTACCTTTAGCAGGTGAGACGCTATCGGGGCGAAGCTTCGAAACCATCCCCGGTGGCAAAGGTGCCAATCAGGCGGTGGCTACAGCTCGCCTCGGGGCCTCTACTCAGATGGTCGGGAGGGTTGGGCGAGACAGCTTTGGGCCGGTCCTGATCAAGAGTTTGCAAGACTCTAATGTGGATACTCAGGCCGTTACAGAAGATGAAACCAGCCCGTCAGGAACGGCGTTAATTGCCGTGGCTGACAGTGGTGAGAATCAAATCATTGTTGTACCCGGTGCCAATGGTCAGGTCGGAGAAGTCGAATTGGCTCAGCTGGAGCAACAGGTTGGACCAGAGGACATTGTGCTGTTGCAGTTTGAGGTGCCGTTTGCGGTTGTCAAGCAAGCCGCTGCGATCGCGCACCATGCTGGAGCCACTGTCATCGTAGACCCAGCGCCCGCTCGCAGTGACTTGCCTGACAGGTTTTACCGTCACATCAGCATTCTCACCCCGAACCAAACCGAAGCCGAACAGCTTGCAGGCTTTCCGATTAACGAGCACAGCGCAGATCGGGCCCTGGAGATCTTTCACCAGCGTGGTGTCGATACGGTCATTCTCAAACTCGGCAGTCAAGGGGTTCGCGTGGGGACTCAAACCGACCGTTTTTCATTCCCTGCATTTCCCGTCAAAGCTGTGGACACCGTTGCGGCAGGAGATGCCTTTAACGGTGGCCTGGCCGTTGCCTTAGCAGAAGGACGCCCCATTCGTGATGCCGTCACGTGGGCCAGCGCAGTGGCGGCCCTATCGGTTACACAGTCGGGTGCGCAGTCTTCCTTGCCCAGTCGTACTAGGGTCGAGACATTTTTGCATCAGGCCAAGACATGATCTAAGCCATGGGGCTTGTCGTCAAATTATTGTCTCCACCCCCTTTGCTCTAGAAACCGAGCTGCTTCCGTAGGCAAAGGGGGAGCCAATACAAAGCAGAACAGCCTACAGCGACCGTACTGTTTCTCTAACGCTAGATTGCTGCTGTATCTCCTCACGACGATAGGTCAGCTTTGAAACAATCACAAATGCCAACAGCCCCACAATGGGGCTAATCATCGTTGGGAAGCCATCGAAGTCAATCGTAAAAAGGGGATTAGGTAAATACAGCAGTGTATTGTCAACGCCAAACATGGTCGGCATGAGGACAAAGAACACAAAACGGGTGACAGATCCTGCCAAAATACAGGCCAGCGCGCCCTGACGGGTTGCTTTTGCCCAGAACAGACCGCCGATGAGGGGAACGACCAGCCCAGCGAAGCTCATGTCAAATGCCAGCAACAACAGAACACCCGTCTGAGGAACTCGCAGCCCTAAAAACACGCCTAGCAGTGTGATAAAGACCGCCATGATGCGGGTGATTTGTAGCAGCTTATCGCCGCCTGCACCGTGGGCAGTGGCGTGGCGAATACCTAGAACATTGTGCGCCAGTACCGAGGAGGTGCCTAGAATGGCACCGTCAGCAGTCGAGAGCGAGGCCGACAAAATGGCCGCTAGTACTAGCAAGCCCAGTGCTGGCGGAATGACGTTACCCAACAGCGCAAACAGGATTGGACCATCTGGCGTGATGCCAGCCTGGCTAAAAATACCACCCGCACCCAGGGCAATAATTGAAAAGGGAATGCCCACAATCAGCGTTCCGGCAGAAGCTACCAGGCAGGCGCGCTGAGCCGTCTCTGGGCTTTCTGCGGCAAAAATACGAGCCATAAAGTCAATGGCCACCATGTTGCCAAAGCCTAGGGCAATAATGCTAGCCCAGTTGATGGCTGCCCCCGCACCCACCGACGTGAGCTGCTCTAGACCTAGCGGACCCATGCCAGGGGCAATGTCAATGCCAAAGTTTGTCAACACGTAGGCCAACAAGCCCCAAGAGCCCAGGAGCGCAATAATCACCTGGATAAAATCGGTATAGGCTACGGCAAACAGCCCCCCAGAAACGGTATAGACCAAGACTAGGAGCGCCAGCAGCGTAATCCCACCTAGATAGCTCAAGCCTAAAAAGTTTTGAAACATGTAGCCCCCAGCCACGAGATTGCCAGCCAGGAGAAACGAAAAGCTTACCGTCATGATGCAGGCCGCGATCAGCTCTACCGTACGACCATACTTGACCCGGTAAAAGTCAGGAATAGTAATGAGCCCCATGCGGTTCATGGGTTTGGCAATAAACAATCCTGTCAACAACAGACAAAGTGCAAGGCCCACAGGTAATGACGCCCCTGCCCAAAATCCAAACTCGGACGATAAGTCGGTATTTCCCAACGTAGCGTTGGAGTCAACAGACTGGGCCATGAGCGTTGCAGCTGCCAGAGGCAGTGCTAATCCTCGGCCTGCAACTAGAAAGTTAACGCTGTCCCCTTTAATCTGTTTTGAGGCCCAGACGCCAATGCCTAGCGTTGCCAAGAGGAATGCAATAATCCCCCAAGAGAAGGCGGTATGTTCCATTTGACTAATCTCCTACTGGTGAAAAACAATTTCAGAATTCCGCCTCGATCACACTGGATCACAGGTGGGACCAGCGTGATCGAGGCGGAAGCGACAGGTTTTAACTGGGTATGGTTCAGCAGTATTCAAACTTCACTTTGCAAAGTGAAGTTTGCAAAGTGAAGTTCGAAATGCAAAAAGCCCGGGAGAGCAGTGTCTAGCCAGTAAACCACTGACTCACCTCTCCCGGGCTTTTATCCCTCCGTGAATCAGGCCCTGTAGAACAAAAGGCCTGACTGCATCTCTTGGACCAGACATTCGCTGAACAACATCCAACCTAGAAACAGTAGCTTTCTGTCAGGAAAGCTAAGGCTCTGGACATGGACAAGGTTTAATACAACAAATCGGAACCCTAGATGCTAACTATTAAATTGTTAACGTAAGCTCTGATAACAACCATTATTAGTGTGCCTTCAACAACTTCCGTATTAGGAGATACGGTTTACTATTTGAAATATCAAGACATCCGGACGTTATATTTTTATTCTCAAAAAATATAAACCTCAAAAACCTCCGCCTAGGATCGACAGCAAGGATCGACGGTTAACCTCACCGTAACAGTGGGTTGTCAGATCCTATCCAGCAGTTGCAAGCTAGAAAGGCACCGTTTTGCTTGCCTGTATGTCTGACGTTCAACCTGATACAGCCACTATCCGCGACCTGTTCAATCGCATCGCGCCAGTCTATGACGACTTAAATCAGTCCCTGAGTTTTGGTCTGCATCAGGTCTGGAAGCGCATGGCAGTGGACTGGAGTGATGCACAGCCAGGGATGACCTGTCTAGATGTGTGCTGTGGCAGTGGCGATTTGGCCCTGATACTGGCAGAAAAGGTGGGACAAACGGGCAAAGTCACCGGTGCCGATTTTGCCGCAGCGCAGCTTGCGATCGCAGCCCAGCGTGCAGCCCAACAGGGCTATGCCGACCGTATCCATTGGGTGGAAGCCGACGCCCTAGCCCTCCCCTTCGAGGATCAGGCCTTTGACGCCGCCACGATGGGCTATGGCCTGCGCAACCTGACGAACATCCCCAAGGGGCTGAGCGAGCTATACCGCGTCCTCAAGCCCGGTGCCCGCGCCGCTATTCTAGACTTTCACAAACCCCAGAATTCATTGGTTCAGCAGTTTCAGCAGTGGTACCTAGACCATCAGGTCGTCCCCACTGCTGAACGCTACGATCTCACTTCAGAGTATGCTTACATCGGCCCCAGCGTCGAGCGCTTTCCGGTTGGTCCCGAGCAGGTCAACCTCGCCCGTCAGGTGGGCTTTAGTCACGCTGTCCACTATCCGCTGATGGGCGGGTTGATGGGTGTACTGGTTGCAACGCGATGAATGGGTCCACACTGCTGGCATCAATCGACCTCTCTCAGCTCTGGCTGCTGCTAACGCCGCCTATAGCCGGCGGCGTAATTGGCTACTTCACCAATGATTTAGCCATTAAGATGCTGTTTCGTCCCTATCGGGCTCGGTACCTGTTGGGCAAGCGCATTCCCTTCACACCCGGGCTTATCCCTAGTAACCAGGGCCGACTCGCCAAACGCATTGCCGACACCATCATGGGGTCGTTGCTGACCCCTGACGAGCTACAAAAGCTGGCTCGCCGCCTGCTAGAAACCGAACGCATCCGCAGCGCCATTCATTGGTTGCTGACGATGGCGCTAGAACAGGTTCAGTCCGATACCCAGGCCAAATCAGCCCGCATCCTTGGCAACATTCTGCAAGACATGCTGGGCCAGTCACTGCCAAGAATGTTACGGGTCTGGGCTAGAGACGAGCATTTCCTGGCCGAGCAGGTCAACCATATCTTTGATCAGGTTCTGCTAGAGTTTCGCCTCAGTGCCGAACAGGCCAATCAGGTCTCGACCTGGGTGTGGCAGGGAGTCCTCCCACCCGATAGAATCCGTCAGCTGATTGTTGATTTTCTTACCGAAGACAACGTTCGCACCATTGACGAGACGCTGCGGTCCAAAACCAGCGGCACCTATTGGGTAGTGGCAAATCTGTTTGGCGTCCGTAATGCCCTGACGCGGCTGCGTAATCATTGTCTAGACGAGCCCGCTCAAAGTAATGCCCGTATTGCTGAGCTGATTATGACCCTGCGGGTCGAAGACAAATTGCAGGACTGGCTGCAGAGCTTCTCTCTACAAGAGTTACCGATTGGCACTGTCCGTCAACTCCGTCGCACGCTCCGCCAAACCATCCGTAACTATCTCAAAAAAGATGGTGCAGAGCTGCTACAAGGGCTGAGTGATTCTATCAACTGGGAAAAAGTTGCCACCCAGCTACTCAATCGACTTCAATCATCTCCTGTAGTTGCTGGCTCCATTGGCATGGTGAGTACAGAACTGGCGTTAATTTTAGAACGCTATCTAGAAAGAGATTTGGAGAAGATTGTTGCCCAGGCCATTCCCATTCTCAACATCGACGAGGCCATTATTGCCAGGGTCAACGCCACCTCTCCAAAAGATTTAGAACAGGCGATTCAAGGTATTGTTCGTAGTGAGCTACAGGCGATTGTGAACCTGGGTGGCCTTCTGGGTTTTACGATTGGGCTTTTCCAGGCCCTATTTTTCTATTTTCAGCGCTAAGTCACAGCAGGCCACCGTTTTAACGCCGCAGAACGTATACATACGTCTCAACCTGGCTACCATCACTCAAACTCGCGATCGCAACCACCCGTTCATACTCACTCCCCTCAAACTCGTCTAAAAAGCCCCAATGGTCGGAAAGCTGCGCTGAACTGAATAGAAATCCCTTGACTGGCTCACCCTGTTCATCCAGGGTCAGACCGGGATAGCCCATATTTGCGCCCCACCCCGCCTCATGGAGTTGGCCTCGAAGGGTACCTGGGTGCCAAGTCCCACCGATGTTGGTCAAAATATGCTCGTTCGGCCCATTCGGTGCTAGCGTGCCGTAAACAAAAAGAGATTGAGGCGATGATTTCATTTTGGTTTCGATAGATTATATTGCGTTCGTCGAGTTGCTAGGGACAGTTCCTGGCACTGAAGTCCTTGACGCAGGAGCCCCTCGACGCAGCCGCATGGGTCTACCAACCCTTCGACTGCTATAGTCATCGCCATTTACGTTATGACACCGAGTATGGTGATCCCATTTGGCATACAACGAAATGGCCCTATAAAAGGTTTGGGCAGCCTTGTCCTAACGGATCTGGCGGCTGCTATAGTTTCGATCAAAAAAGGCTACTCAGCTTATGCGCCAAGCAGCCTTCATGTCTAAACCACGTCCAAGCTAAAACCTGTAGCTCTCCCCGCCGGAAAAACGCCAGTTCTGGACGTGGCCAAGGTTTATATTCAAACAACAAGGTCTACAGAATGACTCCCAAGACCTAGCCGAAACGGCCAGAAACGTAGTCTCGGGTCGTCTCTTCCTGAGGGTTACTGAAGATCACCTGGGTATCGTCATACTCCACCAGGTAGCCCATCTTGCCGCCTTTGTCGGTAGCCTGCGCGTTAAAGAAGGCTGTCTTGTCGGAGACGCGCGAGGCCTGCTGCATGTTGTGCGTCACGATAATAATGGTGTAACGCTCTTTCAGGTCGTGCATCAGCTCCTCAACCTTGAGCGTCGAGATCGGGTCCAGCGCTGAACAGGGCTCGTCCATCAGGATAACCTCAGGCTCAATGGCGATCGCGCGGGCAATGCACAGACGCTGCTGCTGCCCGCCAGACAGGCCCAGACCGCTTTCCTTGAGCTTGTCTTTGACCTCATCCCACAGGGCGGCACCGCGTAGGGAACGCTCTACCAGCTCATCCATATCGCCCTGGTAGCCGTTAATGCGGGCACCAAAGGCGATGTTTTCGTAGATAGTCTTGGGGAAGGGGTTGGGCTTTTGGAAGACCTGACCCACGCGGCGGCGTAGCTCAACCGGGTCAAACCTGTTAATGTCGCGCCCATCGAAGGTAATGTTGCCCTCAACCCGAGCAATGGGAATGAGATCGTTCATACGGTTAAAGCAGCGTAAAACGGTACTCTTGCCGCAGCCAGACGGGCCGATGAAGGCAACAATCTGATTTCTAGGGATGTCCAGGTAGACATCTTTAACCGCGAGGTTAGACCCGTAATAAACAGAGATTTTCTCTGCTTTCAGGGCGATGTCAGTTGTCGTTTTGGGACGTGTGTCTTGCATGGTAACTACCAGAGTGTCCGGGTGAATAAATAATGCGTCAAGACGTTAAGCGCTATAAATTGGTCTGCTGGAAGCGGTTGCGGAGATAGACTGCGATCGCATTCATCATTAGCAACACCACCAGAAGCACGATGATGCCGGAGGCGGCGATGTGGTGGAACTCCTCCTGCGGACGCCCCACCCAGTTGTAAATCTGGATCGGCATGGCTGTAAACGGGCTGCGCAAGCCCTCCACCGGGTTCAGCGGTGGTAAGAATGGAATAAACGTTGCCGCGCCAATCGCCACCAGAGAAGCCGTATCGCCAATTGCCCGAGACAGCGCCAAAATTGTTCCAGTTAAGATTCCCGGCAGCGCTGCCGGTAGGACATGGGCCCATACCACCTGCCAGCGATTCGCACCGAGGGCAAACCCGGCCAGACGCATGCTGTTAGGTACCGTCCGCAGCGCCTCGCGAGTTGCCACAATGATGACGGGCAAAATCAGCAGTGCCAGGGTTAAGCCACCTGACAGCACGCTGCGCCCACCCGTAAGCGGCTGCAGGACCCGTGTAAAGGCAGCCAATCCCAGCAGACCGTAAATAATTGAGGGCACCCCAGCCAAGTTGCTGATGTTAATTTCGACCAAACGAGTAAACCAATTGTCGTCGGAAAACTCTTCTAGATAAACGCCAGCGCCCACCCCAACTGGGAAAGACACCAGAATGACCACACCCATAATCCACAGTGTTCCGACCAAGGCAGCCTTAATGCCTGCCTGTTCGGGTCGGCGGGAGGGGAAACTATTGATGAAATCCAGCCAGCTGCCTATTCCCCGTAGCCCTTGACCGTCAGGGGTAACCAAACCATCGATTAAAACAGTCAACAGCAGCCATGCCAAAACAGCCACTGCAATCAGGGTTGCACTCCAAGCAGCAAACTTAAAAACCCTATCTACGTTGTATCGACCCGACAAATTTTGCTTGAATTTTGATTTTCCTACTTCACCCTTTGCGACGGTGCGCTCTTGCAGCTCCATATTCTCCTACTCCAATGTTGGGCTTCCTAGTGAAGGGGTTGGTGTTGATGGCAAACCTAGTCGTACTTCTGGCGAAAACGGCGCACGAACCAGAAGCTGAAAATGTTCAGCGCCAGTGTCATTACGAATAGCGTGGTGCCGACAGCATAGATTGTCAGATACTCAATCGTGCCGTAGGGCGCATCACCCTTGGTAATCTGCACGATGAACGCGGTCATCGTCATTACGGGAACGAAGGGATTGAAGCCTAGTGTCGGGTTCGCGCCCGCCGCCAGCGTCACAATCATGGTTTCGCCCACCGCCCGAGAAATCGCCAGAATGACGGATGCTACGATGCCCGACAGCGCCGCAGGCAACACCACTGCCGTGACGGCCTCGCGCTTGGTTGCACCAATGGCGTAAGCGCCGTCTCGCAGACTGCGCGGTACAGAATAGATGGCGTCTTCGCTCAGTGAGGCAATCATTGGTGTGATCATGATGCCCATGACGATGCCCGCACTCAGTGCGTTAAACCCCTGCAAGCCCGGCAGAAATGCCTGCAAAAAAGGCGTTACGGTCAGCAGTGCAAAGTACCCGTAGACGACGGTTGGAATGCCTGACAGCACCTCTAGAACCGGCTTCAGAATTTTACGAACGCCGGGACTGGCGTACTCACTTAGGCAAATAGCGCACAGTAGCCCCAGCGGCAACGCGACCACGATGGAGATGACCGAGATCATTATCGTCGCGCTAATGAGGACAAAAATACCGAACTCTTTACTTGCAAACAGCGGTGTCCACTTAGTGTCGGTAAAGAAGTCAAATACTGTTGAATTTTCGTAGCTACCCAGTTCTTGGAAGAAAGAAATAGCCTCGAAAAGCAGCGTTGCGATGATACCCAACGTCGTCACGATGGAAATCGCTGCAAATGCGCCCGTAATTATCTTGACAACAAGTTGAATAAGCTTGGCCCGGTCACGGTTGGGGTTCCATGACCCCGGAGCAATCTCAGAGAGAGGGACTTCAGCCGTCATCAGTAGGGTTCCTCAGCAGGGTTATTGAGAGCGGTTGGAGAGCCAGCTAAACCATATCAGCCCATGACGTTAGGAACCTGCGGTTCTCACAGAAAGCTTGATACAGAAAAGAGTGACAGCTCAAAAAAGAAAGTTTGACCCGGCACGAAAACCAGTAAGCCTTCGTGCCGGGTCTCTTACTCAAGATGCCTATTCGGGATCTTTGCCCAGCTTGCCTTCGGCAATACGTGCCTGAGACTCAGCCAGGACATCGTCAGGGAAGGGAATGTAGCCCGCTTCGCTGATCAGTCCGCCGTTAGCAGCATCTAGCTTGTAGTCTACAAACGCGGCTACCTGGGGCTTAGTATCGTAGGCCTCTTTCTTCACGTAGAAGAATAGGGGACGGGACATGGGGTTGTAGGTGCCGTCAGCAATTGTTTCAGAAGAAGGCTCGATGCACTCGCCTGCTTCGTTCTCAACAGCGATAGAGGCCAGTGCGCCCTGATTTTCTTCGTAGTAAGCGTAGCCGAAGTAGCCCAGGCCGCCTTCGTCGCCTTCTACACCCTGAACAATCACGTTGTCATCTTCGCTCGCGGTGTAGTCACCACGGCTAGCACCCTCTTCACCGTTGACTTCGTCCGTGAAGTAGTCAAACGTACCGGAGTCAGTACCCGGACCGTATAGACCCAGCGGCTGGTCGGGGAACGAGGGGTCAACCTGGTTCCAGTTAGTGACGCTGCCCTCAGAGTCGGGAGACCACATGGTGTTGAGCTGATCAACGGTTAGGCACTGAGCCCAATCGTTAGCGGGGTTCTTAACCAGGGTGATGCCGTCAAACGCGACGGGCACCTCGATGAACTCGATGCCTGCTGCTTCGCAGGTAGCGATTTCTTCGTCCTTGATCTGACGAGATGCGTTGGAAATGTCGGTTTCGCCCGCACAGAACTTCTTGAAGCCGCCGCCGGAGCCGGAAACGCCAACTGTAACGCGAGTACCGGGGTTCGCTAGCATGAATTCCTCAGCCATCGCCTCGGAAATGGGGAAAACGGTACTGGAACCGTCAATCAGGATGTCACCCTCGACGCCAGATGCAGCGTCAGTACCGGCAGCTACATCGCCTTCGGTACCTTCGGAAACCGTATCAGTACCGCCACAAGCAGCCAGGCCAGCGACAAGCGCTAGTAGAGAAACAGAGTAAGCAAAACGCATGGTGCGTGCCTTGGTTAACATAGGAATAGTCACTCCCTCACCGTGTAAAACAGATATGCCTTGAGCATTCTCACGGAAAGTTACCCCTTGAAAGTAAAGGCTAGGTTAAGAAAAATTCAAGAAATCCTTCAAGCTACCATGTTTGACTCAGTTGATATGTGATCTATACGACCTTGGATCGCAACTTCCTTCCGTAGCTTGATGCCGCGTATCCCCCAAGCGGGATACGCCGGTCACTCAAACGGGTGAGGCCCCAGGACTGCCGGGTAAAAGTTGCGCCCAATCTTGATCGAAAACTCAAGCCTGACTATTAGCCTTCTACATTTCACACTTTTCCGCTGCACACCCTTCCGCTCCAAACCTCATGTACACAGTCATCTATGACGGCAACTGTAACCTCTGCTCAAACTTAGTCCAGCTGGTCGAGCAGTTCGATCGCGGTCGACAGTTTGTCTACACGCCCATGCAGAACACCGCTGAGCTGGAGCGATTCAACATCACTGCGCAGGACTGCGAGATGGGCATGATCCTGATTGATAATGAGCAGCCCGATCAGCGCTGGCAGGGCAGCGCTGCCGCTGAAGAAATCGGTCGGCTGCTGCCAGCGGGCAGCCCATTTGTCGCCGCTTATCGGGGCCTGCCCGGCCTTAAGTCCGTTGGCGATCAGGTCTATGCCTTTGTCCGCGATCATCGCTACCAGCTCTTTGGTAAGCGCCCAGAAACCTATCAATCTAGCTATCCAAGCTGCGACGACAATTGCTCTCGATACTTTTCCTGAATGATGGCAGGGGCCGCAATATCGCCATCGCAGGAAATCTGACTGGAATGTAGTCTTTGATACTATCTATCTGCTAATACGGAACTTTACTGGGTCGCATTATCCGCCCTATTAGTCGGTGCTGCTTACGAGGATGGACGAGAACGCTACGCAGCTATTTCGCATGTTGATTGAGGCCGGTGCCACACCGGGCAAAGATTTTTCCTGCGACGAAACCCGCCAAACTTACCGCATGAGCGAGCGGGCCTACATTTTGCTACAGCTGGCCTATCCTGAGCTGGACCTGAGCCAGTTTGCCAGTCGTACAGAGCGAGATGATGTCGCTGCCGCAGCGGCTCTAAATGCGCAGCTTGGTACCGACTTTACGGGACAGTTGATGACCCGTATGAACGAACGCCGTCAGCAGCTCCAGCCGTTGACACTCGTGTGGTACCTGCAACAGATTTTAAACGGCGTCGAACGACGTACCGGCGTTTCACTCTATCGACTGTGGCACGCCCAGCTGCCAACCGACGCGCAGCAGCAGGTGGATCAGCTGCTAGAACAGAGTACTGCTGCACTCTGTAATCTTTGGATGCAGGATTTGGTAGACGCAGCCGGGGGAGACACCGCTGACGTTGCCATCGAGGGTGATGACGTTTGGCTCACCGACCGAGGTCTGGCCCTGCTGACGACGGTGTGGGAGGGGGACTATGACCTCAGCGAGGATGAGCCTGAGCAGGAATGAGTTAGGGCTGACTTGGAGACGGGGAGGTGGGACTGGGAGGCATCAGACGTCAGTAGCCGGGGACCAGGATTTTTCTACGACATGGGTTAGTTGTGGTGAGTTGCGCTGGCCTGTGAGCGGACCCATAGGGTCGTGCCATTCAACGATTGAGAGTCGGCGCAGGCCAGATACAGTGCCGCCCGTGCGATCGCGCGCTCTGTTCGCTGATCCTGCTGGCCCAGCCGGTAGACGGGCATACCCAGGCGACGCGCGGGCAGGCTTTGCTGCCCAGACCAGACCAGGTTGACCCGGACACCGTAGTCAAGGAGCGATCGCGACATGCTATCAGTCATGCTGGCGAGTCCCGCCTGACTGATGGCCGTTGCTAGTCCCGTTCCCCGATCGGGTAAAGGGGCAATGTTGATGACGGACCCAACCTCAGAACGAATGAGGAAAGGAAACGCGTGACGCACACCCAAAAATGGTCCCCCCAGGGTCACATCCAAGGTTCTATTCCAGAGCGCCGGAGAAAGCGTTTGTACAGAGGTTCCGGGTTGCGCTAAGGGCTGGCAATTGTTAATCAGAATATCGAGCTGACCATAGGTTGAGACCGCTTCTTCCACGGCCCGCCTGACGTCGATAGCATCCGCCATGTCCGTCAATACAAACCGGACGTCTGCCCCAGCACCCGCCAGCTTTGCGGCCACCACTCGTCCTCGCCGCAGGTGTAGGCCACACAGCACAACGCAGGCCCCCTGCTGAGCGTACACGCTGGCAATTTTTCGATCCAGGCGGCTGTCGCTGCCTAAAATTAAGGCAACTTTCCCAGCTAAGCGCTGCTGAACGCGACGCTTTACAGCAGTTGGGGCGTCGGCATTAATGATTGTTTTGGTAGCAAGCGGCTTTTGAGGATTTGAAGATTCAGGTTGTCCCATCTTGGTTTGCGCATGGTAGATGCCCCTTTAATATCGGATGCTGAAGAAACTTAAAAGAAGCTGAACCAATTCAAAAAACATTATGAAACTCAACGCATCCGAGCTTACACGGAAGCGTCCTCAGTTCTGTATACAATTCCATACGCAAATCGATGCCATGATCACCGTTCGACCCACGCAAACCGCAGACCTGACAGCCGTTTTAGCTGCCGAACAGCACCTGGACAATGCAGCCTTTGTAGCGCAGTGGTCGCGCCCGCGGCACCAGCAAGCCATTGACGATCCGGCAGAAGCTCACTGGTCGATTGAGGTTCAGGGCCATTGGATTGGCTATGTGCTGCTAGAGGGCCTGAGAAACCCCCATCAGTCCCTGGGTATCCGTCGGATTGTCATTACGGACAAAGGCAAGGGCTATGGCCGACAGACCCTGCGACACGTCCAAAAGTATGCCTTTGAACAGCAGCAGGCGCATCGGCTGTGGCTCGATGTGAAGCCCAATAACGCCCGCGCCCGTGCTCTGTACCAATCCGTAGGCTTCGTAGAAGAAGGCACTCTCCGAGACGTGACTAAGACGGAGAATGGCTTTGAATCACTGATCATCATGTCTCAGCTTGTTTCGGAATACACGGGTTAATCATGACGTCTCCTGATCAAGGATCTGCTGCCGGAAGAGGTATGTAAAGCCATCTGAACGCTTTGACCTCTTGGGGCAACGGTTAATGACACATGATTCTGTATTACGTCTGGCGCAGGTCTGCTGTGGTGTGTCTGCGATCGCAGTGCCCGTACTCCTCGATGCTAATGCAGCTCAGGCTGAACCCACGACACCAGAAGCGCAACCGCCCCTAGCGCCTATTCCAGCAGTGCCCGCTCCGGTAACAGACGTTGCCACTGAGGAGCCGATACCCGCCGTCTCGCCAGTTGCAGAGCCCGCCAAACCCGCCTTTGCAAAGACGGTACCACCCACGCCTCAGCCGACGGTCGCTCAGGTTACTCCAGTCAATAACCCACAGCCTGAAATCGCTACAGCGCCCGAACCACTATCCGCATCGATTACAGCACCCCCAACGGTGAGTGCGGTCGTTCCTGAGCCAGTTTTCGAAGCGGCTGCGCCTGCTGTGCCTGAACCGGTTGTAGCCACACAGTCGAACCCAGACAATTCGACCGTGGAGCCGTTAGCCACAGAATATCCAGACGCGGATCATGCGGATATAGACCACTCAGATACCGGTGCAGCCAGCAGTCAGCTGCCAGGTGACGCGTTGCAGGAGACAGAAGGTCAGACCGATGAGCTAG
>CAWUKV010000079.1:0-22782 GCA_963923025.1 uncultured bacterium
CGCGGTGTTGATGCTCGAAACTATGGTCAGATTCGAAATTCAGTTCTGCAACGCCATTGCGGCAGCTCAATCCCAGAAACTCATTGTCAACAAAGTCCGAGCAGAGTCACCACTGAGTTTTACTACACCACGTCCAAGGTTTAACCCTACGCGTTTTTCTTGTATTAGCCATGAATCTTTCCACTAATAGACCCCTCCTTCCGCCTTACAACAATATTGAGTTGAATGACGAATACCGTCGTCTAGAAGGTATTCCTTTGCCCCCTGCTCGCGCGCTCATAGACGCAGTGACAACCATTGGTGTGATGTTCGGCCTACTCCTGGCTAGTAGCGTCACTTTGGGGCTCATCGTTCACCAAGCCACCATTGCATCTACCGCACTGACTCAGCATGTTCTAGATGAGCCATTGAATACGCTAAAAACCCCCACCAGCTGGCGATTTTAGTATTTTCCAATATTGGAAAAACAGTTTTCACACTTTACCGCTTCTGGAAAGCACTTAGTTAACCACTGACCGATACTGATAACAGATTCACCGATGAGGTTTTCTCCATGCAACTGATCTTCAAGGGCATTCCCTACGATTACACGCCCCAAACCGTTGAAACGGTTGAAACGGATGTCAACTGCCAGTTTTTAGGTAAGACAACTAAACTCAGAGTCGTCAAGCAGCCCTTCGCTAGCCGTACCCACAACCGTCTCAAGTATCGCGGTACTCACTATCTGGCTTAAGCCACGCCTGACCCCACTGCTCTAGTCATCCTCTTTTTTAGTCAAAACTCATTGAGTCTACATCATGAAACTCTTCCACCTCGGCAAAACCTATAACCACATACCGACCGCTATCGAAACCGTCGAGACAGCTATCGAGTGCCAGTTTATGGGCAACAAAACCCACATGCGCGTCGCTAAGCAGACACCCGTTAGCGCTAGTCGGGCGCTAAAGTACCGAGGCATTAGCTATCGGGCATAACGCTAGCGCTTCGACCGAGACAACAGATATGAACCTGTAGGCCCTGGCAATCTGCTGGGGCTTTTCTTATAGCAAGAGACGGCTATTAACTAGGCAGCTAATTGATCAACCCAATGCGTCTGGCTTCTAGCTCGATTTGTACGCGTAGGTCTTTGTCAGGGTCATCGCCAATGAGTAGGGTATCTTGAATGCGGATCCAGTAGTTACGGATGGTGCGATCGCTGCTGCCCATCCGCTTTGCAATCGCCTTATCGGTTAGCCCTTCATCAAAGCGTAGGTGCAGCAGCTCGACCCACCTGGGGTGCAGCTCTGGGCGTGACTTGACCGTCTGTGGTAAGTACACCGAGCCGCGTAGTGCAAAGTCAATGTATTGAATCATTTCCTGGAGTGGCAAGGCTTTGTCCATTGCCGCAAAACCACCTTCATAGGCTTTGATAATCGTCTTCAGACGCACCAGTGGATTAATATCGGTACTCAGAACGGCAATATTGGGTGCCCACTTGCGACCCAAGAGCGTTCCTGTGAGCAGTTGTTCAACCAGCTTTAGTCCAACGTCGGGCGTCGCTGCTGTACCAGGCGCATCGGGTATGCTCAGGTCAACGACAACCAGCTGTGGCCGCAGCGACTCAATCTGTTCGACCGCTGCTGTGTAGTTCTGGGCTGTAGTAATCTCGGCTTCGGGGTGAGCCTGCTGTAGGGCTGGAACGGTCCCCTGTAGGACGGACTCGTGATCGTCAATAACTAAAAACTGTTGTGTACTAACCTCGGTAGCCATAGTGTTCTCGAAGGGATATGTTGTCGTTTCACAGCACTACATCTAGACTTAAGTCTGATTGGGCCAGAGTAGCTCACATATGGTGCCATGGGGTTCGTTAGAGCGCCGTAGAAACTTGCCACTCAGCTGTTGAGCTAGAGATTCTGCCTGTCGAGTTCCCTGGTGTTTGTCGGGTGGGTCGTCTTCTGGATTGGTCGTTAGGCTTTGGAACAGGCTTTCGACGACGCTTGGGGGCTTACCGTTGTCGGCCACGCTGAGAGAATAGGTGCCGTTCGTGTAGCTAGCTTTGACTGTAAGACGAGTTGTCGCGATGGCATGCTTACCCACATTACACAGTGCCTCTTGAAAGAACAGACAGATGCTCCGCTTTTGTTCAGCGGTGAGTGTAGCGGCCGTCAGCGGTTCAAAGTCAGGTGTAATGAGAAACTGCAGGGTTTCAAACCCCGGGAAATCGCGCTCTAGGGTATGCTCGAAGACCTGACTGAGTAGAACGGGGAGCGGTTGTGCCAGATTAAGCGATAGGCCGCTTTCGAGATACAGCGCCTCATCCTGCATTTCAAGCCGCATCGACTGGAAGATGCCGCGCAGGTCGTTGCTGATTTTGATCAGGTGCGATCGCACCGGCTCCTCTGATGCGGCCCCCAGCTCTGATGCGGCGTCGGCCCTTAGTAGTACCGCTAACTCCTGTAGGGGACCATTGTGGACGGCCTCGTAGATCTTCTCTAGCGTCTGGGTCCGCTGCTGTAAGAGCTGGCGACACAGGCGGGTTGAATCGGTTGGTCCTGCCGGTTCACTGGCCACAGTTTGGTCAACCTCAGACGGTGGGGTTGTTGCTAACGGAGTACCGTGTCCGTTCTGAAACCCGTTTTCGGTCATACTCATTACCTCGAAACCCGTTCCAGAAGAGCCTCTACTTTGCCCATGAGCCGAGTCCAGTCGATAGGTTTGGTATCGTACTCATCGCAGCCTGCGGCTAACGCCTTCTCCCGGTCAGTTGCCATTGCGTGGGCGGTCAGCGCAATGATGGGAATTTGCCGAGTATCCGGATTGGCCTTAAGGTTGCGAGTGGCTTCCCAGCCATCCATCACTGGCAGACTCATGTCCATCAGCACAATGTCAGGCTGTGATTGGGTGGCTTTGATTACCCCCTCCTGGCCATTTTCTGCGGTCTCTACGGCATAGCCAAACTTGTGCAGCCGCCGGATGACCATATCTCGGTTCATCACATTGTCTTCGACCACAAGCACGGTAGGTTGGATCTTAGTCATTTCGGCTGGCAATACTGTCTCTGTATTGAATCCCGAATTGCCGGTTCCGAACCCTGATGAGCCCGGCCCAAAGGAAGACGTTGAGGAGAGATCGCTAAAGCTTCTAAGCGAGTCAACCTCCGCCTGCATTTCCTGGAAATAGCTGCTGCCAACAATATCAGCAACGCTCTGTTGGCGCTTGGTATCGTCAATCTCAATGCGCAGTTCTTCGACCTCCCGTTTGAGTTTGGCTTCGGTCAGCTTACGCTGGGTGATATCTTCAACAATGCCTTCGTAATAGGCCGTCTCACCATAGGCATCTTGCACACGGCGGGCATTTTCAGACAGCCAAATCATCTCTCCGTCCTGCCGGTAAGCCTGATACTCAAACCCGTGGACTTCTCCTCGATCATTGAGCTGCTGCTCAAAAATTGTTCGGTCAAAGGCGTTGACGTAAATCTGGTCGCCGATGTGCTGCACCTGCGCCATCATGTCTTCTGGGCTGCCATAGCCGTGGATCTCGGCCATGGCGCGGTTCACGCGCAGAAATTGCCCCTGGGGGCAAGACTGGTACAGACCCGATCCCGCATTCTCAAAGAGGCTGCGGTAGTTTTCTTCGGCCTGCTTGAGGGCATGCTCGGTGCGTTTGCGATCGCTAATGTCGTACAGCACCGTCAGCAGGGTCTGCTCTTGCTCAAACACCAGGGGCTGCATCGTTGCCGCCGCCCAAAACGGTTCACCGTTGGCCCGCTGGCACTCTACCTCGCGGTACTGCACCTCGGTGGACTGCTGCACCGCAGCAATGAGATCTGCTCGATCTTCGGGATGCCGGTAAAATTCCAGGGCCGAACGCTGGAGCAGATCCTCGGCCGATAGGCCAATGGCCATTTCTGCGGCTCGATTGGTATAAAGAATCTGACCGTTTTCGATACGAGAGATAACGATAGGGACCGGGGTGGCTCCAGCAATCACCCGCTGGGCAATGTACAGGGCTTGCTGGTCTCGCAGCCGACGCTTCTCTAAGCAAGTGCTGATTTTGGCCTGTAGCAGAATGGGATTAACCGGCTTAGAGACAAAATCTTCTGCACCCATCTCGATGCAGTGAACCACGCTGTTTAGTTCGTCTAACGCCGAAATCATAATGACGGGGATTGTCTTCCAGAGGGGATGCTGCTTGATCTGGCTTAAAACATCCAGACCGTTCATATCTGGCATGAAGATGTCGAGCAAAATTAGATCGTAGTTAGCCCCTGTCAGTTGTTCTAACGCCTGACGCCCACCGTTGACGGTGGTAACGGTGTATCCATAACGGTCGAGCTGACGCGAGAATAGATCACAGTTGATAATGTTATCGTCTACCACCAAAATGTTTCCCTCTGCCACCCTGGGTGAGGTATCCTGCACTGCCTGAATCAATCGGTTGGCCGTCTGAGCAAAGCGCTGATTGGCTAAGCTGTCGAGCTGTAGCTGAGACATGACCGAGGTTTGACTATTCAGTGTCTGAAGCTGCTGCTGCGCCAAGTTAACAATGTCTTTGATCATCGCCAGCAGCTGTCGAGCAGCCGTATCAATGCGCTTTAGGTCCGACAAGACCGGCTCGGTCGCTTCTTCCAGCAGCATTTCGCTGTAGCCCATGACCGTACTCAGTGGGGTAAGCAGTTCGAGCCGCACCCGCGCACTAAAGGAGTTAATATCTTTGGCAACCGGATGGGTTTCGAGCTGAGCAGGGTTGAGGATCGCGTCAGCCGCAGCTAAGAGCTGCAGGCCGGCTTCGTGAACTTTGTTGATGTCATCCCGCAGCGGTGTGGCCTGTTGTGTGGCCTGCTGGACGGGCAGCTCATCCAGTAGGATTTCGCTATAGCCAATGATGGCGTTAATGGGCGTACACAGCTCGTGCCGCAGGTGCCGCAGCAGCAGCCGCTCAACCGGATCGTTCTGTGTGGTTGGTTCTACAGGTCTAGGAGGGGCCGGTTCCGGAATATCGGGTAGCAGTGCCTCGATTTTGCCCACTAGCCGAGTCATGTTGATCGGCTTGCTGTCGTAGTCGTCGCAGCCGACAGCGAGCGCTTTTTCTCGGTCACCCGCCATCGCATGGGCCGTCAGCGCCAGCACCGGAATGTGCTGCACCCGGTCATCTCGCTTGAGCTGCTGAGTGGCCTCCCAGCCGTCCATCACGGGCATGCTCATGTCCATCAAAATCAGGTCGGGGCCTTCTGAGAGCGCCTGGGGTAACGCTTCCGTCCCGTTGTTCCCGGTGACCACGCTATAGCCCTTCTGCTTAAGCCGCCGCACCAGCATGTCCCGATTCACCTGGTTGTCTTCGAGCAGCAAAATCTTCGCCATGGGTGTGTCCTTGATCAGTGCGCAAGCGTTGGGGGCAAAAAGGGTAGGTGTCTAAAAAGCCTAGTAGTGATAACTGAGAAGCGGATGAGCGTCGATAGTCAACTGGATAAGCGGCCAGCTCAGAAAGCGCATTTTTGGGAACTTAGCCCTATCTGGGTCTGCTAACGATTTGGGTCTGTGACCCTCGCGCTGCCAGCAGGTCTTGAATCTCATCGAGTAGGGTTTGACGGCTGTAGGCCCCCTTTTGATGAATCTGTTGAATCTGGCCCTGAAGGCGCTGACGGTCCTCAGCAGTGAGATCTTTTGCGGTTAGCACGACCACGGGGATAGACCGCCACTCGGGCCGCTGCTTCATGCGTTGGAGAAACTCAAAGCCGTCCATTTCCGGCATCATCAGATCCAGCAGAATGACGTCTGGGCGTCGCTGCGCTAGCTGTTCCAGGGCCCGTACGCCGTTCTCAGCTTCTACAACCTGCCAGTCGCAGCTTTGGAGCTGGCGGCGGGTCATCTCTCGGTTGGCGGCGTTGTCTTCAACCACCATGACGCAGCCGGTTTTGTTCTTACTAGAGCGGTAGCGCTGCAAGGACATCACCAGCCGCTCAGCGCTGACGGGCTTCAGCAGGTAGTCTGCCGCACCCAGCGCGTAGCCTAGATTCTTGTCGTCGGTGATGGTCATCATCACGACTGGAATGTGCATCAGCTCTGGGTCAAGCTTCAGCGCCCGCAGCACCGACCAGCCGTCCATTTCTGGCATCATCACATCCAGCAGGATGACGTTGGGCGAGGCCGTCATCGCCAGCCTCAGCCCCTCCATGCCATCACTCGCGGTCATGACGCGGTAGCCCGCCTGCTGCAGCGATCGCCGCGTCAGATCCCTGACGGAGGCATTGTCGTCAATCACCAGAATGGTGGTCTGCCCCACACCCGAAACTGAAGGCCCAATGCGGGATGTGGGCTGTTTTTCGACGGTTGGTGTCGGCATCGTCCCGTTGATAACGGAAGTGGACGACAGGTTATTGAGCTGCTGAGGTGAACCGGCCTTCGGATCGACGACCCGGTTAGGGATCCATAGGGTGAAGGTCGTCCCCTCGCCCGACCGGCTTTGGCAGTGAATATCGCCGCCCATCATGCGGCAAAAGTTGCGGGTAATCACCAGCCCGAGCCCGGTACCGCCATAATTGCGAGTGGTTGAGCCATCGGCCTGAACAAAGGCCTGGTACAGCTTGGCCTGCTGCTCTGGGGTCATGCCAATGCCTGTGTCGGTGACGGCAAAGGTGAACCCAGCCTCATCGGCACCAATGGCCCCGGCTACGCTACCGTCCAGCTTCCAGTCGGGTAGGGTACTGCGCTGGGCCACATCCAGGGTAATGGTGCCGTTCTGGGTAAACTTGGCTGCGTTGCTGAGCAGGTTTAGCAGTGCCTGCCGAAGCTTGGTCATGTCGGCATAGATCGGTCCCATTTCAGCCGGACAGTTGACCACAAGCTGATTACCGTTTTTGCCCATCAGCGGCTGAGCCGTTTGCGACACTTCGGTGATCACCTTCCGCACATCGAACTCCTCCAGGAATAGCTCCATCTTCCCGGCTTCAATTTTGGAGAGATCCAAGATGTCGTTGATCAACGAAAGCAGATGAGTGCCCGCATCGTGGATCTTATCGACGTCCTCAATCTGTAGGGGATCAGCCTTGCCCTTGAGGTCGTCCTGAAGGATTTCGCTGTAGCCGATGATGGCGTTCAGCGGGGTGCGCAGCTCGTGGCTAACGTTGGCCAGAAACTGACTTTTAGACTCGCTAGCCTGTTCAGCTTCAGCACGGGCCTGTTCGGCCTCCCGCGTGCTTTCGGCTAGCTGAGCGGTGCGTTCTTCGACGGCGTGGTTAAGGTTCTGTTCTCGTCGCTGCACCTCGTGGGCCATGCCCTGAAAGGCACGGGCTAGCTGCCCCGGCTCGTCAGCCCGACGGGCAATGCGGGTAATGCCCCCCGTGTCAAAGGTACGGACTTGGTTGACGGTGACGCTCCCCCCGGAACCAATGCGGCGGGTAAGGTCCGTCAGGCGGGCGATAGGTTGAATAACGCTGCGGCGCAGGAGCCAATTGAGAAATGCGATCGCAGCTGCAAAGATGCCCACAAAAATGCCAATCGCCAGGTTGCGGTACTGCGTGCCTCGACTGAACACCTCTCCGGCAGGGACGTACACCGTTTGAGCCGACACGACTTCACCCAGCTGCCAGCCAAAGCCACCCTGCCGTCCGTAAGTCGCCAGCTGACTCTGGGGCGCATCTGCCGGTCGGCCATGACATTGCAAGCAGCTTTCGCTACCCACCCGCAATGGCCTGGCACTGTAGAACAGCTTCTCCCCCTCAACCGTTCGATAGCCCGATAAAAACTCTAGTTCGTCATCCTCGCGAAAGTCATCGACCAAGGTGGCCTCAAAATCACTAGCCAGGTCCCGTGGGTTTGTGGGGTTAATGGTGGCCTCTTTATAAAAAAAGTTTTTGTGACCTGGTGTCTCGCGGAACGACTCAAACACCTCGCGCGCTGAATAGGCTGGAACCGTTTCCGCAATGAACTGAGGCTCAGTCATCAGCCGGTCTGACAACAGCGGCTGGATATGATCGCTGGTGTAGGCCCGCACCGAATTCATCGTCTGCGTCAAAATTTCGGCCTGGGCATTGACTTCGGCTTCAGCTTTGCGCTGCATGGCCTGGGACAGTAGCAGCCCGCCTAGCAAAATGCCCGTGAGGAAGACCAGCGTCAGGAAAAACGTGAACTTTTGCCCGAGCTTGAGCGTTTTGATCATGGTTATTCACGCCAAAGGACTTGACCAGGCTGACGCAAGCCGTCAGCACAAACTTGCGCATCGACGAGTTATGGAATCGGTCCGTTCGATGTTGCTGAAGGTGATTCAGGAACGTTAGATGCTCTCAGAACGGCGGGGTGAATGCCCTGCTAACTGCCGCTATGCCGATATCCAAGAGACGTCATCATCAGCCTGCAAGCGGGTCAGGCTCAATCCCGAACTTGCCGCTGCTTCACTCTGGACGTGTACAAGGGCCCAAGACACCGCGCTGCACACCTGTTCAAAGGGATGGCTCAGTCAGATGATTGAAACGAAAGGTCGGGAATGGGTAAGGCGTATAAGTGCCGCCACCTTACTTTACTTACGTGCTTTTGCCTATCATTTTGCGGTTATTCAGCAACCAGGTCAAATTAACTCCGTAAATCTACACAGTGTTTTCATGGGCCAGCTACCAGGGAGCCGATTGAGCCTCTAATGGGCCTTCTACAGGGTGGAATCCTGTTCAAAAATGCTGGCCAGCGCTCAGATTATTTAAACCAGGGACAGCCGGTTGCCCACCACAATAGGTTGATGGGATTTGCTACTCTTAAAGAAAGCAGGCGTGTCCGCGTCTGCACTATCATGCTGCAATTGAGGAACTGCTAACTTGTCTAAACAAGATCTAATTGAAATGGAAGGAACGGTCACCGAATCGCTCCCCAATGCGATGTTTCGCGTGGATTTGGACAATGGGTTTAATGTGCTGGCCCATATCTCTGGCAAAATTCGCCGCAACTACATCAAGATTCTGCCGGGTGACCGGGTCAAGGTTGAGCTGACCCCTTATGACCTGACCAAAGGCCGCATCACCTACCGTCTGCGGAAGAAGTAGGTCTCCATACAATCGCGAGTGGGCTGTTTTAGCCTGCCAGTATTGCGTCTAAGATTGGGTCCGCGCCGAAACGCACGACGTCGGTACAGGGGAGTTTTGTTGTCTGAGTGACGGCTGCGATCGCAGCTTTTGCGTCTTCTTCACCGAACCCAAACGTATTCAGCGCCACACCTGTCACCTTGACCGTACCAAACGTTCCACCTGCTGCCGCAAGCGCTTCGTACAGTTGAATAACCTCGGGCAACGGTGGCAGCGGAAAGCCGGGGAAATGTTGAATCTCTGTCATACCTAGCTTATGGACTAGGACTAGGTGCGTCGGCTGCGCTCCCCGCAGGAGTGGCAGCGTTGCTGTCGACGCCGGGTTAAAAATTGAGCCCTGTCCCTCGACGTACAGTACGTCTTGACCCGGTGCGTTGCGCAGCACCGCCTGCTCTACCGCACCCGAGGCAAAATCAACCCGCACGGCATCTAGTGGAATGCCGTCTGCCCCCAACATGAGTGCTGTTTGCCCGGTACTAATGAGTTTAGACCTGAGCCCGCGCCGCCGCGTTGCTCGGTCGAGCTCAATGCAGGTGGACATTTTGCCCACGGCCATGTCTGTTCCCACTGCCAGCACCCGCTTGCAGCCCAACTCACGGGCTTTTCCCGACCCTACTGTCAGGCCAGTGGGCTCCTGCCGCATATCCCAAATCCACTGCTTTGGGCCGAGCTGACTCGCCATCTCCGGGTCATCGTTCATCCATGTATGCAGCCCGTTCATCACGGATACGCCTGCCGCCACCGCTTGCCTGACTTCGGCATACCACGGGTCAGGCAAAATGCCGCCCGACGGAGCCAGCCCAATTGCTAACACATCCGGCTTCAGCGCCAGCGCCTCTGCCATCGTCGCAACAATCGGTACCTCCCGCTGAATGCCGGTCAACTTCGCTAGGCTCTGCCCTGCGCAGGTTTCGTCAATCACTGCCACAATCGGGTTCTCGCTGTAGCGCAGCAGCGCCAGCCCGGTTTTGCCCTTGGCCCCCACAGTGCCGTTGTGAAGCAAAATTGCTAGCTGCTGGTCAGGTTGAAGCATGGTTTGGGTATCTAAATGGGATAAGCCCCGACGTGTAGGGCGGGTTTGCCGTCCCCACAAACGCCTCTTTCATTCACCATAAAAGCGAATCCAGCGCCCTACGATGTTTTCCTCAGAAAAACTTGTTTTTATTCCTTAATTTGAGCGTTTTCTTCATTCGATGCTGCTGGCGTTCTCACAACCGACGCTGAGTGCTGAGGCTCTTCAAAATACTGTCCGTCGCCCTCAGTCACAAAATGATACGAGGGGTCGCTGACAGACACAAAATCCGCGAAAGCTTCTTTGCTCATTGATTGGTAGAAGTCAAGAATTTCGATTAGGACAAGCTTCTCTTCCGAGGAGTAGTGAAGAATGGTCAAACCATCTCCCTCATCTTCTGCGTACTCAATGTCATCATCAGATAGCCAGATCATCATGATATCTACGTCTTTGCTGTAACTAATTTTTTTCATAGCGAGACCTCCTACCTGGATATACCGTGATCGCTAAGACAAACGCCGCAAGCTCTCGATATACGACTCTAATCAAAAGCTTCTCATTCAAGCACCGTTGAGCTATCAGTATGTCATTCTTGTCACGCTTGACACTGTCTGGCGTTGAGATTGCCTGAATGACCCACTCACGGGTAACGGGTAGTCCACGGGTTTGAAGCTTCTCTATCTTTTCTAAGGCATGTTTGGTAAATCTGACTTCGTCCATAGATTAAATTGCGTCCAGATTAAACGCTGTAACCCGTTCTTGTAACGGCTTGAGTTTCAGAACATCATCAGTACATCAAAATTTTAGTCTTATCCGCCTGAGGTGTTCTGCTACCGTCGCATTACTTTGCTCACCATCTTGCGCGACAGTCGCAAATTCAGGTCTTGCTGCTGGTCGGCCCACTCCTGCAAGACACGAAAGAAAATCTGCCGGTCTTTACTCTGCAATACTGCTGTTTGGTCCGCCGTCTCAATGGCGTAGGGGTAGCCGCTGCCCACGACGATCTCGGCCCGCACCCAGTTGACCACCTGCTCCACCAGGCCCGCCTCGTGCATCCATAGGGGCATTTCGAGTCGGGCAGGGTAACCCTGGTGGGCTTTGAGGTAAGTGAAGGTAATGCGGTCCTGCTGTTCTTGATAGTCGGAGAGAATGCCAGCGCGATCGCAGCGAAAAACGGGTGTGCAGTCTCCCCACCGCATATACCGATTTAACAACTGGGCATCGTGAACGGTAGAGGGCCCCTGTAACCCAATGAAGGATTCCAACAGATTGGTTAGATCGTGGGCATAGCTGGTGTCGATATACCCCACTAGCGGCACCCGATAGGTTTCGCTGGCCCGCAACAGTTTCAGTAGACAGCCCACGTACACCTGGCTTAGACTGTCGTCGAGCGCCTCAGCAAACGTCGCTACCAGCGACCCGTCAAAAAAGACCAGCGTATTGTCTTTATCCTTCACCTGTTCGATATACGTCACCAGCCGATCAGTTTCCATCTGAAACCGGCGCACGTTCACCAACCTATCCACCGGCTGACTGCTGTCCCGTACCTGCAAGTCCGCAGGCGTCATGACATCCAGGTCAATGTCTTTGCAGTAGGGCTGCTGGTCAGAATGGGGGTTCTCAAACCAGCCAATTTGCACCAGCGCGATGGGAATCGACACATCTTTACTGGGGAAAATCTGTGACCCGTCCACTGCAAAGGTGGTGATGCCTTCAAGCTGCTGCTTGACCCACACCATGCTCTGCTCTCGGTTGCCCCAGGTTAGCCCACAGCGCCATACCCCCGTTGCTGTGCCCTCAAAATCTTCCAGCGGTCTAGCGCCTACTGTGCCTTCACACTCCAGACTCCACTCCCACAGGTCTTCAATCGGCGTACCGCTCAGGGTATGCCAGGCCTGCTGGTATTGCGTCAGCGCCTTCGACACCCGCCCATCAAACCGGGTAAAGTCGTCCCGCTTGTGGTTAAGGATGCTGTGGATTTGAGTGGGTTTGATGGACATATTGCAGTCGTCGAGTTGCTAAGGACAGTTCCTGGCGCTGAAGTTCTTGACACGGTCGCCCCTCGACGCAGTCGAATGCTTTAACCAATCTTTCGACTGCTGTAGGGCCGCTCAATACGCCGTACATAGTATATATGAACTCTCACGTCTGGAATCAAGCGGTTTACTACTGAAACCCTTGAGGAGGGGAATAAGACTGATAAAAAGGAATTGAAAGGCTATGGAAACACAGCAGCACCAGGGGAGCGGAGGTCTTATATTTGGGGCGTTTTGTCTTCTATTGCTGGGTTTGGGATGGTTCTTTGTGCCATATCTGCTGTTTGGCTATCGCAAACCCCACAACGCCATGGCAGAGGCTCGTACCGCTGTGGGGACGATGAACCGAGCACAGCAGGCACATATGCTGGAGCTGGGAGTGTTTGCAATGGAGATGAACGATCTTCGGACAGGCATCAACCCCGAGACTGAGCATTACGTTTATCAGACTCAAGTCCTCAACGAGTTTGCTGTGCAAAACAACGGTGTAGCAAAGCGCAAGGGGCTGCAACATACGATAGGACTGGTCTGGCGTATCGACGAGTTAGGGACCAAGGGGACTAACTATCAGCTCTGTTACAGCACCCAGCCCACTGAAACAGCGTTAGAACCCCAGCCATCGCTCCTTGCTACAGTTCTTAACTGGTTTCAATCCCAAAAGTCTATTGTGATACCTGAAGGAACGGTTCCTACATTCGATGACATCCCCACGTCACCCTTGGCCCCTAACGTCATCATCCCTTGCCCTAACGGATACACATCATTGAGATAGTAGGGGCAATTGGGCTTACTAGACTAGAAAGCTATGGGTGCTATGACTGACGACCAAAATTCTGGCAGGGGCTGCGTAGCGGTAGGTCTGGGCTTAGGCGTATTGGTAGCATTAGGTCTCTTCTTAATCACGCTGCCAAACTGGTTGGCCTCCGGAGCGAGCAAGGCAAGGCAGACGGAAGGTGCATTTTCTGTGGCATCACTTAACCGGGCACAGCAGGCGTACTACCTAGAACATGGGCAGTTTGCCACCAGCTTTGACGCACTGGAGATTGGCATAGTCGGCGAGACAGACCGCTTCTCCTTTTCCACAATAGCTCTAGGCGACCTGGCAGTGCAGAACAGCGGCATGGCTAAGCAACAGGAACTCTACGACGTAATTGGCTTAGTTTGGGTTGTTGATGTCGACGGTGACGAGCTGATAACGAACAGCCAGTTTTGCCAGGGTATTAGTCTGGCCCACGAAGAGGACTCAGTCTTTCCAAAATGGCTACGGCAGTTTTTTACCGAACCCGATATCACCAAATCGTATTTGCCTCAAACACCGCCACAGTTTGAGCTACCAGAGCTACCGGCAAGTTCAGATACTATTGTTCTTTGTCCAGAGGGCTATGAAGAAAACCAGTAATTCAACACATCAGATACGGCTGTGGGAGCTACAGCTATTGCGTCGGATCAATCAGCTGGTGCTACTCAATGCAGAACAGCAGAAAAACCTGTGTGCTGTCGTCAAGGCAAAACGATACACCAAGGGCGATGTTCTGTTAGAGAAGGGGGATATCTCGAAAGAGATATTCTTCGTTATTGACGGTGTGCTGCGCTCAGTCTGTGAAGCCGATGGTAAAGAAATTACGCGCTGGTTTTGCTTTCCAGATCACTTCGCGACCGCCTACTTTAGCTTTGTCTATCGCCAGCCTAGCGAAGATTGTATCGTTGCCGTAACGGACACGCAGACGCTTTCGCTGAGCTATGCCGATCTCCAACAGCTCTCTCACCACGACCCGATTTGGATAGACCTCAACCGTCGCCTATTGGAATATCACTATACTAATCTACTGGATAGGGTGATGAGCTTTCAGGCCCAATCTGCGAAAGAGCGCTACGTTAGCTTGATAGAAGAAACCCCTGATATTGAAGAACAGGTTCCCTTAGGCTATCTAGCATCATTCTTGGGTATGTCGCAGGAAACCCTGAGTCGATTACGGGCAAAAAGAAAAGGGAAGTCTTAACCAAAGCTGCTAAGACTTCCCTGCTGTGAGAGCGCGATAAATAGAGAAATAGTGCTAAAAAGCCGGTAGTGGCGGCAGCGGTTCGCCTAACCACTTTTGAGAAAAGTCGTCCAGTTCACCCCCGAGCCGCTTGTGATACACAAACGTATTCACCCACTGCATCAGGTCAACCTCACCGCGTCGTAGGCCAATGTGCGCAGGAGATTCTTTAATGATGAACTTGCCTTCGATGGACTTATCTGGATTGTTTTTAGCCAGTTCAGACGCAACCACGTTGCCGGTTGCAATCATGTCTACCTGTCCGGATATTAGAGACGAAGCGGTAAGGCTGTTGTCAGCAAAACGCTCAATTTGGACATCGTCACCGACGGCATCACTCAGCTCTAGGTCTTCTAACGTTCCTTGCGTGACGCCAACTTTATAGCCGCCTAGGTCGTCGAAGCTAGCGACATCAGCAATATCGGCCCCACCGTAGATGCCCGAGAAGAACGGTGCATAGGGAATAGAGAAGAAAATTGACTTAGCCCGCTCGGGGTTTGCGCCCATACTGGAGATGACTAAATCAGCTTTTTCGGTCTGGAGGAAGGGAATGCGGTTGTCGCTAGTGACGGGGACCAGCTCTAGTGAAACCCCTAGATCTTCGGCAATTAGGTTCGCAACATCAATGTCATACCCCTCCAGATCGCCGTTGGCGTCAACTGAACCAAACGGGGCAAAGTCCTGAGGAACGGCAATCTTGATGGTGCCCGCTTCAATGATGCGGTCCAGACTAGAAACGGCTGCCGTCTCGTCTTGTGCCGTGACGCTGGGCGTGTCACCACCGCCTACGCAGGCGACCGCCACAAGAGAAAACACACAGGCGCAGGCCGCGATCGCAACCGTTTGCCACCATCGCTTGGGAACAGAAAGACGCATAGTTCGCTGGAGAAATTGACTGAAGAGTACGCCCACCGTAGCAGGCTGAATAGGTGTCAATGTATCTTGCGATACTGGCAGTCCTCAATAAGCTAAAGATTTCTCTAACTTTCGACTTAACACAGAGATAGGAAAACAGATGCCAAAGTAGATGATAGCCGTCACCAAGTACACGAAAAAGGGCTCAAAGGTGACGTTGGTAATGTTAGTGGCAGAACGAGCCAGCTCGACAAAGCCAATGGCCGAGGCGAGAGAGGTGCCTTTGATCACCTGGGCAATAAAGCCAACCGTTGGGGCAATTGAGCGACGTAGGGCCTGGGGCAAAATCACCAGCCCAAGCTGCTGCGGATAGTTCAAACTCAAGGCCCGAGCGGCTTCCCACTGTCCGCGAGAAATAGACTCTACCGAGCCTCGCCAAATATCGCCTAAAAAGGCGCTGGTAAAGGCCGTCAGAGCAATCATGGCGGCTGACCAGGGGCTAATGTTAAACCCAAGAATACTAAGGCCGAAGAAGGCCAACAAAAACTGAATCAGCAGTGGTGTACCCTGAACCACCTCAGTGTAGGCCCAGCTGAGGTAGCGAATTGGCCTAAGCGGCGAAACCCGCATCAGCATTAAGAGAAACCCAGCCAGTCCGCCGCAGACAAAGGCAATGACCGATAGCAGCAGGGTCCAGCGGGTAGCCCACAGCAAAGAGAACAGAATGTCCAGATGGGTAAAGTCTCTCATAGCTAGCGATAGCGGGTGAACTGGAACAGGCGACGATGCAGCAGCTGAGCCACTAACTTAAAGCCCAGCGCCAGGATGATGTAGATGATGGCAATGGCCGCGTAGATTTCAAAATCGCGAAAGGTACGCGATCGCAAAAAGTTGCCCACAAAGGTCAGCTCCTCAGCGGAGATCTGTGAAACGATGCTGGTTAGCAGCATTAGTAGCACAATCTGTCCGGTCAGGGCGGGGTAAATGTTGGCAACCGCAGGCTTCAGTACAACCAGCCGAAACACCTGATGCTGATTGAGCCCCAGAGACAGACCAGCCTCAACTTGGCTGTTGTCGATAGATTGAATTCCGGCGCGAATAATTTCAGTGGCGTAGGCCCCAAAGTTAATTACCAACGCCAGCAGAGCAGCCTGGGTACTGCCGAGCTTGGGCCCCAAACTGGAAATACCAAAGAAAATAAACAGGAGCTGCACAAGAAAGGGCGTATTGCGGATGGCTTCGACATAGGTCGCTGCGATCGCTCGCAACCAGCGATTGCCTGACGTGCGGCAGAGGGCCCCGATGGTGCCGACGACTAGCCCAATGGCCACCGCGGCCACCGAAAGCTGTAGCGTCAGTAGAACCCCCTCTATCAACAGCCCCCAGTTGTCCCAAAGTACCTGGAATTGGAAGCGGTAGTTCATCGGTGAGGGGGGCTGGTATCTAATGCGATTCTCAGCACTCTAAGAGTTTGGGCCAGAAAACTCAAGTGAAATATCTTATGAGTGTCTGACCGGGTTTGCCACTCATAAGATATCGCAACCCGGTTCAATCTTTTCACGGGTAGGGGCAACGCCGCACTCGGAGGCTCAAGCGAAGTGCCCAAAGCGATGTTTCGTGACCACAGGCGATGGACATAAGGTCCACACCGTCTTGATGCTAGGAAATTATCTCACTAACGCAAAGTCTCCGACGAGAATTTGATCGACTCAGTCCCAGAAGGCGTAAGATTTGTCCCAAAGGGATCTTCTCGGACACACAAGGATATTCTTTTAGACCTCTTCAGGTCTACAGCCCAATTTTAAAAAAAAAGATGTAGAAATGAGAAGAATTGAGAGTCCGCTACAGACAGCCGAATCGCTTTCAGCCTAAAGCCTACAGGATTCCCCAGAGAAACTTTAGCGCTGAACGTGACAGAGATGTATGGATGAACTAACTTTAGAACAGATCGGTCTAGGTAGTGCCGGCTTCCTGTGTCGTTGACTACGTATGAGTGTTGGCTAAATGTGTCGATCAGTACTTTTAAGCTAGATTAGGTCTGGTAGATTAGTCGCAGTACTGTATGAGTAGGGCCATAACGCTGATTGTGGAGCCCAAACGTTTTGAGCCCTGCTGTGCGAGATCTTAAGTTGTAGTGAGACCTGGACTTAAACCTCAATACAGACTCGTGGCTAGTTCTTATGCAAGGGTTAGCAAAAATCAGCTTTAACTGTTAATGGTGTGTCCTAATGGTTTTATTTTCTAAAGATCATATTTTAGTACCCATCGACTTCTCAGAAGAGTCCTTCCAAGCCCTCAAAGACACGATTGCCTTTGCCGAATCGACGACTAGTACAGTCCATGCAATTCACGTGTTGAGCCCTCTAGAACCGACAGAACCCGGAAATATTTGGCAGTCTGTCGATACAGAAAAGCGTAAGGAGAACGTGAAGGATTCCTTTACTAAAGCCTTTCCCGATAGCAAGGCGTATGGCGTTGATCTGGTCATTGAAGAGGGTGAAGCTAGCGCAAAAATCATAGATTACGCCGAGCATCACGATATCGGGTTGATTGTCATGCCCTCGAGAGGACGAACAGGATTGTCCAGATTTTTGATGGGGTCTGTGACAGAACGTGTGATGCGGTTTGCTCACTGCCCAGTCCTAGTCCTTCGCGGGTAGGTATATCAGCCGCCAGCGCCGTTAGGAGAAGGCTGCGACGCTCCATTTCGTTTGAGATGAGTGAATGGTCTTACTCGATGTTCTGACGTAAATGGCGCAGACTACACATCAGTCTAAGTCGCCAGGGCAAAATCGACGAGCATTGTATATAGGCCATCTTGTTATGAGGATGGCTTTTTCTATGGCCATTGCTGGTTATAAGTCAGCGCCATGTAGATTAGGACACCAAAGGCGGTTCCTGCTTTACATAAAACGAGTTTCTGGAGAAGTGTACAGCCTTGTTCTAAAGGACTGTTTGCTGCTATCGCGATATCTTCCACCACAGACAGTTCAGGCTGTATCTATTTTCTGCATTCTGTCTATCGATATCAGCTTTAGATCATTTCAGGCTACTTATTTACCTTAGGAGTATCGAGTTAGGTACCCCTAATGGTGGTCATTACACCCTCTCCCAAAACCGATAGCAATACCCAGTCAACAGTAATAGTTGCTGACTGGATACGCTGGTTCGTTAGGTTTAGCCAATTTTACGGAGAGTACACCAGCCGACCGCCCCAAGAGCGGGCAAACTGGATCAAACAACAACGGTCTGAAAGATCTGGGCCCAACAACGACCAGGTCACAGTATCCGGCCGTTACGCGCCGTAATTAAGCATCAGTAGAAACGGGCACTTTTTCGCAAGTTTCCATTTGACCAGATGTTAGACGAGTCCAGTAGCTCTTCAAGTCTCCTGCTACCTCATTAGAGAGAATGTAGCACCCTAATAGGTTCGGAAAGGCCATACCCAACAGCATTAGATCGCTGAAATCAATGATCAGACCAATGCTGGCGAGGCAGCCGAGGAAGGTACAAATGACGTAGATGCACTTAAACACAATCGTGCTACGTTCGCCAAACAGGTAGCTCCAGGCCTGGATACCGTAGTAGCTCCAAGAAATGATGGTTGAGAAGGCAAAGAGGCAAACCGCTATGCTCAAAATGATTGGGAACCAGCCCATAACAGATGAGAACGCGCTAGCCGTCATCTGGACACCGCTAAGTTCTGCCCCTGTGTCTTGATAAACACCCGTCAGCACGATGGCGATAGCCGTCATGTTACAGATAATGACCGTATCGATTAGCGGTTCTAGCAGCGAAACCATACCCTCTCGAATCGGCTCGTCTGTACGGGCAGCAGCGTGAGCAATCGCAGCAGAGCCAACCCCTGCTTCGTTGGAAAAGGAGCTACGGCGGATGCCCTGTACCATGACACCGACGATGCCCCCGGTCACGGCAGTTGGCGCAAAGGCCTCGCTGATGATGGTACCAATCGCAGCCGGTACCTGCGGCAGATTGGACAAAATCACCACAAGACAGGCCACAAAGTAAATGGCGGCCATTGCAGGGACTAGCTTTTCGGCTACGGCACCAATGCGCCGAATGCCGCCAATAATGACGAATGCGGCGAGGCCAGCCAGAATAATGCCAAACAGCCAGTTGGGTAAACCGGGTATTAGGCCAGAAATTGCCGCGTAAGCCTGGTTAGATTGGAACATATTGGCTCCGCCCAGACTCCCACCCAGACAAAGAATACAGAACAAGACGGCAAGCCCTTGCCCCAATGGCCGCAGACCTCGGGCAGACAGTCCCTGGTTGAGGTAATACATCGGTCCCCCCAGGATGGTGCCGTCGGGCAATACGCGACGGTATTTGACGGCTAGGGTACACTCCACGAACTTACTCACCATGCCGCAGATGCCAGCTATGGTCAGCCAGAACATTGCGCCGGGTCCGCCCAGCTGAATTGCGATCGCAACCCCAGCGATGTTACCCAGCCCCACCGTGCCCGATACAGCGGTTGCCAGTGCCTGAAAGTGAGACACCTCACCGTCATCGTGCGGATCGTCAAACTTACCTTGTACAACCTGAATGGCATGCTTAATCCCACGCAGGTTGATAAAGCCCATCCGTACTGTAAAAAATAGCGCCCCAACAAACAGCCACAGAACAATAAATGGGAAGCCATTCTCTCCGCCGATCTTGAAGAATAGCAGCGCCGCCATAACGTCCACAATGGGCTGAAAAATCGTATCGACAAAGGACGATTCAGCATCCTGAGCCCAAGCTGCAGGTGACGCGATCGCGACGAGCAACAGGCTCAGAACCAGCAAGCTAGCCCAATCGCGCAGCCGCCGATTCTGAAACAGCTTCGAGATGCCGCGCCTGGAAGGCTGAGGGGGAGAGTCTGGGGTGCTTACCATGGTGAAACCTTCATGTTGTAGTTAGGTAAATTTCATAGAACAAACTCAATAGTTTGCTGTCTCATAGACAGCAGGAGCCGTGCCGCTCTGCCAACAGAAACTCGTCAGTTAGATTGAGCAATTATCCAAAAACAGCAATAGTTAAAACAAACACGCTGAAGCTAGCCAGGGGCTCAATAGAGATCTGACACTGAAGAGACCCCTCATCAGACGGGGCCGCTAAGATTGCGAATTCTAAGTGTTTTTACCACAGCTTTTGAGGCAAGTGCTGTTAAATCAGTTACCGGTTAATCTTGACAGTGCGGTGTGAGTGTCGCTGTGGGTATGGATTGAACTTTTGCGTACTCCGAGCGGTCAACCATTGACTAAGTAACGTTTTAGAATTTCGATGACTCAGACACCGACGGTGAGTATTCTTAGAGCCAAGCGCGAGATCGCGCTCTCAGAAGTTGCAGGTTAGGCAGCTCAGTCATGGGCAGAAGGCGGAGAATCAAACTTTCGTCCAGCGAGCGCGTGGTCTGTGAGCACGCACTAACCGAACTCAAGCACTACGTCATCGCCTATCAAGCGTATCGCTCTTTTCGAGGGGTATCACTTTTTTGTTAGGTAAGGGCCTGTCGTTGAGGAATTTCGATAGTGAAAGTTGTCCCTGCTGGAGACGATTGGCACGTCAGCGTACCGCGATGATTTTCAGTCACAATTTGGTAGCTGATGGACATACCCATGCCTGTGCCCTTGCCAACGGGCTTCGTGGTGAAGAATGGATCAAAGATGCGGTTTTGGACATTGGGTGGAATACCAGGACCGTTATCCGCAATAGTGAGGACGATACAGTCTGGTGTTGGAGCCTCAGTTGCGATGGTGATAGTGCTGGGTATTTGCTGTATCTCATCGGGCGGGCGCGTCTTATCGCGCTCTTCTAGCGCGTCTAGCGCATTGGTCAAAATATTCATTACGACCTGATTAAGCTGCCCGGCATAGCAGTCTACCAAAGGAAGTTCGCCATACTGTTTAATAATGTTTACTTCAGGATGGTGAGTGTTTGCCCTAATTCGATGTTCGAGAATGACTAGCGAACTGTCGATCCCCTCGTGAATATCTACAGCTTTGCAGGCTGCTTCATCTAACCGAGAGAACGTTCGCAGCGATTTGACAATCTCTCGAATACGCTCAGCACCAATTTTGATAGAGGCTAACGTTTTCGGCATATCTGCTGTCAGAAAATCGAGTTCTAACGCCTCGATTTCAGATTGAATAACATCTGCAGGGTTGGGGTAATGGCTCTGATACAGCGCCACTAGATTGAGCAAATCTTCAGAATACGTAATCAGATGTTTGATGTTGCCGTAAATGAATCCGACAGGATTGTTGATCTCATGGGCAACCCCAGCAACTAGCTGGCCGAGAGATGACATTTTTTCGCTCTGCACCATCTGTAGCTGCGTCTGCTGGAGCTGCTGTAAAGCCGATTCAAGATCTCTTGTCTTCTGTTGTAGAACGGCTTCAGCTTGCTTTTGAGCCGATATATCTCGCACAATAGTCGAAACGTATTCAGGCATGCCATCTTCTGTTTTATGAGCAACAATGACCTGCGATACCGGAATCTCTCTACCCGTTTCCGTCAAAATGGCAGCTTCCCCCTGCCAAACCCCATGCTGAATCGCAGCCGGAATGCCCTGTTCTAGCACAATGGGTTTGACCCAATCAGGCATACGCGTACTAATGTCTTGACCAATGGCGTTCTGCCCAGAAGGAATTTCAAGCAGTCTGTATCCAGCTGCGTTCATATAGACCTGACGCCCTTGCATGTCAGCAATGCCAACAAGGTCGGAGGTTGCGTCTAGAATTGTTGTGAGGCGAGCCTGCTCCTGTTGAAAGCGTTTTTGCTCCGTAATGTCTCTGGCAATGCCTTGGATACCGACAATCTTGCCGTCGGCATTGCGAATCGGTGAATCGTTACAGGTAACCCAAAGCCAGCTACCGTCTCGCTTGCGCGTACGCAGCTCTAATCCGGCACGCCGTTCTCCGCTGATCGTTTTTTTCTGGTTGGAAGCCAAGACCTTAGATAGGTCTTGGGGATGAATGATATCGGTAATGGATCGGTGTAGCCACTCTGACACTTCGTAGCCCCAAAGCTGAGTAAACTGGGGTGACAGGTAGGTAAATTTGTTGTCTAAATCAACGGTGTAGATGAGGTCGTTGGCGTCTTCTACCAATCGACGAAACTTGGCTTCACTTTCGGTTAGTGCTGCTTCGGCAGCTTTGCGTTCAGTGATGTCTCGTATCACGGCTAACCCGTGCGGCTCGTCATTGTAAGTCAAAGGAACTGCAGTAACCTCGATGTTGATCAGGCTGCCATCTTTGCAGATACCAATAGCTTCACAGGTATACCGCTGACCAACGCGGGCCATTTCTAAGAACTGGGTAAATTGGGGCAAACAATCAGGGTGTATATAGTCGTTGGGCCGCAGCTTAATAAACTCTGCGGGCTGGTATCCATGCATTTCACTCATGGCTGGGTTGACGGTCACAGCGACGCCATCAGAGAGCCTCACCAACGTTAGACCATCGTTAATAGACTCAAAAATGTGCTGGTAATGCTGTTCAACCTGCCGTTTCTCAATCTCTGTGCGCTTGTGAAGGCCAATGTCTCGCCAGGTTGCGTGCAGTATAGGCTGCTGTGCATCGCCAATCGACACCAACACAACTTCGACCCAGACCGCTTCTCCATTCAGTCGTCGACACAGCCACTCAAACCGCTGATTGCCCTGCTGAAAGGCCTCAGCTATTAACACTGATGCCTTATCAACCGAACGCTGGCCGTCTGGTTGATATTCGGGCGAAATGTCATCGATTTTGAGGGTTAAGAAGTGGGCCTCATCTTCACAGCCTA
>CAWUKV010000080.1:0-22667 GCA_963923025.1 uncultured bacterium
GCGTGTTTTGACCTCTACGGAAAATCAGAAGCAATATTCGTTTTTAGACCGGCTGTATCAGCGGTTGGATGATGCGTTGCAGGCGGGGACGGAGGTGAATCTGCGGCTGACGTGGGGAAGTCTGCGGGGGATTCCAATTTATTTGGACCCGACCTGTGTGGAGATTGTGTTTGTCCATGTATATATGGATGACGATGATGAGGCGGATGAGGAGGTGTCTTGGCGAACGGTTTGGCTGGTGCGACTGGAGGAGATTAATGCGATCGCATATCTCACTGAGAGCTGGTCTAAGGAACGCCTAGAGCAGCTGTTGCTCCAAAGCGACGGCACGTCCGAGTCCGATACAAAGGAGTAAATCAGCGAGCGGAGGGCCGTCACAATGGATATTCGTCAGCTACTGAATCAGCTTGCGGATGATGAAACGGTCCTCTGTTCTACACAATTTCTTGCGCCCTGTGTGAAGGGTGGGCGGGTTCGGACACGAATGTCGGGGCTGATTTATACCTTTACGCCAACGGTGAGAGCCGAGGGATGGGGAATCTTTCAGCCGTTGGATGCAGCACGGGTCGAGAAGGTGGATGAACCGCTGCTGTCTGATGTGGAGCGGTATTTACAGCACTTTCCGGTGATGCGGCTGCGGCTGGTGCATCGGCTGCGATCTCAATCTTGGCTGGCCTACCCGGCGAATGCGGCGGATGCGCGGCAGCGGCTGGGGGAGGCGAAACCGGTGGTGGTTCATCTCGTGACTGAGGGCGGTCAGTTTGATCAGATTGTGGCGCGGTGGGATGGCACTGCTTTCTGGCTCGAGCAGGTGGACCGTCGGGCGGATTTTGTCGTGGCAGAGAAGCTGAATGAGGCGCTGCTACAGGGCATGTGGCCTGCGGACCTGCGATTTAAGGGGCTGACGCCTGAGATGCGGACAGCCTATGACCTGGCAGCGCAGCAGCTGAGCGACTTTTGCCCAGAGCAGCGGAACCGAGCACGGCTAACGAATGCGCTGAAGATAGGTGGCGGTGAGCTGAAGCACTTTCAGGACCAGGGGGAGGTGTGGCAGGTGGAGTGGCTGACGCCGTCCGGGGAGTGGCATAGCAGTGCTATTTCAAAAGCGGATCTCACGGTCATTAGTGCGGGGATCTGTCTGGATGGGGGCGATCGCGCCTTTGACCTGCAATCTCTTGTTGGCGTTGTAGAACATCAGTGGCAATGAGGAGAGACGCATGACATTTCTATTTCATGAACAGCTGGCCCGCTCTGCTGAGAACATGGCGCGGCTGAAGCGGGCAAGTGTGACCGTCTGCGGGGCGGGGGCATTGGGCGCAAATCTGGTGGAGACGCTGGCGCGGTCTGGGGTGGGGCAGCTGACGGTGATCGACTTTGACCGGGTGGAGCTGCGGAACCTGTCCACTCAACCTTACCATCGGGCCGATATCGGTGCACTCAAGGCAAAGATGCTAGCGAATACGGTCTACCGAGCAGTGGGGACGCCAGTAACGCCGGTAACGCAGCGGCTGACGGCGGAGAATGCGCAGAAGCTGTTGCGTGATCCAGATCTAGTGATCGATGCCTTTGATAACAGTGTGGCGCGGCAGGCGGTGAAGATGGCCTGTGCGGCGCAGGAGTTACCCTGTGTACATGCGGGGTTAGGGGGTGACTACGCCAAAGTGGTGTGGGAGCCGGGATATCGGGTGCCCTCGGCGGTGAATGACGATGTATGTGACTATCCGCTGGCGCGGAATCTGGTGATGCTAACGGTTGCGATCGCAGCTGAATCGGCTATCCGTTTCCTCACTACAGGGCAAAACAAAGGCTACACCTTAACGTTCAATGACCTGGCTATTCAGGCTACAGCATAGGCAGCTATCCACAGCGGGCAGTTCAAATGTATGGGCTATCCCTTTGGGAAGATGAAAACCAAGGCAGGCCGTGCTTTGCTTGAAAAGATCCCCCAGACTGTAATGGACGTTCAAGTTCAGCATAATCTGGGGCATTTTTTCTAGCTAATTGCTTCACGTCTGAAAACTAAATGTCACCCATTATTGAACAGGTTCAATCTACATTACTCGAACTGCTTGGTTCTAGTCTGGAGATTCTACCAGGACTACTGCTTGCTATTATTTTTCTGGTCATTACCCGATTTGCTGCTGGCTTCTGCCGAAAAATTGTCAGGAATATTGCTAGTAGTACGGTTAAGAGCCTGTCTCTTCAATCACTAATTATTCAGACAAGCTATGTCGCCGTATGGATTATTGGCATCCTGTTAGCCTGTGCATTTGCGTTTCCTGGTTTGGGTTTAGGAGACCTAATTGCACTGTTAGGCTTGGGTTCTGTTGCGATTGGCTTTGCTTTTCAGGACATCGTTAAGAACTTTTTGGCCGGTATCCTGCTTCTGTTACAAGAGCCATTCGCAATTGGAGATGAAATCATCGTCTCCGATTTTCAAGGCAAAGTTGAACGTGTGGCGCTGAGAGCGACAAGAATTCGGACCTATCAGGGCGAAGAAGTTGTCATTCCTAACTCTATCGTTTTCACTAGTCCCGTGCAGGTATTGACCTCTAACGGTATTCGTCGTACTGATTTAGCCGTAGGTGTTGACTACAACACTAAGCTGCCTGAGGCTAAGGATGTACTCATCAAAGCCGTCAGTAGTGTTGAAGAGGTGAGATCGAACCCGTCTCCTGAAGTGGACATCGTAGAGTTTGGTGATAGCTCAATTAATTTGGTTGCTCGCTACTGGACAAATCCTGAGCAGAAGTCGGTTAGACGTATTCGTACTCAGGTCATGGTCGCAATTAAACAGGCCTACGATCAGGCAGATATTGGCATTCCCTACCCGATTCGTACGCTGTATTTCTACAACCAGGACGACTACAACGACTTTCAGCCCCGTCGTAGCTTAGCGCCGCAGCGTCAGTCCTCAAACGGTCAATCTGTAAAGTCAGTTCAATAATCGGCCTCGTCAAATCACTTATAAAATCGCTTTTAGGCAAGATGAAACGTACAGCCCACCTGATTTTTAACCCCGTCTCTGGTCAAGGCAATGCCGAGATGGAGTTGTCGATTATTAAGTCTCAGCTAGAGCCTGAATTTGACCTGACGGTATACGAGACAACGCCTGAATGCGACGCTAACGACTTAGCAGAGAAGCTTGTGGCTGAGGGGGTTGATCTGGTGATTGCGTCTGGGGGTGATGGTACGGTTAACGCTGCCGCTGCCGCGCTCATGGGTACGCAGATACCCATGGCGATCATTCCCAGAGGAACGGCAAACGCTGCGGCCTCGGCGCTGGGCATTCCTAACAATATTGACGAAGCCTGCCAGGTTGCCATTTCTGGCATAGTCCATGCCATTGACACCGCTAAATGCAATGGTTACCCCATGGTGCTGTTAGCGGGGATCGGTATTGAGGCCGACATTGTAGAGCGCACAACTCGAGAAGCTAAAGACCGACTGGGTATGTTAGCCTACGTGATCTCAGGTTTCCAGCAGTTACGCAACCTGGAGCGGTTTACTGCCAAATTAGAGACCGACGATCGTGTCATTTCGGTTGAGGCAACAGCTGTTACTGTTGCGAACGTTGCACCACCCACCTCTATCCTGGCCCAGGGTCCGGCTGAGATGGATGCGGACGATGGCCTACTCGATATTACGATTGTTGCGCCTGACGGCGTTGGCAGTGCTTTGACAGCATCCTATGAGTTGCTGAGGTCTGCCCTCAGCGGAGAAGCAACCCAACGAGAAGATGTTGGCTACCTTCGTAGTCATTCGGTAACAATTACGACGGATCCCCCTCAGAAAATCGTCTTGGACGGTGAAATTCGAGGTGAGACACCTTTGGAGGTAGTCTGCGTGTCAAAGGGACTACACATTCTACTCCCTGAGCATGCGGTTCCTTCGGATCCCGAAAAGCTTGATGGGCTACCAGGGCTGAGTATAGAGAGCAAGTTGTCATCTGAAAATCAGTAAAACGCTATCACAATGTTTTCAACCTAAATCTTTCCTTAGGCTGAAAGGATGTCTAAGCTTAAGGGCTATTCTGATAGTGTTTATGCATTAATTTTGGTGCGGTTATGAGTTCTAAGCAAACAACGTTTATGCAAGATGCGATCAACGATGCGATCGCAACCGCCAACCGCATTAACGAAATGTTCTTTTCCATGGGAACGCAGACGGTACAGAATCTAATGGGTACTGCTGCACAGCAGGCCGTTACCACAGGTGAAGAAGCCGCGAATGCTGCCCATACGCTAATCGAGACGGCGACAGAAAATATCGGACGCGGGGTTGATCCCGTCGCGCAAAATCCTGTTGTTGACTACATGGCAAAGATTCCAGGGCTAAGCTGGTTGCTTAACGCACTGGGTAAGGTTGACACGCACAAAGCCCAGACCGAGGTCGACAAGCTCAAGCAGCAGTACCCCAACGATACGCCAGAGGAGCTAGCCCACCGCATTATTGTTAACACTTCGGTTGCCGCCGCGGGCACAGGGTTGGCGACGAATATCATTCCGCCCGTTGCGGTCTTGTTCTTTGCCGTAGATCTTGCAGCTGTTAGCAAGCTTCAGGCCGACATGTTGTTTCGCATCGCCGCAGCCTACGGATTTGACTTAGCCGATCCCGTAAGGCGAGGCGAGGCACTTGCTGTTTTTGCTCTATCGATTAGCAGCGGTGGACTGTTCAAAACGGGGCTAAGCTTTCTGGAAGTCATTCCAGGATTCGGCGCATTGCTAGGCGCTTCTAGCAATGCAGCTCTGGTATACACGCTGGGTTTGGTTGCCCGACAGTTTTATGCAACAAAATATCAGCGGATGACAGGCGTTACGGCTCAGCAGGTCGCAGCATAGCTTAAATAGATTTTTCTGACTCTACGCCACTTTACACGTAAGACGGCTGGGCACAAAAGACCACCCGGACCGTAAGTAAAACTTAACATTTCTACCGCGAAGTAGATAATCTCTCCCAAGGCGACTGGATATAGTGATTGCAGCTTTTTGGCACGCGTTAGGCAGGTAGCAATGATCGACCAGGAGATTGGAAAAGTTGGGGTAATCCCAATTGATGGAGATCGGTGGCGGTTTTCCGTTTGGGCACCCAAAGTAGAAAATATCGCCCTCAAGCTGGTTAAGCCCGTTGATAAAGTTGTTCCCCTGTCCTGTACTCAGACGGGCCATTGGGAGGCAACCGTAGCGGGTATTAGTGATGAAACGCGCTACTACTACGAAATAGACAATACGTCACATCCCGATCCTGCATCTCGTTACCAGCCCGACGGCGTCCACGGGCCGTCCGCAGTTGTCGATCACCGACAGTACGACTGGCAAGATTCAGACTGGCGCAACCCGGCGTTAGCAGATTACGTCATCTATGAGCTTCACGTTGGGACGTTCACAAAGGCAGGGACTTTTGACGCAGCGATTGAGCAGCTATCGGCCCTGAAAGAGCTAGGGATCACCGCTGTTGAGATCATGCCGATAGCCCAATTTCCGGGTGAACGGAACTGGGGATACGACGGGGTATATCCCTACGCAGTGCAAAACTCCTACGGTGGCCCAGATGGGCTAAAGCGCTTAGTCGAGGCCTGTCACGCCCAAGGAATGGCGGTCATTCTAGATGTGGTCTACAACCACTTTGGACCAGAGGGTAACTACACCGGCAATTTTGCCCCCTTCGTAACGCCCAAATACAAAACGCCCTGGGGCGGAGCCATCAACTTTGACGACACCTGGAGCGACGGTGTTCGGCACTATTTTGTGCAGAATGCGCTGGCTTGGTTGGAGGATTATCACATTGATGCACTCCGTTTGGATGCCATCCACGCCATTTACGACTTTGGGGCCAGACACTTTTTGGCTGAGCTAAGCGAAAAGGTTGATGAGCTATCGGCGCGGTTGGATAAGTCGCTCTATCTGATTGCCGAAAGTGACCTAAATGATACGCGGATCATTCGCGATCGCGACCAGGGGGGCTTTGGTCTCCATGCCCAGTGGAGCGACGACTTTCACCATGCGCTGCATACCCTGCTGACGGCGGAGAATAAGGGGTACTACGAAGACTTTGGTACCTGTGAGGCACTTGCGATCGCGCTACGCGAACGCTTTGTCTATAGCTGGAAGTATTCCAAATTTCGCAAGCGTTTCCACGGCAGCGTAGCCACCGACTATCCTTCATCACAGTTTGTCATCTGTGCCCAAAACCATGACCAAATCGGCAACCGAATGATGGGAGATCGGCTGACGCACTTGGTCTCCTTTGAAGGACTGAAGCTCTCGGCTGGACTACTACTAACGGCTCCCTACGTTCCGATGCTGTTCATGGGTGAAGAATATGGCGAAGATGCCCCATTCCTTTACTTCATCGACCACAGCGATCCCGACTTGCTTGAGGCTGTCCGATGCGGACGAGCAGAAGAGTTCAAAGACTTCCAAGGCGAAGAAGAGCCGCCTGATGCCAGCGATCCCCAGACCTACGAGAAGTCAAAACTTAACTGGTCAGCACGATATGAGGGCAAGCAACAGCAGCTCTGGCACTTCTACCAACGGCTAATCCAGCTGCGCAAGCAGCTACAGCTGGGGAAAGATTCGGTCAGCGATGACCTCTCTGTGTTCAGTGAAGAACAGTGCAAAGTGGTGTACTACCAACGAGAACTATCTGAGGGATATTTACTGTGCCTGATGAACTTTAGTCAGCACCCCTCTACCGTTAAACTACCCACCTTGCAGGGACCCTGGCAGAAGCAGATTAGTTCTGCGGATGCCCAATGGGGGGGACCGGGTGATGCCCTACCCAACACGCTGGAGGCCGAAAAACTAACCCTACCGCCCCAAAGCTTCGCGCTATACCAGACCGTTCATTAGCCTGTCCCACACAACCCCCACTTAGCGTCACGTGCCGACTGTCACCCACCGCTTCATCATTTTTCATTTCTAGGCCACTGCTATGCGTATCCCCGTTGCAACTTATCGCCTACAGTTCAACTCAAACTTTAACTTTGAGTCTGCCCAGTCCATTGTTGATTATTTGTCGGCATTAGGTATTTCCGATGTCTATGCCTCGCCTATTTTCAAAGCGCGGGCGGGTAGCCAGCATGGCTACGACGTGGTTGATCCCAATCAAATTAATCCGGAGCTGGGTTCGCAGCAGACCTTTGAAGCGCTGATCCAACAGTTGAAAGGGTTTGGCATGGGTTGGCTACAGGACATTGTGCCCAACCACATGGCCTACGATGGTCAAAACCAATACCTGATGGATGTGCTGGAGCATGGCCCCCACTCCGAGTATTTCAACTACTTTGACATTGAATGGGACATGGGCGATGGGGACACACAAAATCGCGTTCTATCCCCCCTACTGGGCGATTTCTATGATCGCTGTCTGGAGCGGGGTGAAATTCAGCTGAGCTACGACCGCACTGGTCTCAAGGTTAACTATTACGGTCTGTCTTTCCCCTTACGAATTGAGTCCTACGGCAGTTTCCTTAATCACGATCTAAGGCGGCTTACGGCCCTCCTAGGAGAAAAAGACCGCGCTTATATCAAAATCTCCGGCATTCTCTACCTACTCAAAGATTCGTTTACTGACCTATCGGCTCAGCAACGGCGAGAACAGGCGGCATTTGTAAAAGAGCTTCTATGGGAGCTTTATCAAGAAAATCCTGAAATTCAGGGCTTTGTTCAACAGAATCTAACAACGTTCAACGGTACCCCTGGTGACCCTCAAAGTTTTGACCTGCTCGATGATCTGCTATCGGAACAGTTCTTTCGACTGGCATTTTGGAAGGTGGGCGCTGAAGAACTCAACTACCGCCGATTTTTTACCGTTAATGAGCTGATTTGCCTCAAAGTAGACGATCAACAGGTTTTTGAAGAGACCCACACCCTTATTTCAAAACTGGTAAACGCAGAGCAGGTTAACGGGGTAAGAATCGACCATATCGACGGTTTGTACGCTCCAACCGAGTACCTCAACCGACTGCGTCAGAAGTTAGGTGACACCTACATTGTTGTTGAAAAAATACTAGAAGTAGACGAGACGCTCCCAGAGAACTGGCCGATTCAAGGCACCTCAGGCTATGAGTTCTTGAACTACGTCAACGGACTGTTCTGTAAGCAGGCCAATGAAACCGCCTTTACTCGACTGTACCACCAGCTGACGGGCTTGACCGGCGACTACAGTTCGCTCACCCAGTCGAAGAAGCGGCTGATGGCTGAGACCAACTTGGTGGGCGACATCGACAACCTAGCCCGATTTCTGAAACGTATTTCTAACCAATATCGTTACGGGCGCGACCTCACCCTATACGGCCTACGGCGAGCAATTGAAGAAGTTTTAATTGCATTTCCCATCTACTGCACCTACATTGACGAAAACGGTGTCACCGAGCGAGCACTGCACTATATCGGTATTGCCGTTGAGCGGGCACGCAAGCAGATTCCTCAGTTGGTCAACGAACTCAACCTGATTGAAAAGTTTCTGCACCTAGAGTACGAAGACTCGTTGCCTGAAGCAGAACGGGCTCAGTGGCTGCACTTTGTCATGCGGCTACAGCAGTTCACCGGCCCGCTGATGGCAAAAGGCATTGAAGACACCCTGTTCTACAGCTACAACCGCTTCATTAGCTTGAACGAGGTAGGTGGTGCGCCTGACCACTTTGGTGTGTCGGTACGGCAGTTTCACAAATTCAACGAGCAGCAACAGGCTAGCTGGCCACTCGGACTAAATGCCTCTTCTACCCACGACACCAAGCGTAGCGAAGACGTCCGGGCTCGGTTGAATGTCTTGTCAGAGCTGCCCGAACAGTGGGAGGCTCAGGTTCAGCAGTGGCGGGGGCTAAACGGCAGCCATAAGCGCGTTGTCGAAGACCGCGTGGTACCGGATGCTAATGACGAGTATTTTCTGTATCAGACCCTGGTGGGTGTACTCCCGTTTGACTCGGACAATGCAGAAGCCCTGCAGTCCGTCACTGAACGGGTCACCGACTATGTGATCAAAGCTGTACGAGAAGCAAAAGTCCATACAGCCTGGTTACATCCCGACACCGACTATGAAGACGGGTTTGTTGCCTTTACTAAAGCCATTCTAAAACCGGGTGGGAACAACGCTTTTCTTCAGTCTCTGAAAGAATTTCAGGCCAAGATTGCCGATTACGGCATTTACAATGCACTGTCTCAAACGCTGCTGAAAATTACCGCTGCGGGTGTACCGGATATCTACCAAGGCAATGAAATGTGGGACTTTAGCCTGGTAGACCCCGATAACCGCCGCCCCGTAGACTATGGCTACCGTCAGCACATGCTCAACGAAATTAAGCGCGACTGGGAAGACGACCCCGTCAAGCTACTGGGCAACATGCTGACGTACCGACAGGATGGTCGCCTCAAGCTGTTCGTGGTTCACCGGGGGCTGATGGCCCGTCAGCGGTTTACCGATGTGTTCAACCAAGGTAGCTACGTGCCCCTATTTGCCAAGGGACCCTACGAGGACAATCTAATTGTGTTTGCTCGAGAGTGGGAGGGAAAAACCGTAGTTGCGATCGCACCTCGTTTCTTCACCGATATCGTTGACCCCGGCGACTACCCCATCGGCAACGTGTGGAAAGACACGACGCTGACCCTACCCGGCAATAGCCAATGGCGTAACTGGTTCAGTAACCAGACCATAGACGGCTCCGACCCCGTAGAGCTTCAGCAGCTGCTGCAACACTTCCCACTGGCGCTGCTAGTCAGCAAATCTGAACCGTCAGAATAGGCGCTACACCCACGCTTTCAGCAAGTTTCAATAAACCAACAACATAGGAGACCTGAGTGATATCGGCAAACACAGCAGCTGCCTCAACAACCACGGCCCCAAAAACGACATATAGCAACATCAGCCCTGACCGCCTGACGGCGCTACGCCGCTATATCAAAACCACCTGGCAAACGCTCTGTCGCGATATCACCCATATTGTTGCCGCTGCCGTCGATGAGAAAATTCCTCACAAAAACGGGCAACCCTGGATTGTTTACGTCTCAGCTAACGAGTCACTCCCGAAGGTGGAGGAACACCTACGTCAGACCGTTCCTGCTGAAAAGCTCAAGCAGATTAGCCTCCAGACCCTGCCCATTGAAGTAGAGCAGATCGAAACCCACGGTTTGCTCTACTTGCCGGGCTGCTACGTGGTACCTGGCGGTCGCTTCAACGAAATGTACGGCTGGGACAGCTACTTCATTCAGCTGGGGCTGATGCGAGACGAAGAGTATGGCCTAGCCAAAAGCATGGTCGATCAGCTGCTCTACCAGGTTGAGCATTATGGCACGGTCCTCAACGCCAACCGCTCCTATTACCTAAGCCGGTCCCAGCCGCCCTTTCTGTCACAGATGGTGCGGCTGTGGTACGACCATGACCAAGACCAGGACTGGCTACGGTCTACCCTACCCCAGCTCGAAAGCTACTACTACTACTGGAACGTGCCGCCGCACCTCAACCCGGCCACCGGCCTGTCCCACTACTACTCCATCGGAGAAGGCCCCTCCCCCGAGGTCATTTTCTCGGAGCGTGACGAACATGGACGCACCCACTTTGAGCGCATTAAAGACATCTATCGCACAGAGCCGATTACCGACTACGATCTGAGCCTGTATTACGACAAAGATAGCGATCGCCTGACCGATCTGTTCTACAAGGGCGACCGCTCCATGCGCGAGTCAGGGCTTGACCCCACCCATCGCTTTGGCCCTTTTAGTGTTGACATCATTCACTATGCGCCCGTGTGTCTCAACGTTTTGCTCTACCAAATGGAGCAAGACATGGCTGAAATCCACCAGGCGCTAGGACACGAGGACGCGGCTGAGCGGTGGCACAAACGAGCAGCCTCACGGGCAAAGCAGATCAACAACTATCTATGGGACGAAGAAGCTGGCCTGTATTTTGACTACAACTTTCGCGAAGGGCAACGCCGCCAGTACGAGTACGCCACCACCTTCTATCCCCTATGGGCCGGGATTGCCTCGCCCGAACAAGCTGAGCAAATTGTTGACAACCTGTTCCGCTTTGAGGCTCCCGGTGGTTTACGTACCAGCAACTATGTGTCTGGCAACCAGTGGGACGCACCCTTTGGCTGGGCTCCCTTTCAGCTGATTGCGGTCCAGGGTTTGCTCCGTTATGGCTATAAGGCTGAAGCCAAGCGTATTGCTGAAAAGTTTATGGCAATGCTCGTTGCCGACTTTGAGCGCTGCGGCCATCTACTAGAGAAGTACGACATTGAGCGCTCTAGCGGTAACGTATCTGACGAGATTCACTTTGGTTACAGTACCAACGAGGTTGGGTTTGGCTGGACTAACGGTGTAGCGCTGGCGCTCCTGCGCATTCTTGAAAATCTACCCTAGGCATAGGGGAAAGTACAAGTTGGGCTATTTCCTGTGACGGATGCTGTTTGTAGCAGAAATAGCGAACATTGTTTCAGTAGCAAAGTTTTGTCAGGAGTGAGCCCTTCTGGCCGTGTACGACGGCTGTACTCCAAGCTTTTGCAACGCATCGTTTAACAACAAGGAGATCAACATTATGTCTCAGCCACAAAGCAGCAAAGAAGAGGTCTTTCCTAACGAGAAGAATACTCCTATCGAACCAGGCGCGCGCCGCACGGGTCAGGGCGCGCGCACTTCTAACGCATCTGAAGGTGCTAAGCCTGAGGCTCCTGGCGACAAGAATACTGACGTTCCTGGGAGCCCTAACCAAGGCACCGAAGCTCGCTAAGGATTAGCCGCAACACTAATTAGACAAGACAGACAAAGGCCATCGACTCTGATGGCCTTTCTTGTTCAAGTATTAAACCTCACTGCAAAGTAAGTATTTTGGATATTTTAGCCCTCATTACCGATGCGATCGCAGCTTTTGGCTATGTCGGTATCGCCCTTCTCATGCTGTTAGAGAACGTGATTCCGCCGATTCCGTCTGAGGTAATCATGCCGCTGGCAGGCATAGCCGTGGCCCGTGGCGAGATGACATTACCCGCTGCAATCGTCGCGGGCAGCGTTGGCTCCATATTGGGGGCGCTGGTTTGGTATTACATCGGTCAGGCACTGGGCCTAGAGCGCATTTGCCGGCTCGCTGATCGGTACGGCAAGTGGCTAGGCATATCCAGCAAAGAAGTTCGTGCTGTGCAGCGGTGGTTTTCGAGTAAAGGTGGCTTTTGGGCAGTTGGGCTGGGTCGCCTGTTGCCTAGCATTCGCACCTACATTTCAGTGCCCGCAGGCATTACCCGTATGCCGTTTCTCCAGTTTTTACTCTACACATCGCTAGGATCGGTTGTTTGGATTACGCTGTTGACGTTAGCCGGTGTTTGGCTAGGCGAGAGCTACGAGCGCATTTCTGTCATACTCGGTCCGTTGGGTAAATTTGTCTCGATTGCGCTTGTTGCCAGTCTGGTTGGCTGGCTGGTCTATCAATGGTGGCAGACACGCCGTAGTAAAACCAGTACACGTTGAGGATTGATGTCCTACTGGCCCTACCCCTCGCGAAAGGCGCTTTAATACTCTGTTTAACTGATTGAAGTATGCTGTCATTGGCAGTTAGCCCTAACCTGATCTAGCAGCCAGAGAGAACATGAGTACTCCGCCCCAGTCTTCAACACTTTCATCGACAGAGATAGGGCTGAGTCAGCGGTTAAAAACGTTGGCAGCGCTCTTTCTTAAGCTGGGTTGTCTGGGCTTTGGTGGGCCGCAGGCGCACATCGCCATGATGAACGATGAGGTAGTCACTCGCCGCGGTTGGCTGACTCAAGATCAGCTCACCGATGGATTAGCCGTCTGCGAGATGCTGCCGGGTCCCGCTTCGACCCAACTCGGCATTTACATTGGCTACGCCCGTGCTGGATGGATCGGCGCGCTGGTTTCTGGCATTGCATTCATTGCACCCGCATTTTTGATTGTGGTGGCTTTGGCTTGGGTTTACTTTCGATTTGCCCAACTGCCGCAGCTAGAGGCGCTGTTTTTTGGACTGCAACCGGTGATGGTCGCAATTATTTTAGGCTTCTGCTGGAAGCTGGGTAAAAAAGCGATCAAAGACTGGATTGGGGTTGCGATCGCACTCGCCATGTTCGTCCTCAGCATGACCACCCAGTTCAGCACCCTACTGCTATTCATCCTCTTTGGCATCGTCGGGATGATGGTCTACGGCAAAAAGTTGACTGGCGGCATTGGGCTGGGACTGCTACTAGCCCAGGCTACGGCTGTTGCACCAGGAGACGTGCTGTCCCGCGCCAGCTTTTGGGGGACTGAGCGGTTCAACGAGTATTTGGGGCCGCTGTTTCTTTACTTTCTGAAGACTGGGACCTCAATCTTCGGTGGCGGGCTGGTCATCATTCCGCTATTGGAGTTTGAGGTGGTCGAAAAGCTGGGCTGGCTGACCACGAGCGAATTTATCGACGGGGTCGCCATCGGACAGCTGAGCCCAGGCCCCGTAGTCCTTACCTCAGCTTTCGTGGGGTACAAAGTCGCTGGCGTGGTCGGTGCCCTAGTAGCGGCAGTCGGCATGTTCACACCGTCATTCCTATTCATTATGTTGGCCTCGCCGCTGCTGCTACGGCTGCGGCAAAACGGGTGGATTAAGGCTTTTTTACAGGGGATCAAGCCTGCGGTACTGGGTGCGATCGCGGCCGCAGCCATCCCCCTAAGTCAAACCGCCTTCATCCGCGAGATGGTCCCCCTATCCGTGCTAGCCGTCATCGTGGGGGTAGCAGCACTGGTTGCCATCATCCAATTCCGCGTGACCTCTTGGAAGCTGATTTTGGCCGGAGCGGTCATTGGACTGGTGGGGTATACCTTGCTGGGTGGCGTGAGTTAAAAGACCTGATTCCATTCATAGATTTCGAATTCGGTCCAGATGCCGTTTTGCCAGTAGGGGTCGCCTTCGACCAGCGATCGCACCGTAGCTTCACTGTCCGCTTCGTAGGTACCGAAGACTTTTGTGTTGTCCGTCGTGGGACCCAGGCTCGTCAAAATGCCGTCGTCTTTTTGCTGCTGTAGCCCCTTCAAATGCGCCTCGCGGTAGGGCGTACGCTTTTCTAACGCATTTTCACAGTAGCTGCCCCACATCACAAACTTTGCCATTGTTTGTCTTCTTTCCTTCGCGCTAGCTAAACCGTCAACACCATACAAGAAAGTGGCCAGAGAAAGCGGACTAGTCTTACATCTTGAAGCGAAGTCCGTAGGCCTTGGCTAAATTGCAGGTGTCGTGGTCCACGATGTTGGTATCGCTCAGCTCCAGGTTATAAAAGCTGATGGGGTCACCTTCGAAATAGGGTCCGGCGTGCCAGGTGCCCACATGCAGCTTAATGAAGCAGGTACCGGGAATGCGGAACGCACGAATGTCCTGCGGGTCAGGCTGTTCCGTCTCTCCAGGCGGGGCGACCGCCATTAGCCAGTCTCGCCCTTCTAAGGAACCCAAACACTGGGTACAGGCTTGATGGCGAGTAATACGGTCAAATTCGGTGCCTCGCGTATCAAGACGCATGATATAGAAACGGGGCGTGCCGCCATCTAGCTTGAGATGGGCATCGTCAGGGCCAAAGGACGTGCCGTCATCGCTGGGAAAAATCACCTGACCGAAGCGGGCAAAGCTGTCAGGGGTGATTGCGATCGCGTCTAATTCCCTTAACTGAACGGCGGACTCCACACTGCCCATAGCACCCCCAACGACCTTATATAAACCGCTATCTCCATCTTCTACCGGGCACCTTAAAGATGCAACGAAAGATGTTGTTAGGTTAATTAATCTCTAACACGGGCAATGGGCAAGGTTTACGAAATGCTGTGGGACTGCAAGTTTTGCGGTCAGCAGAAACTACTCGCCAAAACCAACCGCACCTGTACCCAATGCGGCGCAGCCCAGGACCCCAAGTGGCGCTACTTTCCTTCTGATAAAGACAAGGTCGAGGCACAAAATCATGTCTTCGAGGGCAAAGACCAGCTTTGTCCAGCCTGCGACTCAGTCAATTCTGCAGGTAATAAGTTCTGCATTCGCTGCGGGGCACCGATGGATGGGGCAGAGAAAGCCGGGACAGTACCCTCCCGCAGTAAAAGTGCCGGGGACGATTTCGAAACTCAAAACCTCAAGGCGCTACAGCAGGCTCAAAAAGAGCTAGCCCAGCTAGAAGAAGCTGCCGAACGGAAATCGATGCAGCGCTCAGGTCGGATGGGCCTTGTCCAAAACGGACCCGTCAAAGGGCTTGAACGCAGAGGACGACAACCTACCAGCAAAAAAACGGTGGCGATCGTCGGTGGGGGTTTGGGCGGCGTATTCAGCCTGGCAGGCGTTACGGTTTGGCTGCTATCGATGACGGTGCCGATCACGGTGGAAGTCACCGGCCACAGCTGGCAGCGGCAGATTGCTATTGAGGTCTATAAAGCTCAGGCCGATAGCGACTGGGACGACAGCTTGCCGGGTGGTGCATACAACGTTACCTGTAGCAGTAAACAGCGCAGCACTAACCGCATCCCTGATGGCGAGACCTGTAGCACCCGCCAGGTTGACCAGGGGGACGGCACCTTTAGCGAAGAGAGCTACTGCACCACCGACTATCGTGAGGAGCCTGTCTACGACGATTACTGCTCGTATACCGTTAATCGGTGGGAAGTGGCTCGCTGGGCCTCAGCCTCCGGGCGCAGCCTAGCGGAGGAGCCCGTCTGGCCCCGAGCCAATGCTAGAACTTGCCCCACCGCTGAGTTGGGGTGTGAACGTCAGGGACCTCGCAGAGAAGACTACACGCTACAGCTTCTAGACCGTAACACCGGAGAATCGTATCAGTGCGATCGCGCTCAGCCCGAGTGGCAAATCACACCGGTAGGGACAGAGCTTCAGCTCGAGGTGGGTCGTTTTTTTGGCGATGCCCGATGTGGCAGCTTAGTCCGCCCAGACCTGGTCCGCCAGAACTGACCCCGTACTATTGATCGCTATTCCCGGAACATGCTACTGACCGAGCTTTCCTCGTGAATGCGCGAAATTGCTTCGCCCAGCAGCCCAGCCACCGACAGCGTTACCAGCTGGTCAAATCGCTTGTGGTCCGGCAGCGGGATCGTATTGGTCACGATCACTTCTTCAAAGAGGCCAGAGGACAGGCGCTTGACTGCCGGATCAGAGAACACGGCGTGGGTCGCACAGGCGTAAACCTCCCGCGCGCCCTCCGCCCGCAGAACCCTGGCCCCTTCAGAAATGGTGCCAGCTGTGTCGATCATGTCGTCCACCAGCACTGCGGCTTTGCCTTTGACGTCGCCCACCAGGTTCATCACCTCGGCAACGTTGTGGGCCTGACGACGCTTGTCGATAATTGCCAACGGCGCATCGTTTAGCTTCTTGGCAAAATGACGGGCACGGGCAACCCCACCGACATCCGGCGAAACCACAACCAGATCGTCTAAATTCTTGCGGAGTAGGTAGTTGACCAGCGCAGGCGAACCGTAAATATGGTCACAGGGAATATCAAAATAACCCTGGATTTGAGCTGAGTGCAGGTCCATTGCCAGCACTCGGTTAGCCCCAGCCTGGGTCACCAAATTGGCAACTAGTTTGGCGGTAATCGACTCTCGTCCCGCTGTCTTACGGTCAGCGCGGGCATAGCCATAGTAGGGCAGCACAGCGGTGATTTGCCGCGCAGAGGCGCGCCGACAGGCATCGATCATCACCAACAGCTCGACCAAGTGATCGTTAACTGGATAGCTGGTGGGCTGCATCAGATAGACATCGCAGCCACGGATCGATTCTTGAATTTGAACGTAGAGTTCACCATCGGCAAAGCGTTTGCGGACCATCGGCCCGACTTCGATGCCCAGATATCGGGCGACTTCGTTCGTGAGATTGAGGTTAGAGGAACCCGCAAAGATTTTGAGTCGACTATTGTCGGACAGACGCGGCAGGGAAGGTTTGACCGGCAGCGGCATAGATTGAATCACAGCAGAGCCTCAAAGAAGTCAAAAACGTTTGAACAGCAGCGCAGACAATATTATGTACATCGCGCCGGGAAGACGTCATCAGCACAGCCGTAACTTGGCATATCGATAGCTGTCGAAACAGACTTGAAAATGCAGCAAGCGGCGTCGGACCCAGCAAAGATATGGTGTGACAGTTGCTAAAACGAGGATTTAATCAAACGAGCCATTTAAAGCCCCAAACAGCGAAGGCCATTCGAGCAGTGATTCAGAATTTAAGGCGCAGTCGAACTAAAGCAAATTGCAAAAGGTAAGGAAACCAGACGGCAGCACTAGGGCAAGCCTGACTTAATTGTTATATATGTAACATTCTGTAGGCCTCATCAACCGGTGATGCCTAAAAAGATGTGGTTATCTTAGGGGCCGATCGAACAACCGTCGTATGGCAGACGCATCAATTTAAGAATAGTCAAAGAAATCCGTCTCGGGAGGTCAATCTTCATGAAATCGTGGGGAAAGATTCAGATTGCTCTATCGATGATTCTACGGACAGCCCTAGGACCGACAATCCCCAGTGCCAGCCATCAAAGCAGCGCAATCCAGTTCTCGCCTGCTCCTCGCCTTTGACCAGATGGGCAAAGCTTTCTAGTTAATTAACCACTCAGAAGCTCGTCCACCCAGCTCGATCGGAATACTGACAGCTTTGCCCAGCCGAGGCTTTTCCTTAGACTCACGAATGGCAGTCACAACCTGCGCCAAACTCCCCATGCCATCTAAGTAGGTAACGACGTCCTGCAAATGTTCCAGATATTCAACTTCGCTCATGGGAAATGACGCCTGCTCTTGGTAGCGCCACATCACCTGGAAAAATAGCTTGTTTGGTGTCTTCCGAATTTGCACATCGTAGGAATACCCCCACTTATCGATCAGTAGCGTTTGCAAATCCTCAGCAGTCATGGCTTTAGTGGTAAGGTCCAACTGAGCTTGAGTTTACATTTATTTACGCTTCCCCGACGGCAAAATTTACGGGTTCCCAACGAACGACACGACCAAATTCAGATTGGGGCCAAGCTAGGCAAATCTGGCAAGATGCTTCCCAAGCAAGGCTTTTGCGGATCGGAGCGAAAGCAATTTCGACCCTCTATCTCCCATATCTCTGCCGTTAGCGGGGTGCGTCATCCCTTAACCCAGCTTCCTTACCTTAGACCCAGCACGGTGAAATGTAATAATACGTGTAGGAAGCTGCTAATTTCTGTGACAGCGCTGATTCCACGCTCTCAGGGGCGCTCTTAGGCAATCCTAACGAGCGCTTTCAGGTGTCTGTGGGCTGTTCTGGCAGGAGTCTATTGGCGTCCGATGCGGTCTGCTACTTAGTTAAGTGGTCTGTGGCGGTGTCGATTGGTGACGTCAACAGCGCAGCAACCTTAAATATCTGTATTACATCCTCAAGTCTGGCAATTATGGCTCAAGCTTCCTCTGGATCCGCTGATGTACCCGGTCTCGGTCGTCGTCAGTTTATGAACCTGCTGACCTTTGGTACCGCAACGGGTACGGTGGTCGGCGCGCTTTACCCCGTCGTCAAGTATTTCCTGCCCGCCTCCAGTGGTGCCGCAGGCGGTGGTACCACAGCCAAAAACGAGCTAGGCAACGACGTCAAGGCCAGCGAGTTTCTGTCTGAGCATGCTGTGGGCGACCGTGTACTGGTGCAGGGCCTCAAAGGTGACCCCACGTATCTTGTCGTTACGGACGATAAGGCCATCGGTAGCTACGGCATTAATTCAGTTTGTACGCACCTGGGCTGCGTTGTGCCCTGGAATGCTAGCGAAGAGAAGTTTATGTGCCCCTGCCACGGCTCCCAATACGATGCCACAGGCAAGGTGGTTCGTGGCCCCGCCCCCCTATCGCTGGCTCTAGCCCACGCGGAAACCACTGAGGACGACAACGTGGTGCTGTCTGAGTGGACTGAGACCGATTTCCGCACAGGCGAGTCCCCTTGGTGGGCTTAGGCCGAACTTAGGTCGGGCTTAGATTCTTTTGATTTAGTATCGGCGGGGCGTTGCCCTGCTGGTCACCCCCCTACAACGATTAGATCTTTACATTTACGACTGACGGATGAAACTCTCTCTCTTTTGGCCGAGCGCCATTCAGAAGCTGCTACAGGGACTGATGCGGGGATTTGGGGTTGCGATCGCAACTGCCTCTCTACTGCTAACCAGCGCCTGGCTGTTCCCGCAATCCGCCCAGGCTTACCCCTTCTGGGCCCAGGAAAACTACGAAACCCCGCGTGAAGCGACGGGTCGCATTGTGTGTGCTAACTGCCACCTGGCCGCTAAGCCCACCCAGGTAGAAGTCCCCCAGGCCGTTCTACCCGACACGGTTTTCAAAGCCACCGTTAAAGTACCCTACGACTTGGATAGCCAGCAGGTACTGGGCGACGGTAGCAAAGCCGGGCTCAATGTCGGTGCCGTTATGATGCTGCCCGAGGGCTTCAAGCTTGCGCCCCAAGATCGCATTCCTGAAGAGATTGCCGAAGAAGTGGGCAGCACCTACTTCCTGCCCTACAGCGAAGAGCAGGACAACATTCTGCTAGTCGGCCCCCTGCCCGGTGAGCAGTACCAGGAAATCGTCTTCCCCATCCTTTCTCCCGACCCTGCCAAGGACAAAAACGTCAGCTTTGGTAAATACCAAATCCACGTGGGCGGCAACCGCGGTCGTGGCCAGGTTTACCCCACCGGTCAGGCGTCGAATAACACCGTGTACAACGCGTCTAAGGCGGGTACCATCCAGGCCATCGCCAAGACCGATGCAGGCTACGACGTCACCATCCAAACAGAGGACGGCACCGTTACTGACAGCATCCCCGTCGGTCCTGAGCTGATCGTTTCTGAGGGTGATGCGGTTGATGCTGGCACACCGTTAACCAACAACCCCAACGTTGGCGGTTTTGGTCAGATGGACACCGAAATCGTTCTACAGAGTCCCGCTCGGATTAAGGGTCTGCTGGTCTTCCTGGGCGGCGTAGCCCTGACCCAGATCTTCCTGGTCCTGAAGAAGAAGCAGGTTGAGCGCGTCCAGGCCGCAGAAATCACAATGTAGGTTTGCCCTACTGAAAATCTATCCTTGCGACGGGGCCAAATATCTGGCCCCGTTTTTTTATTTTCTGCCGCGCTGGAGACGTTGAGATCACGACTGCCACGGCACAATGGGGCGGTATCTTTGTCTGCCGTGACGGTAGCGTCGTGACTATGCCTACAACGTTTGATCCTGCTGATGCCATTGATATTGAGCTGGCCTATAACCGCCTGCGCAATGTTATGTCGCAATACCCGAAGGCAGCAATGTTTCAGCTCGCCGAAGAGGGCTACACCTCACCCTTTGAGCAGCTAATTTCCTGCATGATCTCCATCCGCACCTACGACGAGGTGAGTTTGCCGGTTTCCCGTGCACTGTTTGCCAAGGCCAATACACCCCAGGCCATGAGCGAGCTATCCGTGGCTGAGATCGAAGCGCTGATTCAGAAAAGTACCTTTGCGGAACGCAAGGCCGAGCAGATGAGTGCGATCGCACATCTGCTGGTAGAACAGCACAACGGTCAGCTCCCCTGTGACGAAGCCCTAATGCTCAGCTTTAAGGGGGTAGGCCCCAAGTGCGCCCATCTAGCCTTAGGCATTGCCTGCAATCTGCCCTACATCAGTGTCGATATTCATGTTCATCGCGTTATGAACCGCTGGGGCTATGTTGTGACAAAAACGCCAGAGAAAACGACTAAGGCGCTGGAAGAAAAATTACCAAAAGCCTACTGGATTGATACTAATCGCCTACTGATGCCCTTCGGGAAACACATCTGCAAGGGGCAGTTTCCTAACTGCAGACAGTGTCTGTTGGCTGACATCTGCCCTAAGGTTGGCGTTTGATCCAATCTCGAACAAAATACGTTTCGTCATCTGTACAAATGTGTTGATCGCTTCAACAACACAACATCAAAGTACTAGGAACTTTTGATTTCCTCTACCGCCTAGCCTCCTGTTGGAACTAACGGTTACCGGTCAGGCGTCTTGGAAGCTGTTGTCGGTATCTCCATCGGATAAATTGGCTGGGTAAAAAAAGAAGGCTAAAACCCGCGATCGCAACAGTCGCATCGTGAGGACGTTTTGGGTGGACAGGCGTCGCAGAGTTACATTACGAGAACTCTAAGTTCAGACGCAAACAAGATTTAGGCAAGACGGAGATGTCATTCAGGGTGCAGGAGGCTTGATATGGTCAAGCTGGCCGAGGCGTACAGCCGTGATACAGCGGTCGGTGCGTCATCGAAGCGGATTCTATATCTGGACTATGCCAAAGGTCTGGGTATTTTTTGGGTGGTATTGGGGCATTCCTTTGGAGGCTTGTTTGCACCGGATTCTGAACCCAGCGCCATTCTGTGGCGGGTGTTTTACTACATCATCCAGTGGATTTACACCTTCCATATGCCGCTGTTTTTCTTCATTTCGGGTTTGTTTTTAGAAAAATTAGCGAAAAAACCGCTTAGCCGTTTCCTAGACAGCCGTTTAAGAGGCGTTGTCTATCCCTATGTTGTTTGGAGCGTGCTACAGGAAGTCCTGCGAACGATTGCGGGCATTCGTCACAAGCCCTTAGATCAGCTGTGGGAAATTCTCTACTCCCCGCTGATGCAGTTTTGGTTTTTGTACGTGCTGTTGATCGTGTCGGTGACCTCTGTGGTGCTACGCATGCTGCATCTCTCGGTGGAGGCTATTTTTGTCCTGTCTGCACTGCTGTTGGCATCTATCTTGGTGGACTTTAATTTGGGCCCTTGGAGCGTGCTGTATATGGTGCGGGTTTACAGCCTGTATTTTGTAGCTGGAGCCATTTGCGAAAAATATAACGGTCTGGAACGATTGGCTCAGCTTGAGTCACCTGTACTATTGCGGGGTGCGATCGCGGCCTTTGCTTTGGTCACCCTGGCTGTCATTCTCAAAATATCAACCCTCCCAGTCCTAACCGTCCTGTGGGCAACGTCCGGCATTCTGGCAACGTTGTTGCTGGCGATATATCTAGAGCGGACCAGTCGAACGCGTTTTCTGCAAACCTGGGGAGCGCGATCGCTCGAAATCTACCTGACCCACACCATATTCTCGGCAGTAGCGGCCACGGCTATTCACCGGCTAATGGGGCCGACCTATCTTGAGTTGGAAGTCATTGTCAGTGTCATAGCAGGCATAGCTGGTCCTCTGCTCTTTTACAGGCTCTGTCAGCGGTGGCAAACGATGTTTCTATTCAGGCTGTAGGTGTTAGCCAGAGACCGCCCTAACCCTTGCCTGCACGCCGAGCCTGCTGAAGCTTGGCCTGAATATCCACAAGCCCTTCTATCAGGGCGGCCTGAGACAGCTCTGTTTGCTCCCCGGATGCCAGCCACTTCAGCTGCACCTGACCGCTTTCAGCTTCCGCATCTCCAATAATTAAACAGGCTACCGCACCACTACGGTCCGCTCGCTTAAACTGCTTACCAAAAGCGCTACCGCTCAGGTCTATTTCCACAGAGCAGCCGCCATGACGCAGCTTCTGGGCAAGAACCGTAGCGGCAGGTTCGGCCTTTTCACCTCGGGAGACCACATAAAAATCTAAGGCTGGTTTGGGCGATTCCCCCTGAAGTTGCTGAAGCAAAATCGTCAGCCGTTCTAGGCCAATGGCGAACCCAATCGCTGGGGTCTCTGGCCCACCCAACTGGGACACCAACCCGTCATAGCGGCCACCCCCACATACGGTTGCCTGGGA
>CAWUKV010000081.1:0-22222 GCA_963923025.1 uncultured bacterium
GCTATGTGTCTGGAGCTATGCCTTTGAGACGATGATGTATCTAAACTTTGGCCACGCCTAGAATTAGGGCTTTTCTTTGGAGAAGGCTACAGGCTTTAAGCTAGATGTGGTTTAGGTCCAACTGCTAATTGACCGCAGGCTTTTTTGTTGCCTATGGTCTCACCAAGCATTTGTTCTAACTTAATTTTAGCAGAGAATTCTTTTTCTCTCCTACTTCATGTTTCCTCACAATTTCCCCAACATTGATCCCTATAGTGAGCATGTTGCATCCAATACGCCCATGCAATTTATATATTGCTTTGCTAACACAAGCCTAGTTTTGCGAGTTATCCAGCGATTATCTGGATACGGGCACTGGCAGGTGGAAACGATAACGGTCTTTTACTTGGGAGATTTTTGGGTGGTGCGTGTTCGCTTGCAACCTGGCCTGTCTATCGAGCAGGAGTATGATGTCTTAGCTTTCTTGGATGAGCATGGCTGGTACTATCGACCTACAAAGCACATGCAATGGGCGATCGCGGCGCTCGATCGCGGCTGTCGCGCTACAGATGTGATGAATCAATACCATACCGTCATCATTTCCCACGGAGAGCCGCAGTTACAAGAACTGTATCTGTTTCGAGAGCGCTTTATTGAAGGGCTGGGTTACTGCCCGCAGAGTCTAGCGTAGGCGGGCGAGGCCTATCGAAAAGGCTACGCAGACTATAATTCGACCTTTTGAGAATTATCCTCAGCCTGAACTGATTCATAGACATTCCAGGCAATATCACATTCTTGGCGGATTGCAGTTGCCTCATCGTCGATGATTCTTGCGTGTTGAATATCCTTTTGAATCCGCTGCGAAAGTTTATCTCTGTGAGACGAAGTTGACTGACCTTTGACCAGAATATCTGTCACTGACACTAGCCCTAGTAGCCGCCCGTTTTGTGTAACAGGGGCTCGATGAATATCAGCTTCAGCTAAGATTTGGGCTGCTTCCTGTAGCGTCGCATCGACAGGAACGCAGATACAGGGCTTTTGCATAATTGTTTCAACCCTGATGTTGCCGGGGGCGTCCCCCCAGGCGATCACATTAAAAACAATGTCTTTTTCGGTCACGATCCCGTACATCTCATCATCGGGGTCGGCAACGATTAGCGATCGCACCCGCTTGGCCCGCATCAGCAAAATGGCATCTTCTACTGTTGCCGAGCTGTGAATCACTACAACAGGGCGTGTCATAATTTCCTTAACTGTCAGCATGGCTGCTCTCCTATTTTTCTTTAGCCGCTGGTGTTTGTTGCCAGCAGCGCTCTAGAAACTCAGCTGCGCCGGAACTATCGAGTCGCCAACAGGACTCTAACCACAGCCGGTAGGATGTCGTTGGCTCGGGGAACTGCTGGCTAACGCTGTGCCACACCATTCGCAAAAACTGACCTAGCTGTTTTTTCCATCTTTGTGCTGTCTGTAAACACACGATTATGGCCTCCCAGGCTGCGGTTGCGTCTTAATGAATTTGTGAACCGTTGTCGATGAGAAGAGTTATGAGTTAGACATCCCTTAAGCGACAGCAGCGGTTAGGGTGGGTGACGCTTCACTCGCCAAGCTGTTGCGGTGAACGACCATGACAGAGCAGGCGGCATGGTGCACCACGTAGTTGCTGACGCTGCCGAGCAGGAGTTCGCTGATGCCTCGTCGCCCGTGGCTACCCACAAGAATTAGGTCGGCCTCCCAGGTTTCAGCCAGTTTGCAAATTGTGGGGCCTGGGCTACCCGTTGCCTGGGTAAACTCTGTCGGAATATCTGAGCTGCTGGCGGTTTCAGTCAGTGCCTGTAACTGCTGTAGGCTAGCAGCTTCGTATTCTCGATAGCGCTTGGTGTAGTCCTCCCATAGGTTTTCGCGAGGATTTAGCGGGTAATGACCCACACCAACGTACAGGGGCATGGTTAAATCACCAGCACCTTCCGGTGTCATAACGTTAAGCAGCATCAGGTTAGCTTGTGTTGCTTGTGCCAGCGCCAGTGCTTGCTGAAACAGCGCCTGATAGGTATCGCCGTTATCGATGGCAACCAGAATCCTTTTAAACATTACGATACCCTCCAGTCAAGCCGACAACCTTACCCCTTGGTTATAGGCAAAAAGGTTGAGAAACTTATGAGGATGGTATTGCGCTCGTCGAGTTGCTAGGGATAGTTCCTGGCGCTGAAGGCCTTTATTCTGGAGCCCCTCGACGCAGTCGAATGGGTCTACCAACCCTTCGACTGCTACAGTCAGACGATGCGGAAACAGTTGGTCTAGGGTTAGGTTGATGTCTTCTTGAATAAGGACTGTAGTTTTTGTAGCAGGGTCTGAGTGGTAAAGGGTTTGATGAGGATGTCTTGAACGCCGAGGGCCTCTAGCCGCTGCATAAGGTCTGGCGATCGCATTCCTGTTGTTGCCAAAATGCCAACTTGAGGGTGCAGTCTCCGTAGCAGTGGGATGGCCGTTTGACCGTCCATATCAGGCATCATTAGGTCAATCACCACACCGCGCACGCGGTCTCGATGCTCTGCCAGTAGCGCGATCGCGTCAATGCCATCCTGGGCAACCAGGACCTGATAGCCGTGCAGCTCTAGCGCCAGCTTGACCACGTCGCAAATGGCGGCCTCGTCATCAACGACCAAAATTAGCTCATCGTTACCCGCTAGCACGTCATCGCCTCCTGACGGTTCTATCACTGCTGCTGCATCTGCAGGAAGACAGACCTGAAACTGAGTGCCAACACCGACAGTTGACTGCACGTCTAGAAACCCGTCGTGGCTATTTACAATGCTCATTACCGCGGCTAGCCCTAGCCCGGTGCCCTGACTTGCTGCCTTGGTTGTAAAAAACGGGTCAAACATCTTGGCCAAAATCTCGGGGGCAATGCCTGTTCCCGTGTCTGAGATGGTGATGGAAATGTACGGCCCCGGCACGCTAGCGCTGGGATGCATTCTCAAATAGGCCTCGTCCACCCATAGATTCTGGGCTGCCAGGGCGAGGGTACCGCCCTGGGGCATGGCATCGCGGGCATTGACGCACAGGTTCATGAACACCTGATGCAGCTGCGTATCGTCGCCCTGCAAAAGCCACAAATCAGCGGCTAGCGCCATCTGGATTTGGATCGACCGGGGTAGGGTTTGTCCAATGATGCGCTCGATCTCGCCTAGCAGTTCTGGCACTGACAGGGTTTGGCGGTTAGCAGGGTTGTCGCGAGCAAACGAGAGAATCTGCTGCACCAGCTTTGTGCCGCGACGAGCGCTACAGTTTAGGGTTTCCAGGAGCTGTGCCACACGGTCATCTGGCTCTGCCAGCAGCATGGGCAGCAGCTGCCCCACGCCGAGTACCGGCGTCAGAATGTTATTGAGGTCGTGGGCAATGCCGCTGGCTAGTGTGCCCAGACTCTCTAGCCGCTGAGCCTGTAGGAACTGTGCCTCCAGCTGCTTTTTGTCTGTGATGTCCATGTGAATGCCCAGCATGCGCAGCGGCTGGTCGTCTTCACCTTTGAACAGGTTGCTCTTGACTGCAATCCACCGTAGCCCTGTCGGGTGCAAAATGCGAAACTCGGTTTCGAGCCCCCGTCCCAGCGTTACCGACCGCCAAAGCTCCTGTTCAATTCGGGTGCGATCATCGGCATGAATCGTTTTTTTCCAATCGTCATAGTCCCCATCAAAGTCACCACGTGCAACGCCGTAGAGCGCCTCTAATTCCGCGCTCCAGGTTACCGCGTTGGTGTGAATGTTCCACTCAAATGTGCCAATTTTCCCCGCCTGCTGGGCCAGGGCTAGCCGCTCTTGAGCGGCCTTGCGTTGGGCAATTTGCTGCTGTAGCTGTCGGTTGGCAACCTCCAGGTCGTGGGTGCGCTCTTGGACCCGCTGCTCTAGGGCGTTGTTGGCTAGCCGTAGCGCTTCGGCCTGGTGCTTGCGCTCGATGGCATAGCGGAGCGATCGCACCAACACTGCGGGCGTAATCTGCCGCTTGATGAGATAGTCCTGGGCTCCACGCCGAACCGACTCAATGGCCAGTTCCCCATCGTTGGTATTCGTGAGTACGACCACTGGCAAGTGTCCCGCCGCCGCCAGCAGCTGTTCGAGCGATCTCAGTCCGTCGCTGTCGGGCAGCGTCAGGTCTAGCAGGATGATGTCGTAAATGGGGACCGCTGCACTGCCGTTGTGATTGCTCCCTTGGAGCTGTGCCAGCGCCTCCCGCAACCGCGCCACGTGCGTCAGCTGAAAATCATACAGCAGCGACTCGCCCAGAAACTCGTCCAATAGCCGTGCGTCAGCCGTGCTGTCTTCAATCAGCAAAACCTGAATGCGCGCCCGACTCTGAACATCTAAGAGGAGACAGGCAGGGGCAGTGAAGCGGTTTTCAGCCAAAATTCTTCAATTCCCCTAACGATAGTAAATAGCTGGCTCAGATTGCGTGACTTGGAAATGTAGCAGTTTACGTGCAGATCGTAGCTGTTGTGAATATCGTCTTCTGCTCGTGAGGTGGTCAACACGACGACGGGAATGTGTTTCAGTCCCGGATGGGCTTTGATTTCGGCCAGCACTTCCCGACCGTCTTTTTTCGGCAGATTGAGGTCCAACAGAATCAGATCCGGTAGATCCGGCGGCGCGGATGCAACTCTGTTGTGCAGGTACGCCATGGCCTCAACGCCATCGCGGGCAACGGCAACCTGGCACGGTACCGCTGCCCCCTTCAGCGCTTCTTGAATCAGACGAATGTCCGCCCGATTATCCTCGATCAAGAAAATAGTTTTGGGTTCTGCTGGCATGGGTGCGGTCTCGGCCTCCCACCGGCAAGGTGAAGTAGAAGGTAGACCCCTGACCGACCTCAGACTCGACCCAGATCCGCCCTCGATGACAGTCTACTATTTTTTTGCAGATTGCTAGTCCCATTCCTGAACCTGGATACTCATCGCGGGTATGGAGCCGCTGAAAGATCACAAAGATGCGGTCATCAAACTGCTGTTCTAGCCCAATGCCGTTATCCTGCACCGAAAACAGCCAGTGTTCTTCCTGGCGCTCGGCGCTGATGTGAATCTGAGGCGGCACATCTGCTCGTCGAAACTTGATGGCGTTGCCAATCAGGTTTTGGAAGAGCTGCATTAGCTGGACGCCATCGGCAACCAGCGTCGGCATCGTGTCGTAGGTCACTGTGGCACCGGTCTCGCGAATGCGGCTTTGCAGATTGCGAATGGCCTGATCCATGGCGGTCTGTACCGCCGTCAGCGTGCAGTCTACCCCTTGAATATCGACCTTCGAGTACAGCAGCACGTCGTCAATCAGCGTTTGCATCTGTCCGACCCCCTCCACCGCGAAGTTAATAAACTCCTTGGCATCTTGGTCGAGCCGGTTACCGTAGCGCATCTCCAGCAGCTGTACAAAGTTTGCCACCTGGTTGAGCGGTTCTTGCAAATCATGGGAGGCGACGTAGGCAAACTTTTTTAGCTCGCCGTTGGACCGTTCTAGGTCTTCGGCCAGCAGTGCCAGTTCCTCGGCCTGCCGCAGCACAATGTTCACAATCGCCTTGCGCAGCTCCAGCACTGCCTGGATCTCTACCGACTGCCAGGGCAGTGAACTCATCTGCACCGTCTCCTTCCACAGAGAAAAAGACTGGCGCGGCGACAGTTTTACGCCTCCCTCGCTCTCTTCGACGGTGTAGGCCTGATTGGGGTCGCCCCCCCAGTTTACTGTTTGGATTACTTCGGGCCGGAACCACATCACATAGCTACGCTTAGAAATGGGGATAGCTAATAGCCCACTGGCTATTTGCTTGAATCGCTGCGCTTCTGAGTACACTGTCGGTAGCGAGTTACTGTAGAACACCTCTTCTGTCAGATTGGCCTTGAGCCACTGCATGAGATAGGTCAGCTCGGCCTCATCGGGCGTCTGCCCCACCCGCGTCCACTGCCCGCCAAAGTAGATAGCTGCGCCGCCCGCCCCGGCTAACTCCAGCAGGCGTGACTCCGCCAGCGCATCGACAAAGTAGTCCGCCTTTGACATGGACTCAATGAGCGCCGACTGTACGGACCGTAGCCGCAGCTGATAGGCATGGTCAGCCACCTCTTCACGGGTAGCAATTTCGCTGAATACTACTCTGCCTAAGAACTCACAGGCTTTGCGTAGCTCGTAGGGCACCAGTTTCGGCGTCCGGTGATGGCACGCGATCAGCCCCCACAGCCGGTTCTCTCTCATTAGAGAAATGGTTAGCGATGCGCCTACACCCATGTTGTGCAGATATTCCAGATGGCAGGGGTAAGCACTGCGTAAAATCGAGAGCGTTAGATCGGTGGGTCGCTGCGTTACTGGATTCTCTCTTGGGTATAGGTCTGCGGGGGTTGCTGCGGCGTTAGGAATCACCCGAATCCAGTTGGACAAAAACATTTGCCGTGCCGTCTTCGGGATGTCCGACTCGGGATAATGCAGCCCCAGATAGGGTTCCATATCTGCTAATTTCTCTTCGGCAACCACTTCGCCATGACCGTCTGCGTCGAACTGGTACAGCATGACCCGGTCAAACCCGGTCACCTTGCGGACTTCTTTGACAATGATCTGACAAAAAGCCCGCAGCGTTGCGGTTGAATCGAGCTGATTGATGGAGGCCCGTGCCAGGTGATAAAAACTCAGAAACGGAATCGTCTCGTGGGTTAAAGCGGGTTCTAGCTCTAGTACCAAAAAACCATCACGGCTACGGTGAAACACCGCATCGAACACGCCGTAGTCGTCACCCTCCCGTCGTACCCACATCTTAATGGGGTTGATAAAGTCTAGGTTTTCTTCCGTCAGTCCAGCGCGAAACTGTTCTACTTGAAATGGATCGAGAACGTCATCAAGCGTGAGCCCAACTACGGCCTCGGGCGCTAGTCCCAACTCATCGGTTGTGGTTGTACTTGCCTGAAGAACCGTCAGATCGCTAGGATTTAAGACCAGCACGACCCCATGGGGCTGTATCCGCGTCAGGCTATGAATTTCTGGCTGCTTCAGCGCAGTCAGGCGGGCATCAGAAACGGCAGCCAGGTGTGAGAGTGCCATAAGGGTCTCCAGAATATTTTATCTTCAGAATATTTGTCTGGGGCGAGTAAAACAGCTCTGGCGGTTACATAGCATTCCTCACTTGACTCGCCCTAGTCACGCAAAAGCTTGATAGAGCAGTAAGTCAACTCAGACTTGCTATATTTAGCGTTTCTCGCTTGACTTGACTCTTTATATGTCGGCAAAAGCCCGTTAGGTCAAGCGAGGTGAAAGTTCAATGCAATTGCAACTTGCTATAAACAAAAACGAAGCGCCCTAACTGAGTCCACTTCGCAGAATATCGCGGAACTCAAAATCCATGAGGACTGGATTGTTAAATAAATCCGAAAGTTCTCAAAACTGGCAGATATCTGTGCAAAAAGAGATAGCTTTCTTTTTGAGAAGAGATTTATAAATACAAAAAGAGATAAGCCGTTATGTCTCGACGGCCTTCTTTATGGCTGCGGAGAGAGCTACTTGCGCGGCAGCGTTACAATGTTAAGCCAGAATGCTTCGATTGCTCGGACGATCCCTTCTAGCTGCTCCCGGTCCTGTGGGCTAACGACATAGCAGTTGCAGCGCCGCTGATAGCTATCCCAAATATCTGCGGGTTGCTCGGAGGCAGACAGAATAATGACCGGGATATGACGTAGCGCCTCCTCTAGCTTGATTTCCTCTAGAAGATGCTTGCCTTGTCCCTCTGCAAAGTAAGGATCTAGCAAAATGAGTGCTGGTTCTGGCAGTGAGGTTGGTGTTTTAGACAGGCGCGATCGCGCCTCAGCGATGGTGGAAGCTGCGGTGAACCGAATGGAGAGATTGCTATCGGTTAGGATCTGTTCGACAACGTCAGCGCAGTGCGGCTGGTTGCCAATGAATAGGACACACTTATGTTGCTCGTTTGCCGACATCGCTGTTAGCTCATCTTCACCACGGTAGAGTTTAGCCTAGCGCCTTAAGCTGCATACGCCTACTGCTGTTGTGGAAACGTCGATTAAGGTGTTAAGGGGGCAAGGTGTTGAATCGCTAATCCGCCCAATAGGCCAGCAAACCCGGCGTAATACAGTGTTGGCAGCAGTACTCGCCGAATGAGTAACCCTTCTCGTCCCACCAGTCCGACCGTCGATTCTGCTGCCACGATATTCGAAACACAGACAATATTGCCTGCTGAGGCACCGACGCACTGTAGCCCTAGCGTTGCCATGGTCGAGATCCCGATTTTTACGGCGACGCCAAATTGGAACAGTGAAAACATCAGATTACTGACGGTGACGCTCCCGGCCACAAAAGAGCCCACGAGCCCCACGAGCGGAGCGAAGACGGGCCAAACTTGCCCAAAGAGCGACGCCATGCCATCCGCTAACGTCAGCGGCATGCTAGCGAGTCCGGCGGTGTTGACCCCAGTGTTAATAAACACGCGCGCCATCAAAATTGCGGCACCCAGCGCCAGTGCCGATTTCTGCAAAATTGGCAGGGTTTGTGTTGCAGCGGTCAGTAGGTTTTGGGGCTTGATTTGATGTAAAAACGCAGTTGCAACAACGACAATAACGAACATTGTCGGCGGCAGGTATAGCGGCTGGAGGGTGGCCGATGACGATGTTCCCAGGATGTGGCTCCAGCTGACGGTGACCGATTGGAGGGCGCTGCGTAACGGCAAAAACGTCAGCCGCGACAACATCAGGCAAAGCCCCAACAGCACGTAGGGCAACCAGGCTTTAAAAGCACCCATCGACTGAGGAATTGTGCAGCCTATGGGGGTGGCGTCAACCTGCCCTTGCCAGCTATCGGGCCATTGGTCAGCGGGTAGAAAATCCCAGTTTGTTGTAGGACAGAACCAGCCGCGACGAGCAGCCGGGACAACGATCGCTAGCCCCACCAGCCCACCGATCAGCGTTGGAAATTCGGGACCCAAAAACCAAGCGATCAGCAGGTAAGGCAGCGTAAAGGCCACGCCAGAAAATAGTGCAAAGGGCCACACAGCCAGTCCTTCAGCTGCGGACTGACGTCTGCCAAATCCAGCGGTGATTACCATGACCAGGATCAGGGGCAAAAATGTACCGACAATGCTGTGAAACAACCCAGCCCAACGGCCTACATTTCTCAAATACTCCGCCTGGGTTAGCCCCAGCTCGCCCAGGTGCTGTTGCACAGTGGCTGCACCCTCTAGCCCGGTATTGACACCAATAATCAAAGGGGTGCCCACTGCGCCAAAGGTTGAAGGCGTGCTTTGAATGATCAGCGCAGCGACAACCGCTGCCATGGCCGGAAACCCAATGGCAACAAGCAGCGGCACCGTGATGACGGCTGGGGTACCAAAGCCGGAGGCTCCCTCGATAAAGCTGCCAAATAGCCACGCGATAATGATGACTTGGACGCGGCGATCGCGCGAAACGCCCAGTAGGCTATGACGGATGATCGCGATCGCACCCGACGCCTGAAGTGTGTTCAGCAATAGTGTTGCGCCAAACACAATGTAGAGAATCTCAATCGTGGCGAACAACCCCTGAATACTGGCCGCGACGACCTCAACTGCGGGAACACGCCAGACCACGAGCGCAATGGCCGCTGTGATGGCGTAGGCTATCGGCATAACCTGCCCTGCCGGACGTCTTGCCACGACCAGCAACAGGAACACGGACACCATTGGCAGCGTGGCGGTTAAAGCGTAGAGCAGCATGGTAGGGGCTATTCTTAGCAGCGCAGGTGTAGCAGCCAACCTTTTCCCAGACTGCTACACTTGCCCAGGACGCGTCATCATCGCCATATCGGAGCGATAAAGATCGCTCCGATCACACTACACCCATCGACTGACGCACCTCTGCTGCTGCCGCAGTAGACCGACTTTCCTGTCGCTGAGGGTAAGTAATCCAAACAGAGCAGGGCGCGCGATGACTGACATACTGACTCGTGCTGCCTAAAAAGACTTCTCTCAGTTCCGAAAGCCCTCGACTTCCTATCATGATCAGATCTGCGTTCCAGTCCTTAGCGGCCTGGCAAATCTGTGGTCCAGCCTGCCCCTGCATCACGTCGTAACTCACCGAAATACCCTCAAACTGGGCATCGACAGCCTGCATACGCAAGTAGATCCACCAGTTATTCACAAACTTGTTCCAGGCGTGGTGATACTGCTCTGTCATAGCGTTGCTAGCGACATAATAGCTGCCATCATAAATAGGCGAATCCGGGCTGCCAGGCTCGCCGTCCATCAGTACGTGTAGAAGCTTAACCTCCGAATCGTAAACCTTTGCTAACGCCACAGCATCCGAGATAGCTTGGAGCGACGCATCGGAACGGTCAACCGGAACTAAAATTCGCTGGGGCCTGGCCTTTGACTGAGATAGTTGCCTGCCCTCACCTTCAGAAGATTGCCCTGTTCCTGTTTGTGTCGTAGCCAGAGGCGCGGTGTCTTTATCACTGACAACAAGAACAGAGCAACGGGCATGATGGGTTACATAGTTGCTGACGCTTCCGAGCAATAGCTGACTCAAGCCGGTTCTACCGCGACTACCTACAATCAGTAGGTCGGCTTGCCAGGCATTTGCTATCTGGCAAAGCTGAGTGCCAGGTGCCCCATAGGTGAGTTCACAACTGGCCTTGAGTCCGAACTCGGCAACTGTTGCTAACTGTTGATCCAACCAGGTTTGAGATCGTGCTACATAGTCGTTCCAGTCGCGTTGGTAGGCCTCCATCAGTGCCTGGTCTATCGTAGGGTAGTAATGCCCACCCATATGAAAAATATGTTCTGGGGCTTCTGGTTCACTATCTACCAGGCTATGGACAAGCTTTAGCTCTGCTCCGCAGCAGCGTGCAACTCTGATTGCCCGTTGTAAAACCTGCTCGCCTAAGGCTGATTTATCTAAACCGACTACTATCCTGTGAATCATGTCACAACCTCCTGATCGAAGTATCCAGAGCAGCAGGACGCTAAGCATCACTCATTGCTGTCTACTCACAGGTCACTTTAGGGTTTATCTTTGAGGAACTTATGAGGATTGCCGTCATACCTGCTAACCCGCGCTTAGACCTGTCGTTTTCTTCTGCCATAGCAGGAGGCGCTATCAACGCCTCCAACCTGGAATTACAAACGCGCGGGCGATACCGCTAGCACTGTCGAAATAGCCTGCTGTCGTCGTCGCTGGTCCCGTGTTACTGACTCCAATGTGTTGCCTAATCCTGGCGCATTCCACCGGCCTGTATCAGGGTGAATGAACGATCTCGTTCTCGACCACACGACCCGCTCCTCTTCGTTCATATCGGTCCGCTTGGCCCGCTCCAGCCACTTGATGTAGCCCCGGTCTAGTGCCGTGACCGGAGCCTGGTTGGCTAGGTCAATGCCGTTGAGTTCTTCTAGCAGAGTTAACTCAATGCCTGTGGCTTCAGCCTGCTGACGTAGCTCGGTGGCTTGTCGTTGCAGTCGGGCCAGCTGTTTCGCATCGGCCTCGGCGGCTGAGCTAGCCCCGTGCTGATAAGAGAACGTTCCCAGATTCCACACGCCGTTACCCGGATCGGTATGGCCGTTGTAGTAGCGGGTGTAGCCCCCCTCGGCTGTACGGGTGCCCTCCGCATGGCCAACTGCATGGGCCACGAGGGAATCTGACCCGCCTACGAACAGGTCCGCCAGCTCCCAGTCGGATGGACGACCAAACGCTGGGGGTGGCGGCAGCGCGTCTGCCTTAGCGGTCAGCTGCGTAAGGGGTGGGGGCTCTGGCACTGCAATAACGACGGTCTCAGAGCCTGCAACAGTCGTTGATGTTGGTGCAACAACTGGCTCAACGAGCGATGTGGCAGCGGGTAAGGCAGACAGCTCAAAGCTTAAACCGACCGCATCTGAAGCTGCTGTGTCTTGTACCTTGGTCGGTATCTCAAAGCTGAGGGCAAGGGTTGTTGCGTCGTTATTGTTGAGTTGAGGATTGGCCATTGCATTTTTCCCCCCGATGGCAAGCCCGCCTAACATTAAGCCTAAACTCATCAGAACGTGGCCTAAAAAATGTCTGGGTCGCCTCATCCGGGTTGCCCCCCCACAAACTGTTCAATCACCTGCACCGAGGGCTCTACCACAACCCAAGTCCCATCTGGCTGTTTGCGCAACGTCGCGAAGACCAGATGGTTGGCTCGGCCAATAGGGCGGTACCGCCGCTGTGCGCCCAGCCGCTTGCGGCGCAGCCCACACAGCCGAAACACGTAGGCCGGAAACTCGGCCCCCGACACCAGCACACAGCCCTCCCCCGTCGGCTCTACCTCGCCATCAAAAGGCATTTGCACGGCTGCACCGCTAAGATCTAGGGTAATGTCGCCCAGCCCTCCGCTGACGGCATAGCCTGCCACCTGACTGCCCGTTTGCAGTGCCCAATTCTGCTGTACCTGAATCCGCCGTATCGGGGGCTGTGACCGAAACTGCCCCGCCAGGCTCCCCCCACCAATCAACACCAGTCCCGCGACCAGCGCACCGCTAATTTTGTACGCTAAACCCATAGCCTGCATATTCTTCTCCTTCGTAAAGCACAACCAGCCACGTATCTGGGTCGAACGCCAGCGGATACGCCTCCCGCATTGCCGACACGCCTGCCCGGACTTCGAATTGGGGCAGGGTGCAGTAGGGCGTTTCAACAATCTCTCGAATCGTTTTCTTCTCAGAGCGCTCGGGTACCGCCAGCAACCGTGCCAGCTGTTCCCGCGATAGTACTGCCGTCGACTGCGTGACCTCCTGACATAAATCTGTCTGGCTGGCTGCCTCAGCATGAAACCATTGGCCAATATCCAGACCAAAGCTTGCCAAGGCTAACCCCCACCCTGCCGCTAGCCAGTACACTGTCTTCCGTCGTCGGGGCTGTTGACGTCTCTGTCGTCGCATCCTTCGCCTCCTATTTGGTGAAACTGTTTGCGCTTGTGGGGTGAACCCTCAACTCAAGCGCTTTAATGCGATTCTAGAGATAAGATTCTCCAGCTGACAAGCTGATTCTGGACTGATTAGCACCAGTAAAAAGGGTGCAACAACCGTGCAGCTCTCTTGCTAAAAGGCTAAATTCAGACTCAAAATTTTTTAGTTTTTTTAGTGCAACACCAGCCCACTGCGGGAAAGCCTGGCCACCGTTGCGCTATTGCTGTTTCGGGTAGGGCTTGAGTGAGCATTACAACGTACTGAGCCATAACACTATCGGCAGTGTCAAGAAACTCAAAAATGTAGATAACACAATGGTTCGCGCAACTCGCACAGCGTCGCCGCCTAACTCCGTGACCCAAATAAGAGAGTTGACGGCAACGGGCATTGCAGCCTGTAGCACTACGACTTGCAAGTCTAAACCACTAAGGCCAACTAGCCGAGCCACCGTATAGGCCAGAGCTGGAGAGGCCAGCAGTCGCAGTCCTGCACCAAACCATTCGTACCGTCCAAAAACAAATTGGGTACGCGATAGCTGAATCCCCAACGTGAGTAGCGCAATGGGAATGGCCCCCCCGCTGAGGAGGGTAATGCCCCGATTAACTGATTCTGGCAAGTCTCCGCCCCAGGTTTGGAGGGCGAACCCGGCCATTGCCGCCCAGAACACGGGCAGTCGTAGTGTGTAGCCGATGCCCGCTCGTAGCCCTGCACCTTTTAATACGATGGGGAAGATACTGGCAATCAGCAGGCTAGACCCCACTAGATAGACGATGGCACGTTCGAGTCCAGCATCTCCAAGGGAGAAAAGAACAAATGGTAGGCCCATGTTGCCGACATTCGCAAAGGTTGTTGTGGCGATCAGGCTTTTCTTTTCATCGGGCGAGAACTTTAGCAGGTAACCCAGGACAACGGCCAGCAGATAGAGCAGGGTGGTGTTGAGCAAGAAGGTGATGACGATTGCGATCGCGCTGCTCAGATCCAGTGTTGTTTCAGCCAACCCCGTCAGCACCAGTGCAGGCAGCAGCGCGTAAATATTCAGTCGCGCCAGTGTCTTCAAGTCCAGATCGAAGGCCCGTCCGACCCCTACCCCTACCAGCGCCACCAGTGCAATCGGCAGCACCGCCGAAATCAATACAGACATACCCCAGCCCGATCAAGCGACCCGAGTATCCTACCGTTTGCAATCGACTGTGCTAATAAATCAATTGGCACAGTACTACTCGGTCAGCTATTGTTTTGCTCCATTCTTGAGGCTGATTTTCCGAAGTCTGATGCCAAAGTCTGAGTTTTGAGTGACTCAAGGAAAAGGATGAAGGCAAGAGGCAGAGGGCAAGCTCTCGCCGGGCCTACCGCGCTGATCAGTTCTGGCGCAGTTCCATTTTCCTGTTCTTTGTTGACCAGCGTTCCCTTTTTCGTTGTTGTTACGGGCTAGAGCAGTACCCTCAGACTTGAAAATTTATGCTCCAGCCTATGCCCCAGGCAGTACAGGCTCGCCCTGCCGATAGCCTGGTCGATACTGTGGGTGTCAATATCCACCTGCACTACACCGACACAATCTACGACCGCTTCGACAGTTTGATCAAACCCCGCCTACTCGACCTCGACGTGCGCCACGTTCGAGACGGGGTCTACACCTACCCAGGTGTGAACGAAGATACCTTCTACTACCAGCGCCTGCGGGAACTGGCGGACGAAGGCATTGAGTTTAACCTGATTACTCAGACCCTGAATACAAGGGGCAATAATCCGACCAATTACGATCTGCTAGATGAGGTTTACCAATGGTCGGGTCAGGCAATTAGTGCCTTTGAGGGGGTGAACGAACCCGACTTACAGGGCATTAGTGACTGGATTGGGCCAACTCGCCAAGGGCAGCGTCAGCTTTACGAGAAAGTCAATGGCGATCCGCTGCTGCGAGATATTCCCGTGATTGGACCGTCGGTGGTGACGGTTGAAGGTCGCGATCGCGTGGGCAACCTGACCGCCTACACGGACTATGGCAACATTCACAACTACTGGGCCGGACGCCCACCAGAAACCGACGGCTGGGGTGCCAACGGCTACGGTAGTCTGACCTGGAATCTGGCGGAGGCCCAGAAAGTCAGCGGTGGGGACCCAGTTATTTCCACGGAAACCGGCTGGCAGGATGGCGCACATCCCACCCAGCCACCGCTGGATGAAGCAGTTGTCGCGCGCTACCTGCCGCGTTTATTTCTGACCCACTTCAACGCTGGGCTAGACCGGACCTTTTTGTACGAGCTAGTGGACCAGGGCGGTGAGCAGTTTGGTTTACTCAACGGTGATGGGTCGCCCAAACCTGCCTATCGAAGTCTCAAGAACTTTATTGACTTGTTTGACGATCCGGGGGCGTCTTTTTCCCCCAGTCAGCTTTCAGTAGGGCTCAGCGGCCAAACTGAAAACGTGGACCACACACTTCTGCAGAAACGGGACGGCACGTTCTATCTGGCGATGTGGATTGGCGAGTCTACTGCGCCTGGTGAGACGGATATTCCCGATCAGCGGGTGACGTTGACCCTACCGCAGTCTCTGCGCTCAACAGCCACGGTTCATACCTTTCTTGACAGCGGTAACCTCAGCACCGACAGCCTGTCCATTCAAGAGGGTCAGCTGAGCTTGAACGTTAAAGACAATTTGCGGGTGATCGAGCTGGTGCCCCAGTCAGGCGCAGCACCAGCACCGACGCCAGCGCCGACCCCAGCCCCAGCGCCACCCCCCACTCCCCTCGATCCGACTACCTCGCTGCTCCTTGACGGAACCCCTGGGGCAGATCGCCTCTCTGGAACGCCGGGTGCGGACATTGGTCGAGGCTATGACGGAGCCGATCAGCTATTTGGTCAGGACGGAGACGATGGATTACAGGGTGGGGCGGGTAACGACCAGTTATTTGGCAATGGCGGCAACGATAGACTGTACGGTCAGGCTGGAGACGACCAACTCACGGGCGGACCGGGCAATGACGAGCTCTATGGTGGGGCCGGGCAGGACTGGCTGTTGGGCACAACGGGCAGCACGCTGGGTAGAGGTGAGCAAGATTTGCTAGTTGGTGGCGACGGCGCGGATCGGTTTGTTCTTGCCAGTGGCAGCGGCATTTTTTACGGTGATGGCCTAGCGGATCGGCTGGGGACGGAGGATTTTGCGCTGATTCGAGGGTTGGGTAGTGAGGACCGGATTCAACTGGGGCAGGGGGCGCAGTATCGACTGCAGACCAACTACATGCTGCCGGGGGGCGAAACTGGGTATGCGCTGTGGATCAATCGAGATGAGCAGCGGGGCTTTGCGGATGAGCTGATTGCTGTGATTCAAACAGGCGTGTCGCTGTCGATGGAGAGTGAGGTGTTTGTATTTGTTTAATGGCCCATGAGTCTATGAGCTTTGGGTGAAGGCGCTGAATCTGGCGTAAATCTGGAGTGGATGCTTGAAGCTGTTCCTATGAGCAGGAGACGGTATGGCGACGAATCAATCAAACGTGCGATCTCAATCCAGGCGCTGGATTATTGGGGGCGCGTTAGCCGTCAGTTTGCTGGCTTGGGGAACAGTTAGCGTCTTTGCCGCGTTGTTCGGCTTACTGATGCTAGAACTGCGCCGTCCCTACCAGGAAGAGTTTGACAGCATCGCAGGCTGCCTGTTGCGTCGAGAGATGCCCGTGCTGAACTACGCCCAGCATCGCGATATGTTTCTAGAAGACTATGCCTTTAAGGTCGAAACCCCGCAGGGTAGAACCTTCCAGATGGTCTTTTGGCAGAGTAGCCCAGTCCGGACCTGTCGAGACACCATTACGGGGCTGCGATGGTCGGAGACAGAAGCCATTGACTTTAGCCATCCTCTGATTCAGGGGCAGCTAGCCCATCAGCAGGCCAGTAAGGCCGATGGCTACGTCCCACCGGAGTCGGCCGCGACCCTTGAAACCGTGGCGGATTTTCTCTCCCATGCCGACTGGATTTTAGACCTAGCTGAGACGGCACCGGAGATTTTGGTGCCCTATGACGACCAGCCACAATTACTTGATCTGCGGGCGGTGTGGGACCTGTAGCTGGAGCAGCCATTGATACGCCCCTTGGTGTCCTCGCCTAAATGACGCAGACTATAGGTTAGCGAGTACCCAGGCAGGAGGCACCGATGGCGCAGCTTCAGAACTACATCGACGGCAAGTGGCAACCCAGCGCAGGTGCAGATACGCTACCTGTGATGAACCCTGCAACGGGCAATCTGCTGGGGCAGGTGCCACTCTCCACTAAAACCGATTTGGACCAGGCTGCAACTGCCGCCGCTGAAGCCTTCAAAACCTGGCGACGGGTGCCCCCAGTAGAGCGGATTCAGCCGTTGTTTCAGCTTAAAACTCTGCTTGAGCAGCACCGCGACAATCTGGCTCGCACGATCACCCAGGAGTGTGGCAAAACCCTAAAAGAATCGAACGGTGAACTTCAGCGGGCGATTGAGAACATTGAAGTGGCCTGCGGCATTCCCACACTGATGCAGGGCACCCATGCCGAGGACATTGCCCGTGGCATTGACGAGCTAATGATTCGTCAGCCGTTAGGGGTGGTCGGTGTGATTGCCCCGTTTAACTTTCCGGCGATGATTCCCTTTTGGTTTTTTCCCTACGCGGTGGCCTGCGGTAATGCCTGCATCATCAAGCCATCTGAGAAAGTGCCCCTGACCATGCAGAAAATTGGGGAGCTGATTGACCAGACCGATCTGCCTGCGGGGGTGGTCAATCTGGTGCACGGGGGCAAAACGGTGGTGGATGCGCTGTTGCACCATCCCACGGTGCGGGCCATTAGCTTTGTCGGCTCTAGTCCGGTGGCCAAATACGTCTACAGCGAAGCAGCGGCCTATGGCAAGCGGGTGCAGTGCCAGGGCGGTGCGAAGAATCCGGTCGTGATTTTGCCCGATGCGGATCTGGAGATGACCACGCGAATTGTGGCGGATAGCGCCTTTGGCTGTGCGGGACAGCGGTGTTTGGCAGCGTCCGTGGCGATTACGGTGGGGGATGTGAAGGCGCGGTTTGTAGACGCGATCGCGACTGCTGCTCAAACTCGCATTGTTGGCAACGGCCTCGATCCAGACATTCAAATGGGCCCCGTCATTACTCCCGATAGTCAAACCCGCATCGAATCCCTCATTCAAACTGGTTTAGACGAAGGCGCTAAGCTGCTCGTAGACGGTCGTCAGCCCAATATTCCTGACTACGAGACCGGCAGCTTCGTCCGTCCCACTCTGTTGCAGGACATTCCGGCTCAAGGTGAAATTGCCAACACCGAGATCTTCGGCCCCGTCCTTAGCCTGATCCATGCCGACACCTTAGAAGACGCCATTACCTGGGTCAACAACAGCCGCTGGGGCAATATGGCTTGCCTGTTTACCACCTCTGGTGCAGCCGCTCGAAAGTTCCGCTACGAGGCCGAAGCAGGCAATATCGGTATCAACATCGGCGTCGCCGCCCCTATGGCGTTTTTCCCTTTTAGTGGTTGGAAGGACAGCTTCTACGGTGACCTTCATGGACAAAGTCAGCATGCGGTCGAGTTTTTTACCCAAACTAAGGTTGTTGTTGAACGCTGGCCTAAAACCTGGTCACGACAGTTTTAGCTGCTTACCGTATTGCAGCATATGAGCCTATCTCAATGTGAAAGTACAGCGGTCGGAGGGTTCTTATCGCGTTTCTCGCTTGACTTGACCTGTTCTATCTCGGCAAAAGCTGGACAGGGAAAAGGGGGCAAGGTGTAAGGGCATCGGCTGGTCCCTTATGTGACCGCTATTCCCTAGGGCACACAAGGGAGCAAAATTGTCACTGTTGTTCCACTATCTTGTTCAGAGGCAATCGAGATGTTGCCATTGTGTGTATCGGTGATAATTTGATAGCTAATTGCCATGCCTAGGCCTGTCCCTTTGCCGACTGGCTTGGTTGTAAAAAACGGCTCAAAAATGTGATCCTGTGACTCAGCCGCGATGCCTGCGCCGTTGTCTGCGATCACAACTTGCAGCTGATCGTTTTGGATCTGAGTCTTGATTGAAATTTCGGGCCTATCCGTCGTTGGGTCAAGACAGTACCGCTGACGCCGATCTTCAAGCGCATCAATCGCGTTGTTCAATATATTCATAAATACTTGGTTGAGCTGATTTGCGTAGCATGTGAACAGGGGAATCGAGCCATACTGTTTATCAAGGTAGACCGAAGCCAAGTCGTTGCAGTCTGTGATGCGATGGTTAAGAATCATGAGGGTATTATCTAATCCCTCATGAATATCGACAGCCTTCTGTTCAGCTTCGTCTAAGCGAGAGAAGTTACGCAGGCCCTTAACGATGTCATTGACACGCTGAACCCCCGTATTCATTGACTTCAAAAGACCGGGTAAGTCTTGTTCTATGTATGCTAGGTCAAGTTTCCGTAAAGCCGACTGTAGGGTTGGGTTATCGTCTAAATCTGCCGCCTGGTACAGTGAAATTGCCTTTAGTAGGCTCTGAGTGTAGTCAGATAAATGTTCAAGGTTACCCTCAATAAATCCCATCGGGTTATTGATTTCGTGGGCTATGCCTGCGGTCATTTGGCCTAATCCAGACATCTTCTCTGCTTGGATTAACTGCGCTTGTGTTTGTTGCAGTTGTTCTAGCGTAACTTTTAGCTCACGAGTTCTTTCATCGACTCTATCTTCTAGACGCTGATTAGCTTGCAGAAGCATCTGAGCTGAACGATACGCTTCGTAAGCGATCGCGGCCAGATGTGCCACCATATTCAAAATTTGTCTATGGTAGGCTGTTGGCTTACAGGGAAAACGGTGGGAAATAGCAAAGGTCCCTAGTACCGTGCGGTCTTTAGCCACGAAGGGAATGGACCAGCAAGCTAATATGCCATGGCCCAGTGCGAAGTCCCGGAAAGGGGACCACAGCGGGTCCGTGTTAATGTCATTTGCAAAAACAGCTTCACCTCGATATGCGGCTGTACCGCACGACCCAGAACATTGTCCGATTAGCAGACCATCAACCCCGGCTGCATAGTCAGGTGGTAAGCTCGGGCCTGCCTCAGCCTTAAGGGATTGTCTCATTTCATCTACCGTCATAACTGAACAGTAGGCGCTAGGCAAAAGCTCTTCAACCAAAAGACAGAGATTGTTGAAGATTTCACCCAGTGCTTGCCCTAGTGCAATCTGTTCTAGAATCTGCCTTTGTAGCTGGACCAAACGTTCAGCCCCCTGACGCTCCATCACAGAGGCGAAAATATGCGTAACAGATTTTAGAAACTGAAGTTCTGTTTCTGAAAAATGACAGGTACCCTTGGTGTACACAGAGCACACGCCAAGCGGACGATCTTTACCTGAAATGAGCATATCGACCCCGTTAGCAAAGCTGTCCATCACTGGCGTAGCTAGACAGGTCATTGCCGTTGGCGTCTTTGGTGCAGCCCCTTCAGATAAGGAAGCCTGATGGGAGAGCAGGTTGTTGGTGCTATCGAGAGTGACAGTTATCGTCTTTTCGCTGGACTTCGTTTCCCCCTTTTCGTAATGGCTACTTCGCCCTAATGTCCGTCCATCAGACTGAACGACCCAGAGGCTACAGCAGTCCGCATCCATAGCCTCCACGATGGCCTCTGCACTGGTCCGAAAAAGATCAGCTGCGCTGGAGGTTTTAAGTGCCTGCTGCCCTAGCTCTATTAATACAGACTGAAAAGTGTCAGGTTTATTGCTTTGCGAAACTGAAGTAGTGAAGGAAGATAATTTGGGCATTGTATCCCAGACTCAATGACGTTTCCTTATTTTCGCTAACCCGGCAATAAACTCAGTAGAGAGATGTTACGGATATTTCTGGACGCAGCCCTGATGGACTCGGGCGCTGCGTCTGAGTCTAAGAAGGTCTCCATTTCCTGCCTGACAAGCGTTCCTCTCGTAGGCTTTGCCTTCCCGCAGGGTAGCTCAACGCTGACAAAGGCTTTGCGGGGTTACGCTATTGCTGACCTAGCCTACGGCTGAATCTAAGCGGGTCACTATTTCGCAGTCCGGGCACCTTCACCAACCTTGTTCTCTGACCAGGAAAGCTCACTACGTCCAACAGGGATGTTCGCAAGTATTTATATTCTCTGCACAGGCTCTGTCGGGATGTACAGTTGCGCTATGGACAAAGCTATGGCTATCCGACCGTCTTAACTACTGACCGTTGCCGTACTGGGCCTCGCAAAAATCATTCGCCCTGCCGAAGTCTGCAAAGCGCCCGTCACAACGACCGTTAGCTTATCGCCAATATATTCGCGTCCCTCTTCCACGACGACCATCGTGCCATCGTTCAGGTATCCCACGCCTTGAGAGGCCTCTTTGCCTTCCTTCAGAATCTTGATGTCCAGATCGTCACCTGGTAGGTACGTCGGGCGAATGGCCTGGGCTAAGTCGTTGATGTTGAGGACGGGGACCTCCTGCACGCTGGCGACCTTGTTGAGGTTGTAGTCGTTGGTCAGCAGCACCGCATTCAGCTCTTGGGCCAGCTTGACGAGCTTGGCGTCCACTTTAGCAATATCGTCATAGTCAGCTGCGTTGATAATTACTCGCTCCGGATAGCTGGTACGCAGCCGCTGAAGGACGTCTAAGCCGCGCCGACCCCGTACGCGCTTCTGATCATTAGAGGCATCGGCTACTGCCTGTAGTTCTTCCAGTACAAACTGCGGAATTAGAATCTGCCCTTCCAAAAAGCCGGTTTTCATCAGTCCCTCGATGCGGCCACCGATGATGCAGCTAGTATCGACAATTTTGGTATCGGCAGGCTTCAACGTTCCTTCGGCAATCATCATTGCCTCGACGCTATTGGGATTAATCAGTCGTAGCAGTGCGCGCCCTTGACTATCCGCCAGGTTCATACCGCTGACCGCAAACAGCAAGCTGCCCATTATTGCTGTCAGCGGTTTGATAAAGCCAAATTCGGGTGGAATCGGCAGCAAAAACAGCGGCGCTAACATCAGGTTGGCAATTAACAGGCCAATGACTAGACCGGCTGCCCGCGCCAAAATCCGATCCGGCGGCATCTCACGAATTTGCTTTTCTAACCGGCGATAGCTGGTTTGCACTGCCAGGCCAACGCCCGTGCCAATCAACGCGCCAAAGCCAGCCGTGACCGAGCCCAGGCCTTCTAAACTATTGACCTGCTGTAGCGCTGTGTCGGGTAACAGGTCAATGCCGTAGAACCCAATGCCCGCCCCAGCAATTACAAATGAAATAACAATGAGCGCATCTAGCATGGGCAAGGAGTAAAGGCAGGTTCAGGCAAGGTCTGCAGTCAGTCTACAAATAGGCGGTCTACAAATAGGCGGTCTACAAATAGGCGGTCTACAAAT